>JADLAB010000439.1 GCA_020848455.1 Polyangiaceae bacterium
CCGGTGGCTCTTCACGGTCGACCGTGCGCGCGAGAAGCTCGGCCGAGCGTATCCGCAGCTTGCCGACCGCCCGGCTCGCCGGGCTGCGGCGTAAGATCAATCACGTCCTCTGTGGCGAGGTACTAGCTGCGGCGGCAGCAACAGTCCAGGCGAAGGCGCGCGCCGACCTAGCTCGCATGGTCTTTCTCCAAGGCAGCCCGAGTGCCGTGGCCCGGTGGTCGTTCTTGGCGCGGCTGCCCTCGAGGGCGACGCTCTGGTTGTCGACGCAGGTCGTCTGCGAGAGCCCGTCCGTCAGCTTGCCCTTGAACGGCGACGCAAGCGGCGTGGGGACGGGGCCGCCGGGGCTCGGCACCATCACGACATGGATGTCGCTGCCCACGACCTCGTCCCCTTCCTTGGCTGCGGGTTGGCTCGGCATCACTTGCCTCCGCGGCGCTGGAGTAGCCAGTCGTGGAACTCGCGAAAGTAACTCGCCTCGAGCCGGCGCCAGGTCGCGGGCTGCGGCGCCTCGAGCGCCTCGGCCACGACGTCGCAGAGATCCCGCGCGCGCACGATCTGCTCGACCTCCACCTTCGGGCACTTGCGCCGCCCGAAGGCGCCAAGCTCGCCATCCGGCGTCGTCGCGAGCGCCGCGAGCAGGCGGCTCAGGCGTAGCGCATCGGGGCTGCCGCGGTCGACGGGAGTCTTGGTGGGGCTCGTGGTCATGGTTGTCCTGCGGAGGGTCGAGATCTCATCATGGATCTCGACACGGCGCATCGGCGAGTTGCGAGGTTTCGACCGTGGACGAGCGAACCCACCCACGGCAGGTGTCAACGAGGTCGGTCGGTCATGGAGTCGAGCCGCGCTGGCTCGGGCGCGCCCGCGGTGCTCTCCACTGGAACCATGGCTGCTGCTCGGCAGCCGGGGCGGGCTCGCCCTCTGCGTGTACCGCGACGGCGACGGGGGGCCCGAACCGCAGCCCGAGCCCGAGCGACGGCCCCCCGGAGCCGCTGGCCGTCGCTGGCGTAGAGCTCGAGCGCGAGATCGAGCCGCGCGTACGCGTGTACGGCACGACGACGGCCGCGTCGCCCCGGTAGAGGTCCCACGTCGCGCCTCCGCCACAAACCGGGCAAGTTCGGCGAAGTAGGCCGACTTATGGCGGAGTCCGAGCCGTGCCCTCCGCCACAAACCGGGCAGGTTCGGCGAAGTAGGTCGACTCATGGCGGAGGCGGGGCAGGAGCTCGCCGTCACGCCCTGCGCGCCGTCGGGCAAGGCGGCCTCGGCCGCGGTTCGAAGCCCGCCCGCGCTCCCACCCCCACCCGCTCACGCCGCCGCGCCCGCACCCGCACCCGCACCCGCACCCGCACCCGCACCCGCACCCGCACCCGCACCCGTTCCCAGCCCGCACCCGCACCCGCCCCCGCGCCCGCACTCGCACCCGCCGCGAGCCCTCCGCCGCGAGCCCTCCCCCACCAACCCCCGAGCCCGGGGTGAGGGGCGCTCGGCGCGGCGCGCCACGGGAGGGCCCCGATGTCGAGCGCGAGGACGCGGGCGATCGAGTGCGCAGGCGCAACCCACCGCCTGCCCGCGCCGCAGTGCGAGTTGGGGTTGGGGCCCGTGCCGCGCCGCGACGAGCGCCCCTCACTCCGGGCGACCGACCGACCTCAGACCTCCGCGTCGGCCGTCTCGCGCACCGGGATGATCTGCACCCGGCGCGTGGCGCCCTTGCCCTCGCTCTTCGTGACGACGCCGGGGAACTTGGCGAGCGCCAGGTGCACGACGCGCCGATCCTGGGCGCTCATCGGCTCGAAGGTGATGATCTTGCCCTCGTCGACGGCCTGCTTGCCGAGGCGGCGCGCCATCGTGGCCAGCGCGTTCTCGCGCCGTGCCCGGTAGCCCGCCGCGTCGATGAGGATGTGGCGCCGGGGCATGCTCGGGCGGTTGATGACCCGGTTCGCGAGGAACTGGATCGACGCCAGCGTCTGACCCTTCTTGCCGATGAGCGTGTCGGCGTCGTCGCCGCTCACCTCGATGCGGATGTCGCCCGGCGGATCGGTCTCGTCGTTCTCCATGAGGTCGACCGTGCAGTCGAGACCCATGGCGGTGAGCACGTCGACCAGGAAGTCGAGCGCCTTGTCGGCGCGCCCGTCCTCGACGAAGGGCTCGGAGGGCAGCGCGGCGAGGGCGCGCGGCGCCTCCTCCGCGTGCTCGTCCCCACCGCCTCCCGCGGCGTCCGCGGCGTCGGTCGGCTTGTCGGCAGCGGCGCCGTCGTCTGCGCCTGCGAGGGTTTCATCCACGTTGCTGGACACGACTCTTTCCCTTTCCGAAAGGAGCACCCGGCTTCGGCGCGGGCGGCTCCGGAGTCTCGACGCGCGCGGCCTCGGCCTTCGCGGCGCGCGCCTTGTAGAACCTCTCGACCGCGAGCTGCTGCCCGATGCCGAGCCAGGTGTTCGTGAGGAAGTAGATCCCGAGCCCGGCCGGCAGGAACAGCATCATCACCGTGAAGATGCCGGGCATGAGGTAGCGCATCAGCTTCTGCTGCATGGGATCGCCCTGGGCGGGCATCAGCATCTGCTGGATGAAGCTCGAGATGCCGAGCAGGATCGGGATGACGAAGTACTTGCCGGGCTGAGACAGATCCGGGACGAGGAACTGAAACGGCGTGAAGGGCATGTGATAGAGCTCGACCGCCGTCTGCAGCGACGTGTAGAGCGCCCACCACACCGGCATCTGCAAGAGCAGCGGCAGGCAGCCGAGCAAGGGATTGGTCACCTTGTTCTTGCGCCACAGCTCCTGGATCGCGAGCCCCTTCTGGGTCGGGTTGTCCTTGTACTTCGCGTTCAGCTCGTCCATCTCCGGCTTGAGCCGGCGCATGGCCATGCCGCTCTTGATCTGCGAGATGCTGAGCGGGAAGAGCAGCAGCTTCACCGTGATCGTGAGCAGGCAGATCGCCCAGCCCCACTGGCCGACCAGCCGGTAGAGGATGTGCAGGTACGAGACGAGCACCTTGCCGATGGCGCCGAAGGTGCCGAGGTCGAGCAGATCCGCGCCACCGAGCTGTCCGCCGCCGAGGGTCGCGAGCACCTCGCGCTCCTTGGGCCCGATGTAGGCCAGCACCTCGTAGCTCGTGGAGCTACCCTGGCCGAGCTCCTGCGCCGGGTACACGAGGCGCGCGCGGTAGGTGTGGCCGAAGTCCGGATCCTTGTCCTTCTCGCGGAAGTTGCTGCCCCACAGCTCCTCGATCAGGGCCTCGGCCGCCGGCACCGCGGGCCCGGCCACGGGGAAGAGCGCCTTCGAGAAGTAGGCACTGCTGACGGCCACCCACTTCGCGTCGCCGGGCAGGCGGCGCCACTTCTCGTCGGTGAAGTCCTCGTCCGCGAAGCTCTTGGGCGCGAAGTCGCCGTCCCCGAAGCGCTTGATCTTCTCGCCGGCCCGCCCCTCGCTCTGCGTCAGGAACTCGCTCTGGCGGCCGAAGCTGCCCTTCGTCTCGGCCGCCGTGCGCCAGTCGGCCTGCTCGACGGAGAGCCGGTGGCGCTGCGCGTCCTTGGCGAGGTTCGTGACCTTGAGGGTCATCGCGATCTCGTAGGGGCGCTCGGTCGAGCTCAGCGTCTTCTCGAGCTCGGTCTTGTCGTCGCGATAGCGGAACACGCAACGCGTGTCGTCCGAGGCGCTCTCGTCGAGCTGCCAGTCGAGATCGTCGTAGGCGACCTGCTCGGTGTCGGCCGGGGCGCGCAGGTTCGTGCGCAGCGGCAGTCGACCCGGCCTCCAGGTCGTCACGATCTGCATCGGCTCCTTCGGACCGAGGGGACCGTGAGTCTGGTACTTGGGTCCCTCGAGCCAGAGCTTCTTCAGGGAGGCGCCCTTGCTCGTCACCTCGGCGTTGAAGCGCGTGCCGACGAGCTCGCAGATCTGCTCTTCCTTCGGCTCCTCGGGCGCCGTCGTCTGGTCGTCGTGGGTGAGGGGCTGGCGGGCCGTCGGGTCGCCCTTGCCGCAGAGGGCGGGCATCCCGAAGGTCATGAACAGAAAGACCGCGCCACCGATGAGCACCCAACGGAGCAAGCTGCCGCGCTGTTCCATGTCGAATCGAAGTGAGCCGTGGTGGCTGCGGTTGAGGATCCGTGGGGGTCGGGAGCGCGCGAGGGCGGGCGCTCGGATCGCCCCGCCCGGCGCGCCGGAGGGGACGAGGTTGGCCTTGCGGCGCGCTTGCCCTGCGACGCTTGGAGGTTAGTGCGTCGCGGGGCCGTCTTCTGGAACGGCGCCTGCCTCGTGCTCGTGAACGTTTGCGGGCAGCGCCGTGTGCGCGCGCGTGGCCTTCGACGGAGGGGGTGGGGGCGGTGGGTCGTAGCCGCCGGGGTGGAGGGGGTGACACTTACTCAGTCGCCTGAGCGAAAGCAAGCTCCCGCGCAGGGCGCCGTGGCTCCGCAGACACGCGACGGCGTAGTGCGAGCACGAGGGCTCGAAGCGGCACACGGGCCCGAAAATCGCCAGGATCAGCCGCGAGAGTGTCAGCTGGTAGAGCCGGACGAACGCGACGAGGAGGCGGGCGATCATCGGAAGGTACCGGCAGGCCGACCCGAAGCGTGGCCCGCCCGGGCCCGGTGCGCAAGGCTCAGGGGCGGAACCAGAGCACGTAGAGGAGCGTCGTCGGCGCCGTGAGCAGCACGGCGTCGATGCGGTCGAGCATGCCGCCGTGACCGGGGAAGAAGCCGCCCGAGTCCTTCACGCCCACGGAACGCTTGAGCAGTGACTCGCCGAGATCACCCATCTGACCGAGGGCCGAGGCGATGCCGCCGACCACGAGGAGCTGCCACAGGGGCACGTCCGGGAGCAGCGTGAAGTGGCCGAGCGCGGCGCCTCCCACGGCGGCCGCGACGCCGCCGACGGCCCCCTCGATGGTCTTCTTCGGGCTCACCGCCTCGTAGAGCTTGCGCTTGCCGAGCAGGCGCCCCGCGAAGTACGCGCCCGTGTCGCTCAGCCAGGCCATGGCGAGACTGAAGAGCACGAAGCTCGACCCCTCGAGGCCCGGCTGGCGACGCAAGAGGGCCACCGCTCCGATGCCCGCGCCGAGGTAGAGCGGCCCGAAGGCCGCCCCGCACAGCCGCAGCGCCGCGGTGCGCATCTCGCCGAGCCGCGCGAGCGTGAGCAGGATCGCCAGCATGGGCGTCGCGAGGAGCACGCTCACGAGCGCCCGGTCGCCGAGCTCCTCGCGCCAGAAGAGCGCCGACACGACGGCCCAGGTCATCAGGATGCCGACGATGCGCGCGGGCCAGTCCCCGCCGTGGGTCATCGCGATGAGCTCGTGGGCGGACACGACCGCCACGAACAGCATGAACAGGAACCAGCCCCACGGCGGGCCCAGGAACAGGAGCACGAGCACGCCCGGGAGCGCGATGCCGGCGGTGACGAGGCGGAGGGTGAGGTTCGACGCGGCCAACGGTTCGACCCATAGGCCATCGGCCACGAGCCGTCACCTCTGCAGGCGACTCCCGGCGCGCTCGGCGTTGAGACGGAGCAGGCGGCCGAGCGCCTCGTCACCGGTGGCCGCGTCCCACTCGAGGCGCACGACGCCCTCGGGCCGCCGGCGGAAGTCGAGCACGGGCACGAGGTCGCCGAAGCCGTAGGCGTCGAGCACCACGCGGTCGAGCTCGGCCGCGAGGGCGCGGACCGCGGCGATGTCGGCCGAGCGCTCGGCGGGGTCGTGGAGGCGGTTGTAGCAGCGCGTCAGGCCCTCGCCCCGGGCGCGGCACACGGCGGCGCGCTGCGCCTCGAAGGCCCGCGCGACGGCGGCGAGGGCGGCGCCGTCCGCCGATGCGGGCGGCAACGGGAAGGTCTCGAAGCAGTCGGTCGGGTTGTAGCGCAGGCCGTCGCCGAGCGTGGAGGCGAAGCTCCGGGCCCAGACGAGGTGCAGGCGCGAGCTCAGCACGGCGAAGAGCGCGTCGTCGGCGTCGGGAAACACGACGAGCTGGTCGGAGAAGATCCGCGGCAGCGGGAGCCAGGCCGCCATGAGGTGCCGGGCGAGGCGCGGCACCACGAGGGCGCGCGTGCGGCCCGCGAGCGCGGCGCGGAGCTCGGGACGGTCGTTGGCGAAGCGCCACCACAGGCGCTTGTGCTGCCGGTCGATGGGCGAGTCGCCGAGCCGGGCGCGCGCCGGCAGCACCTTCTGCCGGACGAGCGCGTACAGGCCCGGCCAGCGGCGCCGCACCTCCTCCTCGCTCGCGTCGCCGAAGAAGATGACGAAGCGCCGGGCCGCCTGCGTGGGCGAGGTCGAGACCTCCTCGCCGCCGAGGTACTCGAGCACGGCGTCGCGCGTCGCCGGCTCGGCGGCAGCGAGCCGCTCGAGCTCGGCGAGCGGGGTCGCCTCGGGGTTGTCGTCGTCGAAGGTGAAGCCCATCCCGCGGACGAAGCAGCCGATGAAGGCGCGCGCTCGGCTGTCCGCGAGACGGGCCGGATCGGCGTCCGCGCCGTGCGACGCGAGAAAGGCGGTGATGCGCGCGACCGAGCAGCCGTCGAGCTCGGCCCAGCCGGGGTCGAAGCCCTTGGCGACGTGGAGCAGGCTCACGACCACGGCGGCGGCACCGGGCCAGCGCACGCGGCGCTCGGCGGCGTAGACGACGCCGCCCGCCTCGCGCACGCGCAAGAGGCCCCCCACGCGCGTGTCGCCCTGCGCGATGCTGTTCGTGGTGACGAAGCCGAGCGTGCCGCCCGGGCAGAGGAGCGTGAACGCGCGCCGCAGAAAATGCGCGGCGAGGTCGGTGTTGCGGCTCGCGTCGGGGTGCAGGGCGGCGAGCCAGTCGCGGTAGCTCCGGCCGAGGCTGGTCGAGATGCGCTTGCCGCCGAGGAACGGCGGGTTGCCGACGATGCAGTCGAAGCCGGGCGCCGCGCGGGTGAGCACCTCGGGGAAGGCCTGCGCCCAGTCGAGCGGCGTGACCGGGAGCGTGCGCGAGCCGACGACGGCGCGGCGCGCGCGCGTGAGGCTCGGTCCCGCGCCCGCCCCGTAGGGCTGGCCCACGAGCGCATCGCCGTGGCGGAGCGCGTGCGCGAGGCGCGGCACGAGCGCCGCAGGCGCACCGGCGAAGAGCCAGAGGCAAGCGCGCGCGAGCGCGGCCACCGTCGCGTCGCAGTCGACCCCGTAGAGGCAGCGGGCCACGACCTCGCGGCGCGCGGCCGCGGCGAGCTCGGCGTCGGCCGCGACGGCGGAGGCCGTGCCGGTCCGCTGCCATGCCGCGGCGAGGGCCGCGGCGAGCTGCCGGCCGGCCTCGAGCAGGAACGCGCCGCTCCCCATCGCGGGGTCGCACACCGCGAGCGCGACGATGGCCTCCGGCGCCGGGCTCGGGCCGAGGCGGGCGAACAGCGGCCGCAAGGCCCGCTCGACGACGGGCGCCGTCAGCGCGCGCGGCGTGAAGTGCGTGCCGCTCCGGCGCCGCGCGTCGCCGGGCACGAGCGCGAAGCGACCGCCCGGGCCGGCGACGAGGGCGTGACCCCGGAGCTCCTCGTAGACGGCGCCGAGGTCCTCGAGCTCGAGCGCGCCGAGGTCGCGCGCGCCCGACAGGGCTGCGAGCGCCGTCCGCGCCAGCCCTCGATCGAGCCACGGGACGAGCCACGGCACCTCGGTCAGAGCAGCGAGCCCGAGGCGCGACGCGTCGCCCCGGCGAGCGGGCCCGCACGCCTGGGCAAGGACGAGCTCGCGCACGAGGCCGGCGACGAGCGCCTGTGCGACGACCTCGGCCCGGCCCCCGACCGCCTCGGCGCTCAGCACCTCGCACGACACGGCGCGACCGAGCGCCGAGAGCGCCTGGACCGCGGCCGCTCGCAGCTCGTCGCGGCTCGCGGCGGGCGGCGTCGCGCGGGCGCGAGCGCTCCTTCGGTCGGGACGCGTCGTCACGCGCTCACCCTAGCGCGAACCAGCGCCCCGCCCGACCCCCTCGGACGCGTGCTTCGCCCTTTCGGGTCCTTCTAGAAGTCCGGCTCGCAGAACAGGGCGTCGCCGCAGCGCCGCAGCGCCTCCTGCACCGCGGCCGCGTCCGGCGGCCGATCCGCGGGCGACTTCGCCATGAGCAGAGCGATGAGCGCGTTGACGGGCGCGGGGAGCAGCGGCGATTGCGGCACGGGAGCCGACAGGTGCCGCAGCGCGGTCTCGACCTCGTCGTCGCCGTCGTAGGGCGGCTCGCCGGTGACGAGGAAGTGCAGCGTCGCACCGAGACTGTAGATGTCGGTGCGCGCGTCGACGGCGCGCCCCTGGACCTGCTCGGGCGCCATGAAGGCCGGCGTCCCCACCACCACGCCCGCCCCCACTTGTCCGGCGCGCACCGCGATGCCGAAATCCGCGACCTTCACGACGCCCTCGCTCCCGAACACGAGGTTGCTCGGCTTCACGTCGCAGTGGAAGATGCCGCGCTCGTGGGCGGCGCCGAGGCCGGCGGCGGCCGCGCCGAGCGCCTCGAGCGCCGCCGCGGGGGTCATGGGTCCCTGCCGCAGGACGAGCTCGTCGAGGTTCGGCCCCGGCAGGTGCTCCATCACGAAGAAGTGGCGGCCCTGATCGCTGCCGGCGAAGTAGATCTGCACCACGTTCGGGTGGTTGAGCCGGGCGACGGCGCGCGCCTCACCGAGGAAGCCGACGACCCAGTCCACGTTGCGGGCCACGTCGCTCTTCAGCACCTTGATCGCGACCTCGCGGCCGAGCCCGGGATCCCGGCCCATGTAGACGAGGCCCATGCCGCCCTCGGCGAGCAGCGGACCGACGCGGTAGCCCGCGAGGGTGCGCGGCATCGGCTCGGCGCGCGCCGAAGGCGGCGTCGGCTCGGTCGGGTACACGCTGTGCTCCGAGCGCTGCTCGAGGAGCGAGCGCGCCGCCTCGAGCACCGTCCGCGGCGCGAACGGCTTCGCCACGCTCACCATGCCGGGCCCGAGGTGCGGCGCGAGGTTGGCCGCCGCCGAGCACACGACGACGCGCACCTGGGGCTCGTCCGCACGGATGATGCGCACGGCGTCGAGACCGCTCATGATCGGCATGTTCACGTCGAGCACCAGCACGTCCGGTCGCAGCTTGCGGAACTGCTCGACGACCTCGCGCCCGTTGCGCGCCTCGCCGACGACCTCGAACTCGCTGCCCTCGAACTCCATCCGGATCGCCATGCGCACGACGGGGCTGTCGTCGGCGATGACGACGGTCCTCACGGGCGACCGGGCGCTCGGCGCCTCCGCCGCCACGGGCTCGAGGGCGCGGCCGGCGAAGGCGCCGATGCACACGCACCCGATCTCGTGCGCGACCACCAGCGTCGCCATCGGTTCCGGCGCCTCGCTCAGGAGCTCGCCCGGCCCGCGCAGCGCGACCGGGCTCGAGACCGACAGGCGCGCGTCCACCTCTGCCACCGCGCGACACGCCACCCGGTTCACGAGCTCGGTGAGCGCGCCCTCGATCCACTCGGCGCGCGCGGCGGGCGCGTCGGGCAGGCGCGTGCGCGTCAGCGCGAAGGAGAACTTCTCGCCGAGCACGCGCCCGATGTCGGCGTCGAGCTCGAAGGCGAGGGCCACGACCGGCGCTGCAGCCGCCCCCTCCACGCCGATCGGCGCCGGCAGCTCGCAGCCGATCACGATGGTGAGGTCGGCCGCCGTGAGCCGCGCCGTGCGCTCGGGCCCCGTCACCGGCTCGGGGAGCATCACACCGAGCTCGACGAGCACGTCCGCGAGCGCGTCGGCCGCGACCGCGCACCAGCGCGCCAGATCCGGAGCGCCGGGGCCCTTCGGCCCCTTGCCCCTCGGGCCATCGTCCGTCATGAGGCTGCCCCGCTACTCGCTGCCTTGCGCATGTCCTCCCCCTGTGGCGGTCGACGCCGCACCGGCGAGCGCGACGAGCCGCGCGGCGATCTCGGCGGGCGCGGCGACCTCGTCGGCCGCACCGAGCTCCACGGCTGCCCGCGGCATGCCGTAGACCGCACACGACGTCGCCTCCTGCGCGATCGTGTGGCCCCCCGACGCGCGCAGGGCCTTGAGGCCGCGCGCCCCGTCGCTGCCCATGCCGGTCAGGATGACTCCGACCCGCACGCGTTCCCGGCAGCGGGCGAGCGACTCGAACAGGACGTCGGCGGACGGCTTGTGGCCGCCGATCGCCGGGGCGTCGGTCACGCGCAGCTGGCCGCCGTCCTCCACGCCGAGGTGCCGGTCGCAAGGCGCGACGTAGACGCACCCGGGGGCGAGCTGCTCGCCGTCCTCCGCGACCTTGACCGGGCGACCGACGACGCCCCCGAGCCAGGCGACGAACTGGTCCAGGAACCCCTCGGTCATGTGCTGGACGACCACGATCGGCGCCACGAAGCTCCCGGGCAGCTCGCCCAGGATGCGCGCGAGCACCGGCGGCCCCCCGGTCGAGACCGCCACGGCCACGATGGCGCCGTCGACCGGCGCGCGCAGCACCGCGCCGCTCGCGCGCGGCACCTCGACCTCGGGCCGCGGCGCCCGGGCAGCGGTGGCGCGCAACGCCCGACACAGCTCGGCGCTGCCCCGCGGCCCGAGGTGGAGCCGCACCACGTCGAGCGCGCCGGCCCGCGAGAGCGCGTGGATGGCCGCCGGCGACAGCTGTCCCTCGTCGAAGACGACGATCGGCGTACGCAGCTGCCGCTTCAGCTCCGCGACCACGCGCGCCGCCCCGTCGGGCAGGCTCGCGCCGACGAGAATGACGTCGGGCCGCGATTTCCGGGCGACGCGCAGCGCCTCCGCCCCGCCTCGGGCCACGGCGACGACGGCGAGATCGCGTTCGCCGTCGAGCGCGCGCTGCAGCGCCGCGCGCACGGGCTCGTAGTACTCGACGAGCAGGACGGCGATCAAGGCGTCGCACTCCGCCGCAGCAGCTGGTCGAGCAGGCTGCGCATGCTCTCGCGCACGAAGTCCTTCTTGATCACGTAGGCGTCGGCCCCGACCTCCACGCCCCGGAGCTGGTCGGCGGCCCCGTCGGCGGAGGTGAGCAGCACGACCGGCAGGTGCGCGAGCCGTGGGCTCGCGCGCACCGAGCGCGTCAGATCGAAGCCGTCCATGTTGGGCATGTTGGCGTCGGTGACGAGCACGTCGAAGGACTCGGCCTCGAGCGCACCGAGCGCCTGCAGCCCGTCCGCAGCCGTCACGACCCGATAGCCGAGCGCGCCGAGCTCGCCGGCGACGAGCATCCGCGTCGTCACCGAGTCGTCGACCACGAGCGCGCGCCGAACGGTGGTGCGGCGCCGGGCGGGCTCGTCGCCGCCGAGCGCACCGGCCAGCCCCTCCGTCACGAGGCCCTCGAGGTCGAGCACGGGCGCGACCCTGCCGTCGTCGAGGACCGTGGCCCCGGCCAGCACGCCGATCGCGCGGAGCGGCCCCGGCAGGTCCTTCAGGATCATGGGCCGCTCGCCGAGGATCACGTCGACCGTCACGGCCAGGCGGCGGCGGCCCGCGGCGAGCACCACGACCTGCAGGGTGCCGCCGTCGCCGGGCCGGAGCGGCAGCTCCCGGCGATCGAGCAGCGCCGCGAGCGAGGCGAGTCGCACGGGCCCCGCCTCGATGTGCGCGGTCGGCACGCCGTGCAACGGCCGCACCTCCGCGACCGGCAAGCGCGCCACGCGCTCCACGCCGGCGAGCGGCAGCGCGTAGAGCTCGCCGCCGGCCGACACGACGAGCCCCCGTGTGGCGGCCACCGTCAGCGGCACGTCGAGCGTGAAGGTCGTCCCGGCGCCGGCCGCGGAGACGACCGTCACCTGCCCGCGCAGGCGCTCGACCGCGTCGCGCACCACGGAGAGCCCGACGCCCCGTCCGGCCGCCGCGGTGGCCTCGGTGCGCGTCGAGAACCCCTCGCGGAAGATGAGCTCGAGCACCGCCTCGTCGCCGAGATCCGCCGCCACCGCTTCGGACACGAGCTGCTCGCGCACCGCCCGCGCGCGCACCGCGCCCACGTCCACCCCCCGCCCGTCGTCGCTCACCACGAGGGCGACCCGGTGGCCGCGCGACTCGGCCGCGAGCACGATGCGGCCGGCGCTGCTCTTGCCCGCGGCCTCGCGCTCGTGCGGCGCCTCGAGCCCGTGGGCGACCGCGTTGCGCAAGAGGTGCACGAGCGGCGCCTTCAAGCCCTCGAGCACGCGCTTGTCGAGGCGCACGTCGCCGCCGCGCAGCTCGACCTCGACGCGCTTGTCGAGCGCCCGCGCCCAGTCGCGACACGGGCGCGCCAGCGTCTCGAAGAGCGTGCTCGCGGGCAACATGCGCAGGGCGCGCAGCTCCTCGAGCAGCGTGCCGGCCGCGGTGGCGAGGCGCTCCGCGTCGGTCGAGACGTCCCACGCGCTCGCCCCGAGGCGCTGGTGGACGCGCCCGAGCTCGGCGGCGAGCGCCCCGTCGCCCGCGCGGTGACCCCGCTCGCCCGCCCGCACCTGCAGCAGCTGCTCGAGCTGCCCCTCGACCGCCGAGATGCCGTCGATGCGGTGTCGCAGGCGCGCCACGCCGACCGCGAGGTCTTCGGCCTGAGCCAGCACCGCGTCGAGGCGCTCGGTCGACACGCGCAGCGCGCGCACCTCGAGCGCGCCGCCGGCGTCGCGCGGCTCCTGGGTGGCGCCGGCCCGCGCGGTGTCGGGCGGCGGCACCTCGGCGGCGCGGCTCGACGGCACGGCCTGCGCGGGCGCGCTCGCGGGGATGGCCCCCGACGACGCGGGCCCGGCCGCGCTCGACCCCACTCCAGTGGCGAGCGCCCCGAGCGCGCGGGTGGTGCGGACGAGCTCCTCGAGCTCCGCCGCGGGCACGGGCTTGCCCTCCGCGGCGCGGCGCGTCCAGACGGGCACCACGTCGAGCGCTCCGAGCACACCGGACACGAGCGGGGACAGATCGGTGGGCGGCGCGCGCCCCACGGCGAGGACGGCGGTCTCGAGCTCGTGGATGAGGCCCGCGATCTCGCCGAGCCCGACGATGGCGGACGAGCCCTTCAGGGTGTGCAGCGTGCCGCCGATCTCACCGAACAGACGCGCTCGGTCCCCGGGCGCCGCGGCGTCCTCGAGCGACATGAGGGCGCGCCCCAGGGTGCGGACGAGCTCGGCCGACTCGTCGCGGAAGACCCCGAGCAAGGCGGCGCGGCGGCGCTCGGCGATCGGCATGGCTCAGAGGTCCTTCGCGATCGAGCCCATGCTCTCGGCGAGCGAGCGCAGCTCGCGCGCCGCGGTCTCGAGCTGCTTCGTGCCGACCACCGAGTCGCCGGTCGCCTGCGCGATGTTGCTCATGGCGCCTGCGACCTGATCGATGCCGATCGACTGCTGGCGCGCGGCGACGGCGATCTGCTTGGCGGCCTGCGACGAGTCGGAGATGGTGCCGGTCAGCTTGGCGATGCGGGCGCTCGCCGTGGTCGCGAGCTGCACCCCCTCCTCGACCTTGCGGCTGCCGTCCTCGGTGGTCTTGACCACGGAGCGGATCACCTTCTGGATCTCGCCGAGGATGCCGCGGATCTGGGTCGTGGAGCGCTTGGAGTGCTCCGCGAGCTTGCGCATCTCGGCCGCCACGACCGCGAAGCCCTTGCCGAACTCGCCCGCCTTGGCCGCCTCGATCGAGGCGTTGAGCGCCAGCATGTTGGTCTGCTCCGCCAGCTCGTTCACCGTCGCGACGATGTCGCCGATGCGCGAGGCCTGCTCGGACCGCTGCACGACGCTCTCGGCGCTGCCCGTCACCTTCTCGCGCGTGGCGCTCGCCGCCTTGATGCTCTCCTCCATCGCCCCGACGCCCTCGAGGGCCACCGCCTCCGAGCGCTCGGCGAGGTCGATGACCGACTGGGCGTGCTCGGCGGCCTGCTGGGCCGCGTGGTTGATCTGCTTCAGCGTGCTGCTCGTCTCGCTCACCGCGGCGGACTGCTGCGAGAGGCTCGCGTTCTGCTCGCTCGCCGTCGCGAGTAGCTGCGAGACCACCGGTGTGAGCTGCGCGGTGGCGCCCTTGAACATCTTGAGCAGGCGCGTCTTCTCGGCGAGCCCGTCGATGTCGGAGAGATCGTGCAGCATGCAGAACAGGCCGACGACCTGCCGGATCGAGGTGCGCAGTGGGCCGGCGTTGAGCAGGAAGCGCACCTTCGCGCCGCGCCCCGTCACGAGCGTGCACCGGAGCGAGGCCGCCGCCGTGGCGCTGGTCACGCAGGCCTGGAGCGCGCCGAGGACCTCGGGCTCCTCGGTGCGGAGGAAGTCGGCGAGCGGCTGGCCCGCGAGCTCGGCGGGGGTGCGGGCACAGAGCTTGGCGAACGCCTCGTTGCAGAAGGTGAGCTTGAAGTGGGTGTCCGTGGTGAAGAACGGCTCCACGATGCCGTGCTTCACGCAGTTCGCGAAGGCGAGCTCGTTGCCGAGCAGCAGCACCTGCTTGTCGACGTTCGCGGCGTAGGTCTCGAGCGCCTGGATCTTGCTCCTCAGGGCGGCGACGTCCTCGACGACCGGCGCCTTCGGCGCGCGTGCACCGCCCCTCGGGGCGACCTTGCGCGGACGCCCTGCACGTGCAGCTTCCTTGTTCGACATGTCTCCTCCACGTATACCGGGCGCCGCGGCGCGGCACCCCAAGGCGCTGGCCTGCGAGCCCGTCGCGGACAAGCCCGTGGCGCAGCGAGCCCGACGGGCTGCTAGATCTGGCCCGACATGACCTGCCGGTAGAAGTCGCACATCTGGCAGTTGCCGAGCTTCTCGGCGAAGGTGCCCTGCACCTCGCCGCCGCACAGCGTCCCGGCCACGAGCCAGCAGTCGCGCCCGTGGCCATGCGCCGCCGGACAGGCACCGAGCTCCACCTCCTTGGCACCCCCGATCTCGCGCCCGCAGCGCTGGCGCTCCCAGCAGTTGGGCGCGGCAGGCGCCTGCCCTGCCCGGACACCACTCACGGACTTCTTCTGCTTCGTGGCCATGTTCACTCCTTCTCGTGCGGATCCTTGAGCGTCTCGTCGGATGGCGAGACCGCACCCGAGAGCCGGTGCTCGAGCAGCAGCGCGGCGAGGTCGACCAGGACCAGGCTGCCGTCGACGATGCCGGCGATGTGCGAGGCCCCGCCGACGGGCGGCGTGACACGGCTCGGAGCCACGTCCTCGATGCCCTCCACGGCCTCGACCAAGAGCCCTACCTCGTCGCCCGGTGCCCCCACGACGATCACCTTGGTGAGATCGGCGATGCCGCTGCGCGACAGGCCGAGCAGGGCCCCGAGATCGACCAGGAGCAGCACCTCGCCCCGCCGGTTCGTGACCCCGGCGACGAACGGGCCGGCGCGCGGGATGCGCGTGACCGACGACAGCGGCAGGAGCTCGACCGCGAGCCCGGCGTCGAGCCCGTAGCGACCGCCGGCACAGCCCACGACGAGCACGCTGCGCAGCGCGGTCGCGGGCGCCGTGTCGGCCTCGGTGCCCTGGGCGAGCGCGCGTGCCCGCTCGCGCAGGATCTCGAGGACGCGCTCCTCGCTCGGGGCCGCGACGAGCGCCTGCTCGGCGTGGTCGAGCCGCCGGTGGATCTCGGCCCAGTCGACGCGCGCGCGGCTGGCCGTCATCGCGCGTCCCTCTCGCTCGCGAGGCGGCTCGTGATGATGCGCCGCAACCATTCCGCGGTGATCTCGTCGGAGCCCGGCAGCACGTCGCGGTCGGAGCGCTCGGCGAGCGCCTCGAGCGCGTTGAGCAGAAAACCGCGCGCCTCCGCGGCGCGCCCGTCGGCCGCGACGAGCTCCGCCATGCCGAACGACGCGAGCGCGAAGGACGGGTCGAAGTAGAGCGCGCGGCGCAGACTGGCGGCGGCCTCTGCGCGCCGGCCCTCGGCGCCTCGCAGGTGGCCGAGCAGGTAGTGCGCCGGCGCCGAGCTCGGCTCGAGCGCCACCCACTGCTCGGCCCAGCGCTCCGCGTCCGCCGCCGCACCGCGCGCCGCACCGGCCAGCGCCTCGCTGCGCACGCGCTCGAGGTCCGGCGGGGCGGCGGGCTCGGCCCTGGTCCGCGGCGCGCGCGGCGCGACGGGCGCGGGCCGCGCCGCCTCGCGGGCGGCACTGCGCGCGCTCGAGCTCGGCCGGTGCGCGGGCCGCACCTCGGCGCTGCGCGCCGCGCCGGTGCGCTCGGCCGGGCGCCGGAAGACCATCGTCGCGCCGCGCGCCGAGACCCGCTCGAGCCCGACGATGCGCGCGGGCAAGGGATCGGAAGGGCCGAAGAACGCGAAGCCCGCATCGTGCAAGCAGGTCGCGAGGCGCGCGACCACGCGCGCCACGACCTCGGCATCGAAGTAGATGAACACGTTCCGGCAGAACACGACGTCGAGCCCCCCCGTCCGCGCACCGGGATCGGGGTAGCCCGCCCCGGCGAGGTTGAGCGGCGCGAAGTGCACGAGGCGTCGGAGATCCTCGCGCACGCGCCGGACGCCCCGGTCGCCGGCGACGAAGTAGCGGGCCCGCTCGATCGCGTCGACGCCACGCAGCGACCACGGGCCGTAGTCGGCCGCCCGCGCCTGGTCGAGGTAGCTCGCGTTGATGTCCGTACCGAGCACCTCGACGTTCCAGCCCGGATCGACGGACTCGTGAAGCGCGATGGCGAGCGAGTAGGCCTCCTCGCCGCCCGCACAGCCCGCGCTCCACGCTCGGAGCGTGCGGTCGGTGGACCCGCGGGCGCGGCGCTGACGTACGAGCTCGGGCACCACGCGCGCGCGCAGGTAGGCGAACTGCTCGGGCAACCTGAAGAAGTAGCTCTCGCGCACCGTGAGCTCGCCGACGAGGCGCGCGAGCTGCAGGGCGCCCGAGGGATGCTCGA
Organism: Polyangiaceae bacterium; assembly: GCA_020848455.1. GTDB lineage: Bacteria > Myxococcota_A > Polyangia > Polyangiales > Polyangiaceae > JACRDA01. Next base: position 16,706 of record JADLAB010000439.1, read on the forward strand.
CGAGGCTCGCGAGGTGCTCGGGGGACGCGAGGCCGAGCTCGCTCACGCCGCTCCACACCGCGCGCACGAGATCCGGCCGGTTGTGGCTCCCGAAGGCGAGACCGCAATGGGCGGTCAACCGGGCGCCGATGCGCTCGAGCGTGGGCTCCGCGATCGCGCGCTCCCGGCCGGTACGCAGAGCGGCGCGCCCGAGCGGCTCTTCGGGGCCGCTCATGAGCCTCGCGCCGGCCTCGGCGGCGGCGCCCTGCGGCGGGGCTTCTTCGGCTGCAGGGTGGGCGCGGCTCCACCCGCAGGGGGCGTGGCGGCCTCGACCGCGGCGCCTGCCGGGCTCGCGCCCTCCGCCTGCGACGCGGCGTCGGCTCCGCCCGCACGCGCCGCGGCGTCCGCCAGGCGCGCGTGCTCTTCGGGGGCGAGCAGCTGGTCGAGCGCGAGCACCAGCGTCAGCTCCCCGGCCGTGCGCAGCGTGCCGTCGACGACGCGCCGCCCGGCGAGCGACTCCAGCGTCGGAAGCAGGTCGGCGCGGCGCTGGTAGGCGCCCGGCGCCACCTCCTCGAGGCCCTCGATGTCGTCCACCACGATCCCGAGCAGCCGCCCGCAGGCGAGCGCCACCACGATCTTCGAGTCGAGCCCCGGACGGCGCTGCGGCAGGCCGAGCTGCGGGGCCACATCGAGCAACGGCACCACCTGGCCCCGGTAGTCGATGACCCCGAGCACCGCCGGCGACCGCTCGGCAATGGGCGTCGGCGCGACCATCCGCACGGCCTCGACGACGCGGCCGAGGTCGGCGGCGAGGCGCGCACCGGCCACGCGGAACACGAGCAAGGCAGACGGCTCGACCTCCGGCGGCCGCGGCCCGCCGTCGCCGCGGGCGCGCGCGACCTCGCCGCGCAGGCGCTGGAGCTCCTGCTCCAAGGTTCCCATTCGCTCGGCAATCGACATCTCGCGGAGCCTCGAATCAGTAGACCCCGGGCGCGAACCATGCCGGCGCGCAGCCCGGGACATCCGAGGGGAATGCTGCCTCGCCACCCGACGTCGGCGCGAGGATTGCGCGCCAGTCATTCCTTGACCACACGGGATCCATCCAATAACATACGACGCTCCGGTATCGATCGATGGTCATTTCGCGCCCCGCTCGCGCGAAATCGTGCGAAAGGGAAGTGCCGTGCAGTTCAGGCCGTTCGAAGCGGGTGTGGAAGTCAATGGCCAGACCGTCTACGCCATCGTCGACGGCTTCAAGATGTTCAAGAGGATCCCGAGCCAGATCCTGCTCTCGGAGGGCATCGGCCAGCTGGGCGCCAACGACGTCGTCCAGATCGATCCCCTGGCCTGGTACTCCCAGGCAGCGTGGCTGCGCGCCTTCGAGCGCATCGCCAGGGAGGTCGGCACCATTCACCTCTACGCGATCGGCGCCAAGATCCCCGAAAACGCCAAGTTCCCGCCCAGCGTGACGGACATCGCGACCGCCATCCAGTCGATCGACGTCGCCTATCACATGAACCACCGCGCCGGTGGGCGCGTCCTCTTCGACCCCGCCACCGGGCGCATGTTCGAAGGCATCGGGCACTATGGTTTCGCGCAGCCCGGCCCGCGCCAGATCGTGAGCCGCTGCGAGAACCCCTACCCCTGCGATTTCGACCGCGGCATCATCACGACGATGGCCCGCCGCTTCGAGAAGACCGTGCTCGTCGAGCACGACGACTCGAAGCCCTGCCGGCAGCGCGGCGACGACAGTTGCACGTACATCGTCACCTGGTGACGCGCGCGGCGCCGCACGGCGCCGCGCGCGCCCGAGCCCGCTGGTACGCTCGGCAGAGGACATGGCGGGCGGGCTCAGATGAGGATCTCCGCGACCTTCAGGCCGTCGGGCTGCTGACGCAGACTGACCAGCGTCTTCTCCCAGCGCTCGCACCAGGACTTCATCTCCTGCTCGAACTCCGGGCAGTCACCGGTGACCACGGCGGTGTCGCCGTCTTTCATGCGTTGCTGCAAGAGCATGGTGGTGAGGCGCAGCTGGGGTCCGGGACAGCGGACGCCCTTCATGTCAATGGGGACGATGGACACGGGTCCTCCTCTCGAGCCGCAGCGGTCCGAGGCGGCGGAGCGCGGCGACGAAGTCGTCGACGAGCTCGAGGTAGCGCGTGGACTCGGCGGCAGAGACGTGGTCGAAGCGGCAGCGCTCGGGCTCGACGCCGCACTGGTCGAGCAGGCGCAGCAGAATGCGCTGCCGCTGGACGGCGCGGTAGTTCTGCTCCTTGTAATGGCAGCCGCCGGGGTGGCAGCCCATGATGAGCACGCCGTCGGCGCCCGCGCCGAAGGCCTCGAGCACCAGGCTCGGCTCGACGCGGCCGGTGCACATGAGCCGGATGGTGCGCAGCCCCGCGGGTACCGACGCGCGCGTCCCGCCGGCATTGTCGGCGCAGGCATAGGCGCAGTGCGTGCACAACAGGCCCAGCACCCGCGGCTCGAACGCTCGCCCCTCGACCGGCGCGCTCATTGCAGCACCTCCCGGATCTCGCTCAGCAGCTGTGCGTGGGTGAAATGGGCGCCCGTGATCGCGGCCGCGGGACAGGCGGCGACGCAGGTCCCGCAGCCCGTGCAGAGCACGGGGTTCACCGACGCCCGGGCCGTCGCCTGGTCGAAGGCAATCGCCTTGTAGGGACACACCCCGACGCACACGTGGCAGCCCGAGCAGCGCACGGCGTCCACGCTCGCCACGCAGGGATCGACCTCGATGGTCCGCCCGGGAACGGCCATGGCGAGCGCCTGTCCCGCGGCGGCCGCGCCGTGCGTGACGGAGGCGGCGACCCCCATCGGCGCCTGACAGGTGCCGGCGAGCATCACGCCGCGGATGCGGCTCGTCGCGTGGCCGGTCGAGGGACCGAGCGGGGCGAAGAAGCCGTGCCGATCGCGCCCCACGTCGAGCAGCCGCGCGAGCTCGGCATGACCCGGCCCCGGCGCCAGCGGCGGGCACAGGACCACGAGGTCGAAGGCGCCGCGCTCGGTCGCGTGCCCGCCCCAGGTGAGCTCGGCCGCGGCGTCGTCGCGGGCCGACACGGCGAGCGCCTCGGGACGCTCGTAGCGCCGGAACGACACGCGCGCGTGCGCCCGGGCGCGCTCGTAGAGCGCCCAGTCCTCGGGCCCCGGCAGGCACAGCTCGCGGTGCACGTGGGTGACCGTCGCCTCGGGCAGGCGCTCGGCGAGCGCGAGGCCGAGCTTCAGCGCCACGCCACAGCACACGACCGAGCAATAGTCGCAGTGGCCCGCCTGCATCGCGCCGGCGCAGTGCACGAGCGCGATGCGGCGCGGCGGCGCCGCGAGGCGGCCGCGGAGCTGCCCCGCGGTCGGGCCGTCGGGGGAGAGCATGCGCTCGACCTCGAGGCTCGTGTGCACGCCGGAGAGCGTCCCCCAGCCGAGCGCCGGCAGGCGCCCGACGTCGTAGAGCGAGGCGCCCACGGCGAGGACGACGGCGCCCACCTTGCGCTCCAGCAACGCCGCAGCGTCGTCGTAGCGGATCGTGCCGGGCACGGGGCAGGCGACCTGGCACAGCGTGCAACTCTCGCCGTGCGACCGCAGGCAGGCCTGCGCGTCGAGCACGGGCACATTGGGCATGGCGCCGGGGAAGGCGAAGCCGATGGCGCGACGCGTACCGAGCTCCCCCAGGCGCGGGTCGGGCGCCACGGCGGGACACACGGGCACGCAATCGCCGCAGCCGATGCAGCTCTCGGCGACGACGAAGCGCGGCCGGCGCGCGATGCCGAGCTCGAAGTTGCCGAGGTAGCCCTTCGCGCCCGCGAGCCGCGCGAGCAGGAGCACCTCGATGCGCGGGCTGTCGAGCACGCCCGTCACGAGCGGGTCCATGAGGCACGAGCCGCACTCCATGCCGGGGTGCACCTGGTCGAGGCGCACGGCGGCCCCACCGAGCGCCGGCCCCTGCTCGACGAGCACGACGTCGCGACCCGCCCCCGCCAGGGCGAGGGCCGCCGCGAGCCCGGCCGGGCCGCCGCCGATCACCGCCACGCGCGGATCGGTCTCCACGGCGAGGGGCAGCAGCGGGACCTGGAGCGCCGCCCGACGCACCGCGGCGCGCACGTACGCGATGGCCTTGTCCGTGGCGGCCTCGCGATCGGGCGTCACCCACGCGATTTGCTCGCGCACGTTGGTCATGGCGAGCAGGTAGGGGTTGAGGCCCGCATCCGCCATCACGCGCCGCAGCTTCGGCTCGAGCTCGCGCGGGGAAGAGGCCGCCACGACGACCCGCTCGGGCCGCTCGTCGACGAGCAGCTGCCGCATCGCCTTCACGCCCGCCGACGAGCAGGTGAGCTCGAGGGCGTGGAAGCTGGCGACCTCGGGCAGCGCGGCGATCGTGCGCGCGACGCGCTCGAGGTCGATGCGACCGCCGCCCATCTCGCCGCACTTGCAGTAGAAGACGGCCGTCCTCACGGGTCCCTCCCGCCGAGCAGGGCGAGCACGGCGGCCACGGCACGCGGCACGGCGCCCGCCACGGCCTCGCTGAGGTCGGTGCCGAAGGTCTCGAGATCGGCGCCGACGATGCCGAGCAGCGTGAGGTGCGCCGGCATGGGCAGACCGAGCTCGCGCGCGGTCGCGACGGCCACGGCGAGCCCGCCGTCGTGCGACAGCACGGTGCTCCGGATGGGCCCGTCCACGGGCAGCGCCACGAGCGCGCCCGGCGCGCCCTCGTCCGGGCCGACGGCGTCGATCACGACCGCGCACGCATGGCCCGAGATGCGCTCGACGACGTCGAGGCCTCCCGTCTGGAGCTCGTGCACGGTGACCTCGCTGCCGGTCGCCGCGCGCACGGCGCGCGCGACGCGCAGGCCCACGGCGTCGTCGCGGAGGTACGGGTTGCCGATGCCGACCACGACGCAGCTCACGGCACACCTCGACGAACCGTGTGCAGGACCTCGCCCGCGGCGCTGCGCACCCGCACCTCGAGCGGCATCTGCCCCGGCAGGGCGTGGGTCGCGCACGACAGGCACGGGTCGTAGAGGCGGAAGGCCATCTCGATGCGGTTGAGCAGGCCGGGCTCGATGCGCCCGCCGCGGATCAGGCGCTCTGCCGCGCGCTTGATGCTCATCGCGATGGGCGCGTGGTTGTGGGTCGTGCCGACGACGAGGTCGACGTGTGTGAGGACGCCGCGCGCGTCGGCCTCGTAGCGGTGCAGGAGCGTGCCGCGCGGCGCCTCCACGGACCCGACCGCGGGGCCCGGTCGCGCCCCGCCGGCGGGCAACACGCGCACCTCGGGCGAGGTGATCTCCGGGTCGGTCGCGAGCTCGAGCATGCGCTCGGCCGCGTAGAGCAGCTCGACGAGGCGCGCCCAGTGGGTGGCGAGGCGGTGGTGCACCGGCCGCCCGCCGAAGAATGCGAAGAAGCGCTCGAAGTGCTGCTGCGCGAGCGGCGTTGCCATCCCGGTCGCGACGTTGAGGCGCGCGAGCGGCGTCGCGCAGTACACACCGCTCTCGACGCCGTCCACGAAGCCGCGCCAGCCGATCGCGCGCAGGTACGGGAACTTGAGGTAGCTCCAGGGCTCCGTGCGCTCGGCCACGTGCTGCGCGTAGTCGCGCGCCGGGAAGCGCAGGAGCTCCCGACCGTCGGGGTCGATGACCCGGATCGTACCGTCGTAGAAGTTGACCCGGCCGGCCGGGTCGACGGTGCCCATGTAGTAGGTGCGATGGTGGTAGAGGTCGGAGCCGAGCTCCGCACGCCAGGTCGGATCGTCGAGCACGAGCCCGCGGAAGAGCTCGAGCGTCGTCAGCGCGAAGGCCACGTTGGCGCGGGCGGCCGCCTCGACCTCGACCCGCACCGCCTCGGTCACGGCCTTGCTCCAGCCACCGGGCAGACCCGCAGCCGGGTGGATCCCTCGACCTCCGAGGCGCTCGATCACCTGGTGGCAGCGGGCCCGGGTGGCGATCACCTGCCGGCCGAGCTCCAGGCCCGCCTTGCGCACGACACCGAGCAGGTTGCGCTCGGCCGCGGGGGCGTCCGGCCCGACGATGAGATCCGGCCCGCCGAGCGCGTAGAAATGCGTGGTGTGATCGGCGACGAAGAAGGTGGCGTACACGAGCTCGCGGATCTTCAGCGCCGCGGGCGGCGGCGTGACGTCGAACGCCTTCACGGACGCCATGTGGTGGGCCTCGGGGCAGACGCCGCAGATGCGGTTCGTGATGACCGGCATCTCCTCGGCGAGCCGCCCGACGCAGAAGCTCTCGAAGCCGCGCAGCTCGGGCACCTGGAAGTACGCCTCGGCGACGTCCCCCTCGGCGTCGAGGAACAGATCGATCTTCCCGTGCCCCTCGAGCCGGGTGATGGGGTCGATGGTGACGCGCCTCACGTGCGCCTCCCGCCGAGCAGCGAGGCCGCGAGGCTGAACTTGTAACAGCTGCCCGCCCAGTCGGGCACGGCGTCGAGCGTCGCGTCGACCGCCGCCGCGATCTCCTTGTCGCTCCGGTCCCGGAGCGGCTCGATGTCGAGGATGGAACCCACGGCACCCGCCATGGCGGCGCCCTGGTCCGGGACACCTTCGGGCGCACCGTAGCAGCCGATGCACGGCATCCCGACGCGGGTGCAGAGCGCGCCGCAACCGTCGCGCGTCGCCGGTCCCATGCACAGGATGCCCTGCTCGAGCAGGCAGCGCGTCGGCTCCGGGATGAGCTCGTGCACCCGACGCAGCCGCACGATGGTCTTGTCCTCGCGGCGCAGGGCGCACTCGCGACACACCGCCGACTCGCCCGCCCCGAGGACGGCGCCGCGCGGCGGCGGCGGCTCGGTGAACATCTGCCCGAGGGCGCGCCACAACGTGTCCGGCTCGGGCGGACAGCCCGGGATGACGTAGTCGACGTCGACCACGTCGGCGAGCGGTAGCACGCGCGGGAGCAAGGTGGGCAGGTGCAGCTCGCCCTGCGGCACCGCGGCGCGCGCACGAGGCCGGGACGGCTCGGACATGCCGGCGTACACCGTGTCGAGCAGGCTCGCGGTCGGGCGCAGGTTCGCGAGCCCCGGCAGACAGCCCTCGTGCGCGCACGAGCCATACGCCACGAGCAGCTGCGACTTGCGGCGCAGGAGCTGCGCCATCTCGACGTTCTCGTCGCTGCGCTGTGCGCCGTCGAGCAAGGTGAGCGCGAGCGCACCGTCCGGCAGCGCCTCGACGTCCTGCCGCTTCGTGTCGACGAGACACGGGCAGAAGAAGATCTCGAAGCGCGCGTCGAGCTCGAGGAGGCGCTCGTGCAGGTTGACGAAGGCGATCTCGCAGCCCCCGCAACCACTCGCCCAGTAGAGCGCGATGCGCGGACGCGACGTGGTTGCTTGCATGTCAGGACCCGGCGTGGCCACGGTCTCCCACCCTCAGAACAACCTCGTCATCTTGGTCCTCTCGGACTTCCTCCGCAACGCTCAATCCGGGGCCTTCGCTCTCATTCGTAGACCGCGTGTATACACGGTGGCACGAGGACGCCCACGAGGCGCAGGTACGCGTGAGCGTGCGACTTCGCACGCCTTCGCACGACCTCACCTACCGTCACCGACCCGTGGTTGGGACGGTACCCGTTCGGCTCCGTGGAAGACGACAGGCTCCAGGCTCCAGGCTCCGGGCTCCAGGCATCGGGAGGGAGAGCGGGAGGCCACAGGGATCCACGCCGCGGCCTCTGGGCCTGAAGCCGGGAGCCCGAAGCCTGAAGCCAGAAGCCACGCCGCGGCCTCTGGGCCCGAAGCCCGAAGCCCGAAGCCCGAAGCCACGCCCGCTGGAGCCGCCCGCCCGGAGGCGCGCGCTCGAGCCTAGCCGCTCTCGTTGCGCGACGTTCCCTCCGGGAACCCGAAGGTCACCGGGTCGGTCTTGGCGTCGTAGTCGCAGAACTGCTTGCGGTCGCCGCCCTCGACCACCTCGCGCTTCTTGCCGAAGCAGTACGGACACTCGAGGTGCTCCGCCGCCGACTTGCCGACGTGGTTTCGCACGCAGAAGACGCTGAGCTTGGCGCGTTCGTCGGACATGGCTCGACTCCTCTCGTCTCGCGTCTCGCGCGGCACGACCCCGATCAGCGTCGCGCCGCCGGCCGCCCGGGTCAACCGCTCCTCGGTGTCGTCTGTAAGCCGGGCGCCGCACGGCGCGTTTCGAGGACAACATGACCCCTTTCTTCGCCCGCAGCGCTCGCGCCTCGGCCCCGCTCGCACCGGCCCGCGCGCTCGCCCATCCGCTCTGGCTCGGTGGTCTCGCGCTCCTCGTCCTCAACGACCACGTCCTCAAGGGCTCGGGCGCGCTGCCGGGGCTCGTGACCGGCAAGCTGAGCGACGCGGCCGGCATGCTCGTCGCACCCGCCCTCGCCGCGCTCGTCGTGCGCGCGCGCGGCCGGCACGCGGTCGCGCTGTGCCACCTGGCCGTGCTCGTCGTCTTCGCGGCGATCAAGGTCTCGCGCCCCGCGGCCGACGCGGTCGAGGCGCTCGCCGGCGTGCTCGGGCTGCGCTGGCGCATCTGGGTCGATCCGAGCGATCTGCTCGTGGCCGTGCCCGCCCTCGCGGCGAGCCTGCGCTGGCTCGTGCCGGCGATGGAGCGACCGCTCGCCCTGCGCCGCTCCGCCCGCCGCCTCGGCGAGCTCGCCGGGACCACGGTGGGCCTGCTCGCGTGCATGGGCACGTCGCAGGTGCCACCCGAGGTGCCGCTCGAGCCCCCCCCGCCCCCGCCCCCGACCCTGGCCCAGGCAGAGCCCGAGCCCGCGCTCGACGTCGCCCTCTTGCGCGGCGGCGTGTGGCAGAGCGGCGGGCCCGGCACCCCGACCGCCTATCGCTTCGAGGCCGACCGCTACGTCTACACGGCCGACCTGCAGACTCCCGAGACGGGGCGCTTCGAGCTCGTCGAGGCCAGCTCGACGCGGCTGCGGCTGCGGCTCTTCGAGCGCGCGCAGGGCCACGCGCCGCTGCCTGCCGTCGAGCTCGCGCTCGAGCTCGCACCCGACCGCCGGGCCTTCGCGGTCGCCGACAGCCGCGGCGTCGGCCGCGTGTTCCGGCTCGCGCCCGAGCCCGCCACGGTCGCGACCGACCCGAGCGCCGCCGCGCCGGCCCAGCCCTGAGCCGCGCGCGCCCTCAGGAGCCGAAGACGGCCCGCGCGATCGCCGCTCCGACCGCCTTCAGGATCGGACGCGCGAGCTCATCGTACGCGTAGTCGTCGTCGTTCATGACGCCGTCGGGGTTGGCGTACACGGTGGCCGTCACGAAGAAGCCGCGGTGGCTCGTGCGGTCCTCGACGAACGCGTTGTCGAGGAGAAAGCCGTAGGCGCGCCCCGCCTTGCCGACGTAGCGCACGCGCTCCGCCGGCACGACCTCGAGCACGCCCGGCGCGAGCGGGTGGTGGTCGTTCATGCGGGCCGAGCCCGGCAGGTGCGCCGTCATGGCGTCGACGAGCAGCTTGTGCTCCGACGGGTCGAGCCCGAGCGGCGCCGAGTCCGGGCGCTCGGGGAACAGGAGCGCGCGCTCGATGCGCTGCAGATCGGCGAGCGGCGCGTAGTTCTTCGCGGCGAAGCTCATGGGCGCGTCGACGCGCCGGCGCCCGTCGAGATAGGCCGTGCCGATCGACAGCTCGGGGGCGGGGGTCGGGGCGAGCACGAGATCGCTGTCGCGCGCGCGCACCTCGAAGCCCTTGCCGCGCGGGGGCGACAGGAGCACGCGCAGGGTCTGCTTCGAGCGCTCGGCGGGCGTGTCCATGCGGTGGTGGAAGCGCACGGCGGGAAAACCGAGCGCGGCCATGCGCTCGTTGAGCTCGCGGTGGCCGACGACGTCCCAGAAGCGGTTGTAGGACTCGTTGTCCGAGAACGTGAGGAGCTTGGCGAGCTCCTCGCCGACGTAGAGCTTCTTGTGCTTCTTCGGGGCGTCGGGGTCGTCGCCCGGCTTCGATTCCCCCTCGCCCTTCTTCGAGTCCTCGTCGTCCACGTCGGGGTCGGGCGGCTCGCAGCCCGGGCGCTTCGACCGACAGCGGCGGATGCGGGTCCCCGGAGCGATGGGGCGCCCGGCGCGCTCGTCGAGCGCCCGCAAGGCGGCGACGGCCAGGAAGACCTTCACCGCGCTCGCGGGGTAGAAGTACTCGGCGTCGGCGCGGTAGCCGTGCGTGACCCAGGTGGCCGCGCCGGGCTCGACCACCGTGACGAGGATCTGCAGCCGCAGCTCGTGGGCGCGCGCGAGCCACTCCGCGAAGCGCGGATCCGAGGCGCGCAGGGCCCGCTCGACCCAGTCGTCCGCCTGAAGGACCGGCGCAGCGGAGCCGGCCGGCCCCGCGCTCGCCGCGACGTCCAGAGCGGGCGCTCCGTCGCTGCCCGCCGGTGGGGGCGGCGCGGGTGCGGCCGAGCCCGACGCTCCGGCGGCATGCGCCGAGCCCGCCGCGTCGCCGCACCCCGCGAGCCCGCAGCCGAGCGCGAGCGCGAGCGCGAGCGCGCCGAGCAGGTGCGAGCGCGGGCCGGAGCCATGCGCTCCGGCGCCGGTGGGCGAGCCAGTCCCACCCCACACGCGCACGCCCCGTGGGGCTCGGTGGACAAAGCGACGAGCTACGATCACGGCGGCGCCTGCGCTCCTTGCTTGGCGGGGATGCCGGCTTATTCTACAAGCCACCCCGTCCCGCCAGGCCCCGCCGCTGCCGAACCCCCCGGCGGCCCGACGCCCGCGGTGAGCCAGGCCCGTCTATGTTGTCGTTCATCAAGAAGATTTTTGGCACGTCCCACGAGCGCACCGTCCGCCGGCTGAAGCCGAAGGTCGTGGCGATCAACGCGCTCGAAGGCGAGCTCAAGGCCCTGTCCGACGCCGATCTCCGGGCCAAGACGGCCGAGTTCCGGGAGCAGCTCGACAACGGGGCCAAGGTCGACGACCTGCTCGTGCCGGCCTTCGCCGTGGTGCGCGAGGCGAGTCGCCGCGCCGTCAAGATGCGCCACTTCGACGTGCAGCTGCTCGGCGGCATGGTGCTCCACGAGGGCTCCATCGCCGAGATGCGCACCGGTGAGGGCAAGACGCTCGTCGCCACCCTGCCCTGCTACCTCAACGCGCTCGAGGGCAAGGGCGTGCACGTCGTCACGGTGAACGACTACCTCGCGCGCCGCGACTCCGAGTGGATGGGCAAGATCTACGGCTTTCTCGGCATGTCGACCGGGGTCGTCGTCAACCAGCAGAACGACGCCGACAAGCTGCGCGCCTACCGCAGCGACATCACCTACGGCCAGAACAACGAGTTCGGTTTCGACTACCTGCGCGACAACATGAAGTTCTCGGCGCTCGAGTACCGGCAGCGCCCCCTGCACTACGCCATCGTCGACGAGGTCGACTCGATCCTCATCGACGAGGCGCGCACGCCGCTCATCATCAGCGGCCAGGGCGAGCGCGCGAGCCACAAGTACCGGCAGGTGAACGAGGTCGTGCCGCGCCTGCACAACGAGGAGCACTACGTGGTCGACGAGAAGGGCCACTCGGTGACCCTCACCGACGAGGGCATCGAGCTCGCCCAGCAGCTGCTCAAGCTCGGCAACCTCTACGACCCGCAGAACCTCGAGATCCTGCACATCCTGAACCAGTGCCTGCGCGGCCACACGCTCTACAAGCGCGACGTCAACTACCTGGTCCAGGGCGGCAAGATCCTCATCGTCGACGAGTTCACGGGCCGCGTGCTGCAGGGTCGTCGCTGGAGCGACGGCCTGCACCAGGCCATCGAGGCCAAGGAGCACGTCGAGATCCAGGAAGAGACGCGCACCCTGGCCACCATCACCTTCCAGAACCTGTTCCGCCTCTACAAGAAGCTCGCGGGCATGACGGGCACCGCCGACACCGAGGCCGCGGAGTTCCACTCCACCTACAAGCTCGGCGTCGTGTGCATCCCCACCAACAAGACCTGCGTCCGCGACGATCAGGAAGACGTCGTCTACAAGACGGAGAAGGAGAAGTTCACCGCCGTCATCGACGACATCATCGAGAACCACGAAAAGGGCGTGCCCATCCTGGTCGGCACGACCAGCGTCGAGAAGAGCGCGGCCATCGCCAAGATCCTGGCGAAGAAGAAGGTCCCGCACGCGGTCCTCAACGCCAAGCAGCACGAGAACGAGGCCTACATCGTCGCGCAGGCCGGACGGCTCGGCGCCATCACGGTCTCGACCAACATGGCCGGCCGCGGCACCGACATCATCCTCGGCGGCAACCCCGAGATGATGGCCAAGCTGAAGTTCAAGGAGGAGAACCGCATCCCCGAGGCCGAGCCCGAGGCCTTCGACAAGCTCGTCGAGAAGATCAAAAAGGAGTGCGAGATCGAGCGCGACAAGGTGGTCGAGCTCGGCGGCCTCTACATCGTCGGCACCGAGCGCCACGAGGCGCGGCGCATCGACAACCAGCTGCGCGGCCGCGCGGGCCGCCAGGGCGATCCCGGCCGCTCGCGCTTCTACCTCTCGCTCGAGGACGACCTCATGCGCATCTTCGCGGGCGACCGCGTCAAGAACCTCATGGAGCGCATGGGCATGCCGGACAACGAGCCCATCGAGCACCCCTGGGTCACGAAGAGCGTCGAGAACGCCCAGAAGAAGGTCGAGGAGCGCAACTTCGACATCCGCAAGAACGTCCTCGAGTACGACGACGTGATGAGCGCGCAGCGCCAGACGGTCTACACGCTGCGCCAGCAGCTGCTGCTCGGGCGCTACACGCCCGAGGATCTCGACGAGAACGGCAAGCCGACGGGCGACCGGCGCGAGATCAAGCCGCTCGCGCGCATCGTGGACGCGGTCAAGCCGGACATCGGCATGCTGCTCGGCATGTTCTGCGAGGACCCGATCATGCCGCGCGACAAGGAGGGCAAGCCGAAGCTGCTCAAGCGCAGGGACTTCGAGAAGGCCAAGCCGCTCGTCGAGCTCGGCAACCTCAAGGAGGAGATCTACAAGCGCTGGGGCGTCGTGGTCGAGCTCGAGAAGCGCGAGAAGGACCCCGCCGGCGTCTACGACACCCTGTGCGAGCTCGTGCCGCAGGCCCTCACCGAGCAGCGCGAGCGCTGCCTCGATCTGCTCGACCGCATCATCGGCGCGATGGTCGAGGACAGCTGCCCCGCCCAGAAGCCGCCCGACGACTGGGACTGGAGCGGCATCGCCGAGGGCATGGAGCAGCACTTCGCCGTGAAGATCGGCGACGACATCGCCGACTTCGGCGAGCACGAGTCGCTCGCGGCCGAGCTGTTCCAGCGCGCCGAGCAGGCCTACCAGAAGCGCGAGGACGAGATCGGGCTCGAGCTCTTGATGCGCGTCTTCCGCCACATCTACCTCGAGGAGCTCGACCAGAGCTGGGTCCACCACCTGACGGACATGGACCACCTGCGCGACGGCATCGGCCTGCGCGGCTACGGCCAGAAGGACCCGAAGCAGGAGTACAAGCGCGAGGGCTACGACATGTTCGTGAACCTCATGGCGCGCATCTCGTCGAACGTGGTCACGAAGGTGATGAGCGCGCGCGTGCGCAAGCCCGAGCAGGAGCAGGCCGTCGAGGAGGCCGACCTCGAGCGCCACCTGCACGAGCTCGAGAGCGCGGTCGCGAGCCACCCCGGCACGCTCGGCGACGAGCCGGCTCCGGAGCCGAGGCCGGCCGTGGTCGCGGACCAGCCCTGCCCGTGCGGCAGCGGCAAGCCCTTCAACAGCTGCCACGGGGCGCCCGAAGAGGCCGACAGCCTGAGCGTGTGAGCGGGTGCTGGCCCGTTCCGCGCCGGGCTCGGCGCGACCCTGAGTCGCGCGGGCGCTCCGCCGTGGCCTATGCCGCGTCCGGCGCCGGGCGGCGGGTCTTCACGAGCGACACGGCGATCGACGTCGCGAGGATGCCGACGATGACGCCGAGCGAGGCGACGACCGGCAGCTTGTAGACGTCCATGAGGAGCATCTTCGCGCCGACGAAGATCAAGACCGCCGCGAGCCCCACCTTCAGATACGCGAACTTGCCGACCGCGCCCGCGAGCAGGAAGTAGAGCGAGCGCAGGCCCAGGATGGCGAAGATGTTGGAGGTGAACACGATGAACGGGTCGGTCGTGATGGCGAAGATGGCCGGGATGGAGTCGACCGCGAACAGGACGTCCGTGACCTCCACCGCCACGAGCGCGAGAAAGAGCGGCGTCACCCAGCGGCGGCCGGCGCGGCGCACGACGAAGCGGTCGCCCTCCACGGTGCTCGTCACGGGCAGGACGCGGCGGAGCAGGCGCACGAGCGGGTTCTTCTCCGGCTCCGGGGTCTTCTCGCGCTGGACGAGGAGCTTCACGCCGAGCACGGCCAGGAGCGCGCCGAACACGTACATCGCCCAGTGAAAGCGCTGCAGGAACGCGCCCCCTGCGAAGATGAACACGGCGCGCATCAGGAGCGCCCCGAGCACACCCCAGAAGAGCACGCGGTGCTGGTACTGGGTCGGGATGGCGAAGGTCGCGAAGATGACGACGAAGACGAAGATGTTGTCGACCGCGAGAGCCTTCTCGACCAGGTAGCCGGTCGTGAACTCGAGGGCGCGGTCGGGCCCGAACCACACGTAGACGCCCAGGTTGAACACGACGGCGAGCATCACCCAGACGGCGCTCCAGGCCGCCGCCTCCTTCACGCTCACGTCGTGAGCCTTGCGGTGGAAGACCCCGAGGTCGAGGGCGAGCATCGCGAGCACGAAGGCGATGAAGCCGCCCCACATGAGGGGCGAGCCGATGGTGGTGACGGGCATGGTGGCGGTCTCCTGGAACTTACGACGGGTCGGTGGTGCGGGGCGTGCGCGGGTCGCTCACGAGACGCGGCGGAGCGGGCTCGCGAGGGGGCGTCGCTCGGCGCGCGCGCGCTCGAGACCGCGCCCCACGGCGCGCGCCCCGCGCCCGAGCGCGAGGCTCACGGCCGCGAAGGCGTCCTCGTGGCGACCGTCCACGGCGAGGGCGCCGATCCGGCGGCCGCTCACCGTCACCTGGCAGCGCTTGTCGACGCCGCCCCGCGGCCCGTTGACGTCCGCGATGCGCACTACGACGGCGTCCACCTCGCGGCCGAAGCGCGCGAGCTCGAGGTGCACGCGGCGCACGGCGTGCTCCTCGAGCGCGTCGTTTGCCGTGAGGCTGCGGAACCGGATCTCGATCTTCATGTCGAACCTCCTCGGGCGCCGGCGCGGCGCCTCGTGACAGGTATCTAAGCCCTGGATGACCTTTCGACCTTTACGAAAGCCAGACGTGACGCGTCGTTAAAAACGACATATCGTCTCGCCCATGGAGTGGCTGAACTACCACCACCTGCTCTACTTCTGGGTCGTCGCGCGCGAGGGGGGCCTGGTCCCGGCCGGCAAGGTCCTGCGGCTCTCGCACCCCACGCTGAGCGCGCAGATCCACGCGCTCGAGGCCCGCCTCGGCGACAAGCTGTTCGTCAAGGTGGGGCGCAAGCTCGCGCTCACCGAGGCGGGGCGCGTGGCCTACCGCTACGCCGAGGAGATCTTCGGCCTCGGGCGCGAGATGCTCGACGCCCTGCGCGGCCGCGCGACCGGGCAGCCGGTGCGCCTCGACGTGGGCATCGTGGACGTCATGCCGAAGCTCGTCGTCCGGAGGCTGCTCGAGCCGGCGCTCGGCCTGCCCGAGGCCGTGAAGCTCGTCTGCCGCGAGGGCAGCCACGAGAAGCTCCTCGCGGAGCTCGGCCTGCACACCCTCGACATCGTGCTCGCCGACGCACCGGTGCCGCCGGGCAGCAGCGTGCGCGCCTACCACCACCTGCTCGGCGAGTGCGGCGTGTCCTTCTTCGCCACGAAGCCGCTCGCCGAGCGCCACCGGCGGCACTTCCCGCGCTCGCTCGACCGGGCGCCGATGCTCCTGCCGCTCGAGAGCCTCACCTTGCGCCGCGCGCTGAACCAGTGGTTCGACCAGCAGGGGCTGCGGCCCGAGGTCGTCGCCGAGTTCGAGGACAGCGCCCTCTTGAAGGTGTTCGGCGCCGAGGGGCGCGGTCTCTTCGCGGCGCCGACGGCCGTGGCGCGCGAGGTGATGGTGCAGTACGGGGTCGAGCTCGTCGGCCGCACCGACGAGGTGAAGGAGCGCTTCTACGCCATCTCGGTGGAGCGACGCCTGAAGAACCCCGCCGTCGTCGCCATCTCGCAGGCCGCGCGGCACGAGCTCTTCGCGTCGTGAGTCGCGCGGCGAAAGACCCTGATCCCGCGCAAGCGCGGCGGCTGCAGGCTGCAGGCTCCCGGCTTCAGGGGGGAAATCCGTCCCGAGCCGACCTACGGTTGCTCACCGAGCGGGTGCGGGGTGCGGGGCTCTCCAGCCCTGGAGTCTCAAGCCGGGAGCCTGTTGCCCGAGCGCAGGGCAAGAACCTTGCTGCCGAATTGGGGAAAGACCTTGCCGCCGGATCTCGGGCTCCGATAACGTGCGTTCGTCCCCATGTCTGAGGAGATGATCGGCAAGCTCGTCGCCGGGAAGTGGGATCTCATCGAGCTCATCGGCGAGGGCGGCATGGGGGCCGTCTACGAGGCGCGTCACGCCACGACCGGCAAGCTCGTGGCGGTGAAGCTCATCCACTCGGAGTTCATCCGCAAGGACGACGTGCTGCTCGCGCGCTTCGAGCGCGAGGCCGAGGCCGCCGCGCGCGTCGCCACGCGCTACATCGCCGAGCTCATCGAGACCGGGCACGACGACGCGACCGGGCAGCCGTACCTGGCGATCGAGCTCCTGCAGGGCGAGAGCCTGCTCGACACGATCACGCGCCTCGGGCCCCTGCCTCCCGAGCTCGTGGTGCGCATCGGCGCCCACGTGTGCATGGGCCTCGACAAGGCGCACTCGGCCGGCATCATCCACCGCGACATCAAGCCCGCGAACCTGTTCCTGGCACGCGTCGCCGGTGGCGAGGGCGACGAGATCGTGTGCAAATTGCTCGATTTCGGCGTGGCCAAGCTCAAGATGGAGCAGGCCGCGAGCACCGAGAACGTCTCGCTCACGCAGACGGGCAGCATGCTCGGCTCGCCGATGTACATGTCGCCCGAGCAGGCGCGCGGTCTCAAGACCATCGACGGGCGCGCGGACCTCTGGTCGCTCGGCGTCGTGCTCTACCAGCTACTCTGCGGGCGCACGCCGTACCAGGACGTCGAGGGCCTGGGCGAGCTCATCATCACCATCTGCTCGGAGGAGCCGAAGCCCCTCGGCACCCTGGCGCCCTGGGTCCCCGAGCCCATCGCGGCGGCGGTGCACGCGGCGCTCAAGCTCGCGAGCAAGGATCGCTACCAGTCGGCGGCCGAGATGCTCGAGGCCCTCGGCCGCTGCCTCGGCGGCGACGGCCACGACGAGTCGCTCTTCACGATCCGGCAAGGCATGGTGGTGGCCGCCAACCCTGCGAGCGTCGCGGCCGGCACGGGCCCCGCGGCCGCGGCGTCGGCGGGCAACGAGGAGCTCGAGGCGACCGTGGCGCTCGACCGGAACGCAGGCCCCGCGCCCGCACAGAAGCCCGCGCAGAAGCCCACCCCGGTGAAGCGGACGTTGCCCCTGCCCGCGATGAAGCCGGCCCCGGCACCGGTCGGCGCCACGACCCCGCTCGAGGCCCTCCAGGGCGGCGGGACCCTCGCGCTCGACGCAGACGCCCTCGCGGCACTCGAGGCCGCCCCGCTCGCCCGGCCCGCCGCCGCGCCCGCACCGGGGCCGCGCGCCCTCGGCGGCGTCGGCGGCACGGCCGCGGACGACGGCGGCGGCGAGAACCTCTCGGCCACCATGGCCCTCGACGTGGACGAGCTGCCCGAGCCGCCCGCCCGCAAGGCCCCCGACGGGCCGCTCGCCACCATGATGCTCGACGACTCGCCGCTCGCGAGCCTCGGCAGCGGCGCAGACGCGCGCGCGAAGGACGGGCCGGACAAGCCCTCGCCCTTCGTAGGGCGCGCGGGCGCCGACCTCGGCGAAGCGACCGTCGAGCGCCGCCTGCCCGGCGCCTATCGGCGCACCGAGGGGCCGGCGACCGAGCGAAGCGGACGGAGCGGCAGCGCGAAGGCCGCCATCGCGATCGGCGTGGCGCTCGGCGTCGGCGGCGGTGCCGTGGCGATGATCCTCTTGCTCCGCAATCCCGCCGACCCGACGCCCGCGCCGCGCACGTCCGCGTCGGTCGTCGTCGCGACCGAGACCCCGAGTGGCCGCGAGACCGCGCCGAGCGCGAGCCCCTCCGCGGCCGAGACCGCGAGCGCGGCGCCGGGCACCTCGGCTTCGGGCGTCGCGTCCGCCGGCGCCCCCTCCGTCAAGCTCGCCGTCGCCCAGGCCATCGCGGGCATGAGCGCGACCATCGACGGCAAGAAGGCCGAGATCAAGGACGGCGCGCTCGAGCTCGTGGGCGCGCCCGGCGACAAGCACCTCGTGACCCTCAGCCTGCAGGGGCGCTCGAAGTCGTGGGAGGTCACCATCCGCGAGGGCGGCACCGAGCCGGCCACGATCGGCCCGCTCCCGCCACCGCGGCCGTGACGAGGGCGAGCGCGCGGCTCGTCTAGCGCGCGGCCGCTCGGGCGAGCGCCTGCCAGGTCGCCAGGAGCTGCCGCGCGACGGCGCGCATCTTGGCGCCCTGGCTCGCGTCGAACGCGATGAGCGCCGGGTCGTCGCGCTCGTAGCTCATGACGTTGTTCGGGACCGGGCTGTGCGGGTTGCCGAGCGCGTGGCCGAGCTCGTGCGCGAGCGTCGTCGGCATGGCCGCGGTGCTGAGGATGACGTAGCTCTTGCGCAGATCGCGCAGGAGGCGCCAGCGCACGCCCTGGCGCTCGAGACGCGGGTCGTCGACGTCGCGCAGCGTGCGCACCACGAACACCTGGAGCGCGCCGGGGGCGAGCTCGGCCGCGAGCGCATCGCGGTCGGCGGCAGTCTCGAGCCGCGCGAAGCGGGCCGCGAGCGCGCGGCGCCGCGGGGGCGCGAGGTGCACGCCGTGCGGCGCCAGCAGTCGCTCGGCCTGGGCGAGCTCCTCGGCGAGCCAGGCGTCGCTCGCGACCGGCACGCCGTCGAGCTCCGCCACGGCGAGATCGAGCGCGAGCGGCGCCAGCTCGGACACGGCCGGGCGCGGCGCCGCCGCCGGCGGGGCCGGGGCGCTCGGCGCGGGCTGCGCCGAGGCCGTCGCCGCGAGCGCGACGAGCGCGGCCGCGAGGGCGACGCGCGCTCGGGAGCCGGGCCGGGATCTCACGCTCCGAATATCGCGCAACCGGGCGCGGGCCGCCACCCGCCTGCAGCGGCCCTGGGACGCGGGCTCCAGGCGCCCGTGCTTCGAATCAGTTCCAGCACCGGGCTGCGCCCGGCCCGCGTCGCACGAAACGGTAGGCCGACACGGGCGACGGGCTCAAGGCTCCAGGCTTCGGCAGGGAGAGCGGGAGGCCACAGGGATCCACGCCGCGACCTCTGCGCCTGAAGCCCGAAGCCCGTAGCCTGAAGCCACCGGCATCCTGGAACCGAGTTTCCTTCTTTCAGGGGTAGCAGAGGCCCTGACTCTCGAGCGCGCAGTCGACCGGGCACGCGTCGCAGAAGGCGCAGCGGGTGAGCCCCAGGTAGAGCGCCGCGCCCGTCGGGTGCGCGTTCGCGCAGTCGTCGGCGCACAGCTCGTCGAAGCACGACTCGAAGCACGTGAGCAGCGCCTGGCAGTCGGCGTCGCTCAGGCACGTGTCGGCGTCCGGGGCGCAGGTGTACGCCGTCGAGCAGTTCGCGCAGGCGTAGCAGTCGCCCTGCAGATCGCAGCTGCTGCCGCCCGTGGTCGTGCTCGTCGTGGTCGACCACGTCGAGGTGGTCGTCGACCAGGTCGAGGTGGTGGTCGTCGTGGTCGTGGTCGTGGTCGTGGTGGTCGTGCCACCCGTGCCATTCAGCGACTGCGAGCCCTCGTCGACCCAGTCCCTGTCGGTGACGCCGTGGGCGCACCCGACCGCGAGCACGAGCACACACACGGCGGCCGAGCCGCACACCACGCGAGCGCGATGGGCCATGGTCTCCTCCCTGGCAACGGGTGAGGACGCGTGCAGCAAACGCCCCCGGCTCGGGAGCGAGGCGCGCGGCGGGGCCGCGCGAGCGCGTCTTCGTTCGGCCCTTCTTGTTGCCCCCGCGCGGGCGGGCGTTCAGCCCGGAACGGCTTTTTTCTCGGGCGCGCTCAGCGGCGCCGTGCGGCGAAGAACGCGGCCACGGCGGAGTAGCTCACGTCCTCGAGGCTGCCGAGAAAGTGGCAGGCGACGCTTCCCGCCGGGTCCACGAGCGAGTGCGCGGGGAGCTTCGTGCGGTCCGGAATCCCGATGGGGTCCACCCAGGCCCGGCGCAGCTCGAGGGGGAGCCAGTAGCTCGCGCGCAGGCCGGTGAGCGGCTGGGCCTCGAGGAAGGCGACGAGCTCTTCGCGCACGTCGTCGACGGACACGAAGGCGAGCTCGAGTGGCACGCCCTCGGCGACGAGCCGCTCCCGCCAGCCGAGGAGCAGCGGGATCTCGGCGTAGCAGGGCTTGCACCAGCTCGCCCAGAACACGACCCAGGTGAAGCTCCCGGCGCCGAAGCGGACGCGCCCCGGCAGGGCCTTGGCGTCCGGGGCGTACACCGTCTCGACGAGGCTGTCGGGCGCGAGCCCCGACGCCGGCTCGTGGCAGAACGGGCGACTCACGGGCGAGGTCGAGAGCGTCGGGGCGCCGGTCGCGACCGCTGCGTCGCGTGCGCCCGGCAGCATCGGGGTCGCGCTCGGCGCCGGCGGCGCGCCGTCGTCGCGGCAGCCTCCGAGCGACGCCGCGGCCGTGCCGAGCGCGCCGGCGAGCAGCGCGGCGAGGGATGCGCGCATGGCCGGCTCCGGCTACGGCGCGCTCTTCAGGCGCCTGCGCACCACCTTGGCGTGGAGCTTGAGCTCGCTGTCCTGCACGGCGCCGCCCAGGCGCAGCTCCACCGGCCCGCCGCCCCCACGCGGCTGATAGCGCGCGATGCACGCGAACTCCGTGTCGGTGCTCTCGTAGGCGACCTGGAAGGGCTGGCTCGCGCGCAGGCCGAACTTCATGCAGCGCCAGCCCGGCGTGTCCCAGTCGGCGGCGCGCGACTGGTACGGGAGCTCGGCGAGGCTCGCCGGCACCATGTCGCCGTCGGGGCAGAAGGGCGACGTCGACGTCGGCCCCGAGCCGTCGCCGAAGGTGAGCTTGCTCTTGCCGAACATCGCCGCGGCCGACTTCTGGCACGCCTTGAGCGTCTCGCGTGCGGCCGCATCCGCCGGCTCGTACTCCCAGATCTCGCGCGTCGCCTGCTTCTTGAAGAGCTCGACGCAGCGCTTGTGCTCGGCTGGCGACATGCCGCTCGGCACCTTCGCCACCACCTTCAGCGCCGCCTCGAGGGGCGGGCCGTCGTTCGCCTTGGCCCTCGGGTCGCCGTAGTAGAGCTCGTCGACGGCGACGCGTGCGGCCTTCATCCCGTCGTAGGTCTGCGGCTCGAGGAGGTTGCAGGCCCCGGAGAGCTCGCCGCGCTCCGACTCGCTCAGCTTGGGCGGCCCCTCGGGCTCCGGTCCGGCCTCGGAGTCGACCGCCGCGGGCGCGCCGCCGGTCGTCGCCGCGGCACTCGCGCTGGCCGTACCGTCGGTCGGGGTCTTGGGCGACGAGCCGCACGCAGACGCGCCCCACAGGACCGCAAGCGCGAGCGTGACGACGGTACCCGGGTGAAGTCGCGCGTGCAGGTGCATGCTCGCTTCGGTATCACGGTCGCCGTGCGGCGCCCACGGCGCCGGGGCTGCGCCGGCGGAGATGGCCCGCCAGGACGCCCGACAGCAAGTTGCGGTTCATGGTCTTGCCGCGGCGACCTGCGGCTCGTCTTCACCCGCGTCGCAGCGGAAGGTCAGCGCCCCGACCAGCTCGGTCCTTCGCGCCGGATCAGGGGGTCAGCCGGCTCCGCCCGCGCCGCCGCTCCCGCCGCCGCCGGCACCGCAGCTCGGGCTCCCGCCCTGGGCCTGCCAGCTGTCGGCCCAGGCGCAGAGCTCCGTGCAGTCGGCCGCCTCGAGGCTCGTCGCCCTGGAGGAGCAGATCGCCGCGTCTTGACCGACCGTCTCGCCGGGGCAGGCGTAGACGGCGAAGCAACGCGCCACGCAGGCATCCTCGGACGGCGACCCGCAGGACACGAGCCGAGCGCACTCGGTGGTGCACAGGCTCGAGCACTCGCTCGCGGCCGGTGTGACATCGCAGTCACCCCCGGCTCCGCCACCACCCGCGTCGTCGCAGCCGGAGCTCCACGAAACGACGGGCAACACGAGCGCTCCGATGGCGAGGACGAGTCGCGAAGGCCGCATGCGCTCGCGAGGTGCAACGGCCGTGCCGCTCGCGGCCCCGCGCCGGGACGGCCTCAGGGCGGCGGCGCCGCGACGTAGATCGCGTTCGTGTAGATCCACACGAAGGACTGCGACGCGAGCGAGGCGAAGCTCGACAGGTAGGGCGCGAGGTGCCGTGGGACCATGCGGATCTCGGCGCGGTACGCGCCCGGCTCGCTGGCGGTGTAGTGCACGCCGTCGCCCGGCTGGTCCGCCACGACCTGCCAGCCGCCGTCGGCGGCGCGCAGGATCCGCGCGGAGAGCTCCGGCGCCTCGACCGTGGGGTCGAGGTCGCGCACGGCCGGCAGCTCCACCACGAGCTCCGCGCCCGACGCCACCGTCTCGCCCATCTCGTGGACCGCACCGCCGAG
Source organism: Polyangiaceae bacterium (assembly GCA_020848455.1). Lineage (GTDB taxonomy): Bacteria > Myxococcota_A > Polyangia > Polyangiales > Polyangiaceae > JACRDA01. The sequence goes on from JADLAB010000439.1 coordinate 39,315, forward strand.
CTCGGCGCGAAAGTCGAAGCCCTCCGGGTAGCCGAGCATCTCGAACGCCCCCCAGAGCCGCTCGGCGCGCAGGGCCTCCTTCAGCGCGAGGTCGTCGAAGCCGCCCGCGCCGTCGTCGGCGACGAGCACGTGGTTCGAGAAGGAGCTCATCATGCGCCGGTAGCTGTCGAGCCGCTCGCCGTCGGGCAGGAGCTGCGGGAAGGAGTTGGCGTGGCAATCGGTGGCCATCACGGTGAGCCGCCGCACGCCGCGCGCGAGCACGCCTGCCCAGCGCTCGAGGTAGATCGGGTCCTCGTTGACGATCGGCAGCAGGATGAGGTCGGGGTGCGGCAAGAGCTCGGGGGTCTGGAGCTTGCCCGCGATCGCGAAGGCGCCGCCCGCGCCCGTGTAGACGTTGGCGTGCAGGTTGTACATCTCGAAGCCGTCGAGCGGGAGCGTCGCGAGCTCGTCCACGCTCCAGTCCTCGGTGTGCGAGACGAGCGCCACCCCGCCGGCGGCCTGCAGGAGCAGGATGGCCTCGGGCGTCGCGGCGCCGTAGACGGCGTCGCGCTCGGCCTCGGTCGGCGCGACGTGGCGCTCGAGGCCGACGGGCATGGTGCCCGTCTCGGTGCCCGCCGCGAGCAGGGCACGCGTCCCGTCGGGGCAGCCCGCCCAGCTCGCGACGGGCTCGCCCGCTCGCATCACGAGCTCGTCGCCGCGCTCGGCGCGGTAGAGCAGCGTCTCCGGGTACTCGGTCGAGCTGAAGGTGCTGCCGTGATCGGTGAGTAGCATGAAGTCGTGGCGGCTCTGGCACAGGCCGCGGCGGAAGGTGTCGAAGCAGGGCTCGTTGACGGCGCCCGTGGTCTCGTCCCGGGGCGAGCCGTCGCAGGCGTCGTGCGAGTAGACCGAGTGGGCGTGGATGATCCCGCGCCGCTCGAGCCAGCCACGCGCGCCGGGCTCGCGCGCCGTCGGGTACACGACGCCCGGATACCAGCCCTGCGGGCCCGTGGGACCGGGGGCCTCGGCCTCGCCGCCGCAGCCCGCGGCCGCGGTCAGCGCGAGCGCGAGCGGCGCGAGGTAGCGTGTGCGCGGGGCGGGGGCGCGCCGGGCGGCGGCAGGGGGACGCGGTAGGGTGCTCATGGTCGTGTTGGCGCGGCGCTCGTCAGCAGCTCGCAGCTCTCGGCGTCGCCCCCGCGACAGGCGCGCGCGAGCAGCGCGCGGCCGGCGCCGTCGTCCTTCGGGCCGCCGAGGCCGTCGAGGCGCATGCGCCCGAGCTTGCCGCACGAGGCTGCGAGGCCGGCGTCGCACGCACGCGCGAAGAGCGTTGCCGCGCGCGCGGGGTCGGCGGGGATGGGCGGCCGGTTGACGAGCATGACGCCGAGCGAGTCGCACGACTCGACGAGCCCGCCCTCGCAGGTGCGCTCGAAGAGCGCCGCGGCGCGCACCGGATCGGCCGCCACGCCCCGCCCGTCCGCGAGGAGCTTGCCGAGGTTCGCGCACGCGTTCGCGTCGGCGTCCGCGCACGCGCGCTCGAGCAGCGCGGCGGCGCCGGGCGCGTCCGGCGCCCCGCCACGGCCCGCCGCGAGCATGTAGCCGAGGTTGCCGCAGGCCTCGGCCACCTTGGCGTCGCAGGCGCGCGCGAAGAGCGCGCGGGCGCGCACCGGGTCGGGCGCCCCACCCTCGCCGTGCTCGAGCAGGACGGCGAGCGCGTTGCAGCCGCGCGGCTCGGAGAGCGCGCAGGCCCGCTCGAGCGTCGTCACCGCGCGGGCGGCGTCGCGCGGGCGGCCGACGCCGCGCGCGAAGCTCCACCCGAGGTCGACGCAGCCGGCGGCGAAGTCGCGGGCGCACAGCTCGGCGTCGAGATCGGCGGCGCGCACCGGGTCGGCGGCGACACCGTTGCCGTCGCGGTACGCGCTCGCGAGGGCCAGGCATCCGTGGCTCGCCCCTGCCTGGCAGGCGAGCTCGAACAAGTGCGCGGCCTGGGCCGGATCGGCCGGCACGCCGTGGCCGCTCTGCAGCTGCGTCCCGAGGTGGACGCAAGCGTCGGCGACGCCCGCCGCGCAGGCGCCGACGAGCAGGGGCGCGGCGCGCGCGGGGTCGGCGGGGACGCCTTCGCCCCGGACGAGCAGCGCCCCGAGCAGGTAGCACGAGGGCGCGAAGTCGCGGGCGCAGGCGGCCTCGAGGAACGGGACGGCATCGGCGGCGCGCTTGCCCGGCAGGGCGCCCTGGAGCAGCAGCGCGGCGAGTCGATGACAGCTCTCGGCGTCGCCCCCGCGGCACGCGCCGAACTGCAGCTCCACGGTGGCCTGGCTCGACGCCTGGAGCGCCTCGCCGCCGGGGAGCGAGGGCGGCCTGCCCGGCTCGGACGGGGTGGGGGCGCCCGGCGACGCGGCCCCGGCCGCGGGGTCGCTCGCGTCGGACGCCACGTCGACGCCCGCGGCCGCCACGGGCAGAGAACTCGGCGCGCACGCCGCACCGGGCCCGAGCGCCGCGAGCGCGAGCCCGAGCGCCGCGAGCCACGGACGCGAGGCGCCGGCACGCGAGCCCATGCCCACCATGGTGTCGTGTTTGCGGGCGCCCTGGAAGCCCCAACCGTACGAGCGGCGACGCAGCCGTCGCCGCGCACGCCGATCAGGCGACCGTGATGTCCTTGCAGAGGTAGACGTCCTGGATCGCGTGGAGGAGCGCCACGCCGTCGGCGAGCGGCCGCTGGAAGGCTTTGCGCCCGCTGATGAGACCCATGCCGCCGGCGTGCTTGTTGATGATTGCGGTCTTGACCGCGTCGAGCATGTCGGTCGCGCCCGCCGCGCCGCCCGAGTTGATGAGGCCGATGCGACCCATGTAGCAGTTGGCCACCTGGTAGCGCGTCAGATCGATGGGGTGGTCGCTCGTCAGGTCGCTGTAGACCTTCTTGTGCGTCTTGCCGAAGCCCTTCAGCTCCGGGTCGTTGTAGCCGCCGTTCGACTCCGGGAGCTTCTGCTTGATGATGTCGGCCTGGATGGTGACGCCGAGGTGGTTCGCCTGCCCGGTGAAGTCCGCCGACACCGAGTGATCGGTCGTGGCGGTCTTGAAGGCGGGGTTGCGCACGTAGCACCAGAGCACCGTGAAGAGCCCGAGCTCGTGCGCCTCCTCGAAGGCCATCGCGATCTCCTGCAGCTGCCGCCGCGACTCGGGCGCGCCCCAGTACACGGTCGCGCCGATGCCGACGGCGCCCATCTCGAAGCACTGCTTGACGCTGCCGAAGGGCACCTGGTCGTAGGTGTTCGGGTAGCTGAAGAGCTCGCTGTGGTTGATCTTCACGATGAACGGGATCTTGTGGGCGTACTTGCGCGCCATGAGCCCGAGCACACCGAAGGTCGAGGCGACCGCGTTGCACCCGCCCTCGAGCGCGAGCTTGCAGATGCCGTCGGGGTCGAACATGGCCGGATTCGGCGCGAAGGAGGCGGCGGCGGAGTGCTCGATGCCCTGATCGACGGGCAGGATCGAGAGGTAGCCGGTCCCGGCGAGCCGGCCCGTGTTGTACATGCGCGCGAGCTGCCCGAGCACGGCGGGCTTGCGGTCGGAGGGCACGAACACGCGGTCGAGGTAGTCGGGCCCCGGCAGGTGCAGCATGCTCTGGGGAATGGTCTTGCACTGGTGGGTGAGGAGCCCGCGCCCCTCGGCCCCGAGCACGTCTTCGATCCGCTTCAGCTCAGCCGACATGTCCGCACCTCCGTGCCTGCGTGAACAAGGCGGCGCGAGCCTAGCGCGCACCCCGGCGCTTGGAAAGGAGCGCGACCCGGCACGCCGGCGCGCGCGGGCGGAAGCGCGCGCCGGCGGCGATTGACGAGCCGCCCGCCCCGGCCGATGTTCGGCCGGATCACAGCGGAAGGGTGGAGCCATGGTGTGGTGGATCGTCGGCGGAGCGCTGCTCCTCGTGTGGGTCGCGATGAACCTGAAGACCTCGCGCTCCGACGGGACGTACCTCGGCGCCGTCCACCCGTACCGCCGCATGATGCAGTTTCTCATGCCGACCCGAAACGAGTCGGTCGTCTACTTCGACGAGTACGTGAACGCCGAGCCGCTGCTCGAGTACCTCGCCGAGGCGCGCGGGCAGTTCCACGTCGACGTGACCCACTGCGTCGTGGCCGCCTGCGGCATCGGGCTCGCCGAGGCGCCCAAGATGAACCGCTTCGTGGTCGGTCGCCGCCTCTACCAGAAGAAGGGCCGCTGGATCACCTTCAGCATGAAGCGCCGCCGCAAGGACAAGGACGCCAAGCTGTCCACGGTGAAGGTCGAGGTGCGGGACGGCGACTCCTTCCGGCAGCTCGTCGAGCGCATCGAGCAGAAGATCGGCGTCGAGCGCTCGGACACCGTGACCTACACGGACAAGGAGCTGAACCTCTTCCTCAACCTGCCGCGGCCCCTGCTCGGGCGCGGCGTCGGGCTGCTCCGGTGGCTCGACTACCACAACTTCTTGCCCGAGAGCTTCCTCGAGCCGGATCCCTTCTTCACGAGCATCTTCGTCGCCAACCTCGGCAGCGTCGACATGCGCGCCGGGTACCACCACCTCTACGAGTGGGGCACCTGCCCGCTCTTCGTCATGGTGGGCAAGGTCGAGGATCGACCGGTCGTCGAGGGGGGCGCCGTCAAGGTCCAGAAGACCCTGCACCTGCGCTTCACCTACGACGAGCGCATCGACGACGGCATGAGCGCGAACGAGGGCATCGTCGCGGTGCGGCGCGCGCTCGAGAGCCCGCGCCGCTACCTCGGTTGCCTCGACCCGGGCGGCTCGGACACCCACCCGCTCGGGCTGGCCGAGGCGGCACCCGTCGACGAAGCGTGAGCCCGACGCCGGCAACCGTTGCGCCTGGGCGGGAAGTGGTGCTTCAATGACTGCTGATCCGCGCCGGGCGCGACCCGTTGCGCCCACCGTCACCGCGTTCCTTGCTACCGAGGCGATGCACATGAAGATCTGGATGCTCGTGGGGCTGTTGGCATCGACGGTGGCGCTCGCCTGCGGCAGCAGCGACGAGACCACCGGCCCCGTGAACACGACCACGGGCACGGGCGCGACCGGCGGCGGCGGGAGCGGCGCGACCGGCGGCACCGGGGGTCAGGGAGCCACGGGCGGTCAGGGCGGCCAGGCGCCGGCGGGCAGCCAGGCCGCGACCGAGATCGTGAACGGCGGGCAGGTCGCCGAGAGCGCCAACTACCGCATGGTCTTCACGCTCGGCCAGTCGTCGCCGGCCCAGGACACGCACCAGTCTGCCGGGTACCGCCTGCAGGGCGGCATCATCGGCGCCAACGGGAGCCTGCCGTGAGCCGGGCGAGCTGGGCCCGCCTGGTCGGCGGGGCCGTGGGGCTCGCCGCGACCGCATGGGGAACGACAGCGCTCGCTCAGGTGCCGCAGAGCATCACGCAGCAGGGGCGCCTCTACGACGGCAACGGGCAGCCGGTCACCGGCTCGCGCGACGTCGTGTTCGCGCTCTACAGCAGCGCGGGCGCGGCGAGCTCGATCTGGAGCGAGACGCACACCATCACCTTCGACGAGGGCTACTTCTCGGTGACCCTCGGCACGACCGACCCGCTCGACACGGCCGTGTTCGACGGCTCGGTGCGCTATCTCGGCATCAAGGTCGACACCGACCCCGAGATGACGCCGCGCGCGGCGGTGCACAGCGTGCCCTACGCGATCCTCGCGGGCGACGTGACGGGTGACATCCACCCGAGCTCCATCACGGTCAACGGCACGACGGTCATCGACGACACGGGTGCCTGGGTGGGCCCGTCGAGCGGCCTCATCGGGCCCACGGGCCCGGCCGGTGCGGCCGGCGCCATCGGTCCCACGGGTCCCGCGGGGGCCGCGGGCGCCGCGGGCGCCGTAGGACCGACCGGACCGGCGGGCGCAAAGGGCGCGACCGGCGCCACGGGCGCAGTCGGACCGACGGGTCCTGCCGGTGCGAACGGTGCCACGGGCCCCCAGGGCGTTCAGGGCGTGGCAGGCGCGCTCGGTGCAACCGGAGCCACGGGCGCGAACGGTTCGAACGGCGCCGTCGGACCGACCGGACCGCAGGGTCCCGCGGGCGCGAACGGCGCCGTCGGACCGACCGGACCCCAGGGCATCCAGGGCATCCAGGGCA
>JADLAB010000440.1 GCA_020848455.1 Polyangiaceae bacterium
CGTGGATCCCACGCGGAGTGCACGCAGGTAGGCGCCTGCGGGGGGGGGCCGTTTCGTGCGACGCGGGTCGGGCGCCGCCCGGTGCTGGAACGGACGCGTGTTTCGCCCCGTGGCTTCGGGCTACCGGCTTCAGGCCACGGTGGGTCGCGGCATGACCCGGGATCACCGGAAACTGAAGGTGGATCAGGCGCGCTCTCGGCGGCTCAGCACTGTGCGCCCATGCACGCGGCGAGCTCCGTGTCGCACTGGCTCATGATGCAGCCCACGTCCGCCCCGCAGTCGAAGATGGCGAACACGGCGCAGTTCATGAACTGGTCGATGAAGAACTGCGCGTCGGAGCAGGCCTGGGCCGCGCAGTTCGCGACGCACACCAGGCTGAAGGCCGGCGGCAAGCTCCCGAGGTCGATGCAGCCGAGCGAGCACATGACCGCCTGGAAGCAGTCGACCGTCTGGCAAGTGCCGCAGTCGGTGGCGCAATTGGAGCAGCTCTCGTAGTCCTCGCAGCTGCCGTTGCCGCACACCGAGCAGACCCCGCAGTCGTGCGCGCACGACGCACACGTCTCGGTCGTCGCGTCGCAGATCCCGTCGCCGCAGCCGGGACAGGCCCCGCAGTCGGCCGCGCACGTGTAGCAGTTCTCGTTCGGCGCCTGGCAGGCCCCGTCGTCGCACGAGGCGCAGGCGTCGCAGTCCGGCGCGCACGACAGGCAGTCCTCGGGCAGCGTGCAGAAGCCGTCGCCGCAGGCGCTGCACACGCCACAGTCGCCCGGGCAGCTGGCGCAGTCCTCGCTCGGCTGGCACGCCATGTCGCCGCAGCTCACGCACAGCCCGCAGTCCGTGGGGCAGCTCGCGCAGCTCTCGGTCCCGAGGTCGCAGCTGCCGTCGCCGCATTCGGCGCACGCGCCGCAGTCCTGGAGGCAGCTGCCGCAGGTCTCGCCGTTGTCGCACAGGCCGTTCGGGCAGCTCGCGCACACGCCGCAGTCCTGGGGGCAGCTGCCGCAGGTCTCTGCGCCCGCGCAGACGGCGTCGCCGCAGCCCGGGCAGAAGCCGCAGTCCGGTGCGCAGCTCGAGCAGTTCTCCCCCGTCCCGCACACGGCGTCGCCGCAGATGCCGGTCGTCACGGCCCCGCCCTTGTCCCAGTCCTCCATCGGCGTGCGTGCCCCGCACGAGGCCGCGAGCAAGAGCGCGCCGCCGAGCGCGAGGCCGCCGGTGAGCACGGTGATCGAGCGAGATCCCATCGCTCCAAGGTACGCTTCGAGGCGAGGCACGCAAAGAACCCCGGCGCTCCGTCGGCCCCGGACGCGGCGGACCGGCGTCGCGGGTCCGCCCACCGTCGAGGTTGCGGCGGCGAGCCGCGCTGCCCTACGGTGTGGCTCGGCGCTGCCTGCGCTCCGCCCGACCCGGCCCAGAAGACGTGAGCCCCGCACCCCTGTTGCCACCCATGGCCTCGACGCCGCGCGCGCGCGTGCGCCTCCTCGTCCTCGGCGCGGCGCTCGCGCTCGTGGGCTGCCGCGAAGAGCTCCGGGCGGGGGATGCATGCGCGCCGGCCGAGCGGGGCCACATGCGCTGCGAGAACGCAGAGACCGCGCTCGCCTGTCAGCAGGGCACCTGGCAGGAGGTCCCGTGTCACGGGCCCGCGGGCTGCTCCGGTAGCGGCTATGCGGGCGTGTGCGACGACGGCGTGGCCGTTCTCGGCGAGCCCTGCGTGCAGGCCGCGTCGCGCCCGCCGGGCGAGGATCACGCCTGCAGCAGCGACGGCAAGGCGACGCTCGTGTGCTTGACCGGTCGCTGGGAGGCGGCGCGCGCCTGTCGCGGCGAGAAGGGCTGCACCCACGAGGGCGCGGTCGTGCGCTGCGACCAGACGCGCGCCGAGCCCGGCGACGCCTGCAACGACTCGCAGAGCGCCTTCGGCGCCTGCAGCGTCGACGGCACCACCATGCTGCGCTGCGACGCCCCCCGCACCAAGACGGCGGCGCGACCGGTCGGCCGGGCCAACGGCGTGTTCAAGTCCGAGCGCCCCTGCGCGCCGAAGACCGGCTGCCGCATCGGCCACGTCGGCACCATCCCCGACCGACCCGCCGTGCTGTGCGATCTCCCCGACGCGCGCGCCGGCGCTCCGTGTCCCCCGCGCAGCGACGACGCGCCGATGTGCAACGAGGACGGCACGGCGATCCTGCGCTGCCACCCGAGCCGGTTGATCCTCTCGGTGGAGCAGACCTGCCTCGACGGCACGCGTTGCCAGCCCGTCGAGCCCGGCAGCAACCTCGTGCGCTGCGGGCGCTAGCCGGGCGGGCGGGAGCGACGGCGATGAGAGCTCGGCTCGGCGGATCGTCTGCGGTGTGGCTGCTCGCCGTTGCGGCCTCGGTCGCAGCGTGCTCCGGGGGCGTGTCCGGCTCCGGCGCCGCGAGCTCGAGTCGTGCGACCGCCTCGGCCGAGCCAGGTCCTGTCGTGACCGCCACGCCCGCGGCGAGCGCCACCGCGCCCGTCCTGGGCACGGCGTCCGCGCCGCTCCCGGGCTCGAGCGCCGCCCCGACGAGCGAACGCGGGGGCTTCGACAGTGCCGAGGCGCTCTCGAAGGCGGTCGTCGCGGCCTTGGACGCGCACGACGAGGCGGCGGCCCGCGCCCTCTACCCCGGCGACGCCGTGATCGACGCCTTCGCGACCTGCAAGGCCGCGCGCAACCTCAAGTCCCGGCTGAAGCTGCGGCGCGACGCCGGGCTCGCGGGCGGCAAGGACGAGAAGCTCGAGTGGCTGGCCCTCGACCGCGTGCCGAGCCCCAAGCGGCGCAAGAAGGGCGCCGAGAAGGACGGCTGCGTCTTCAAGGAGGAGATCGCGATCTACGCCCTGCGCGTGCGGGTGAACGTCACGAAGGGCAAGAAGCCGAAGAAGAAGTGGAAGAAGCTCGACGCCATCGTGTTCGAAGGTCGCTGGTACCTCGCGAGCGAGATCTGACGCCGCGCGCCGACGACGTCACTCTCGCACGGGCCGGAAGCACGCGCGGCAGCGCGGCTCGTACGCGTCGGCGCCCGCGACGAGCACGGTCGCCGTCTCGCGCACGATGCGCTGCGAGCGGCTCGCGGTCGCCCCGCAGCTCGTGCACACGGCGCGTACCTTCGTCACCTCCTCGCAGATCGCCATGAGCTCCGGCATCGGCGCGAACGGCCGGCCGAGGTAGTCCTGATCGAGACCGGCCACGATCACGCGCCGGCCCTCGTTCGCGAGCGCGTCGCACACCTCGACGATGCCCCGATCGAAGAACTGCGCCTCGTCGACCGCGACGACCTGGGTGCCGTCTTCCACGCGGCGCGCCAGGCTGTCGCTCGTCTCGACGGCCACCGCCTCGATGGTCACGCCGCCGTGGGTCGCGATGCGCTCCTCGTGGTAGCGGGTGTCGATGCGCGGCTTGAAGGCCTGCACGCGCTGCCGGGCGAGCAGGGCGCGCTTGATGCGCCGGATGAGCTCCTCGGTCTTGCCGCTGAACATCGAGCCGCAGATGACCTCGATGCGTCCGGCGAGCGCGGGGCCTCCGCCGGCGCGGCTCGGGGGACCGGAGTCGTCCGCGCGGTGCATGCGCGATGAAAAGGTCGATTGGCCGGCGGATGCAAGGGCAACCAGGCCCGACGTGCGCCGCCGCGCCCCGGGTCAGGAGTCGTCGTCGTACAGCCCGGTCGACAGGTACTTCAGGCCGCCGTCGGCGAGCACGAGCGCGAAGCGCTGGCCCGCGAGCTCGGGTCGGCGTGCGAGCGCGAGCGCGGCGCACAGGACCGCGCCCGACGAGGGGCCCGCGAGCACGCCTTCGACGCGCGCCAGCCGGCGCGCGTGCGCGAAGGCGTCGGCGGTCGTCACCGCCACGATCTCGTCGACGAGCTCGCGCTCGAGCACGGCCGGCACGAACCCCGCACCCAGCCCCTCGATCCGGTGCCGGCCCGCTGGCCCGCCCCCGAGCACGGCCGCCTCGGCGGGCTCGACCCCGACGACCCGCACCCGGGCGCCCTGGCGGCGGAGGTAGCGCCCGATGCCCGTCACGGTCCCGCCCGTGCCGATGCCGGCGACGAGCACGTCCAGGCGGCCGTCGAGGTCGCGCCACAGCTCGGGGCCGGTCGAGCGCTCGTGCGCCGCGGGATTCGCCGGGCTCGAGAACTGCCCGAGCTCGACGGCGCCGGGCAGCGAGGCCGCGAGCACCTCGGCCTGCTCCACCGCGGCGCGCATCAGCGACCCCGGTGTGCGCACCACCTCGGCGCCGTACGCCCGCGCGAGCGCCACGCGCTCCGGGCTCGTCGCCTCGGGCATGGTCAGGATGACGCGGTAGCCGCGCAGGGCGCCGACGCGCGCCAGCGCCGGGCCGGTGTTGCCCGCGGTCGGCTCGACGATGGTGCCGCCCGGGGCGAGCTTGCCCTGCGCCTCCGCGTCGTCGACGAGCGCCTCGGCGACGCGATCCTTGAGGCTGCCGCTCGGGTTGTGCTGCTCGAGCTTCGCGTGGAGCTCCACCCCCGCCTCGCGCGACAGCCGCTCGAGGTGCACGAGCGGTGTGCCGCCCACGGATCGCGCGCGCTCGCGCGCCGCCGCGCCGGGCGGTGCGGTGCTCATGGCAGGGGCTCGAGCCCGAGCGTGTCGTGCACCGTCTTGGAGCGGGCGCAGAGCACCTCGTAGGTCTCGTCGGCGACGTCGACGACGCCCCAGTTGTTGTCCTCGCCGTCGAAGCGCCCGGTGGCGGGCTGGTCCGTGTACTCGAACCAGTGGTAGCCCACGAAATACGGCGCCGCGAGGACGCGCTCGGCGTAGAGCTGGAAGCGATCCGCGCGCTCGCTCTGATCCGCGAGCGTGGGATACACGGGCGGCCAGGAGTTGGGCAGGCCCGAGTCGGCCGCCCGGAAGCCGAACTCGCTCACGAGCAGCGGCCGGCCGGTCGCGGCGTGATGGGCCTCGAGCCAGCTCGCGGTGCGCGTCTCGACGTAGCCGAAGCGCGCCGGGTCGAAGACGAAGGTCGGGTCGATGCTGAACTCGTAGGCATTGACCGACACGACGTCGAGCCACGCGCCCGCGACCGCCGCGACCTCGAGGGGCGTCAAGGTCGCGACGAAGCGCGTCCCGAGCACCAAGTGATCCGGATCGCGCGCCCGGATGGCCCCCACCGTGACGGAGAAGAAGCGCTCGGCGAGCGCGGTGAGGAACGCGGAGCGGTCCGCGAGCGCCGCGGCCGAGAGATCCTGGTAGGGCAGGCTCGTGGCGGCCGCGACGGCGTCGAAGCTCGCGAACGCCGTGCCCCATGCGGCGTTGAAGGCCGCGATGTCGCCTCCGTGCCGGGTTGCGAGCAAGGCGACGAGCATCTGCTTGCCGGCGGCGGTGGGCCCGAGCGCCAGGTAGTCGTCGAACAGCGCCTGCCCGATGCGCCAGTCCGCCCCCCAGTGCAGCTCGTTGTCGATGAAGTAGCCGACGAGGCGCGGGTCGTCGCGCCGCGCGGGGATCGCGGCGTCGCACAGGGCGGCCACGCCCGCCTCCCACTCGGCGGTGAAGTAGTCCGGCACGACCCCGCTCTGCCAGTCGGCCTGCGCGAGCCCCAGCATGAGCGTGTACGGCAGGTGCGCACCGAGCGCGTCGTAGGTGCTCCACGCCCCGGCCGTGTTCCAGCCGCAGCTCTCGAGCCGCGCGGCCGTCGCCTCCGCCCAGGCGGCCTCCGAGCCGTACTTCTGCGCCACCGTCTCGGCGTAGGGGTTCGTGTCGCTCGCCGGTGAGTAGTCGCCGGCGTACGAGACGTGATTCACCCCGAAGGAGAAGAAGCGAGCGCCGTCCGGCGCGACGAGCCAGTCGCGCCCGCAGCTCTCGTCGACGCGAAAGAAACCCGTCGCCGCGAAGCGCGTCGCGGCCTCGCACGCCGGCGGCTCGGGCGTCGTCTCACCGCCGCCGCAGCCGAGGGCGGCGCCCGCGAGCGCCCAGCCGACGCACGCGCACCGCCCCCACGGGACGGGGCTCGTGAGGGTGGCGCTCTTCATGCTCGCACTCGCACTCGCACTCGCACTCGCGTTCGCTCGCCTCGAGCCTACCACGCACGGCTCGGCCGAGCCGTCGCCACGGGTCCCGGATGGCCGACGCCTCTCCGCTCGGCCGGCCCGCAGGTCGGAGCCCACGCTCGGTCGCTGGCCGGCGCCGCGACGGTGGGCGCCGGCGATGCCGCTGGCGTCCGCTGACGCCGTGGTAGGATCGGACCGGTCGCGCTCGGCGGCAACCGCGGGCTGTCGGCCATCGCGGTAAGACGGATTGAGCGTCTGGCGTTCCGCTCGGCCACCTCCGTTCGGCGGGCCCCGCGCTGCTCCGCGTCCGTCGTCGCCTGAGTCTTCAGCCGGGACGACCACCACTGCCGCGTGCGCGCATTCCAGCCGTGCTCCGTCGCGTACCGCGCCGCAGACTCCCCTGACCTCCGCCACGACCGAACTCGCCTCCCCCACTCTCGGGACCGACACCGTCCGCATCACCGAGGACAACCGGCGGCAGAACCTGGCGGCCGCGCTCCTTGCGCAAGGCCCCAGGGCCATGGTGTGCTCGACGAGCACGCGGGTTCCCCCATGAACTCACGCCTCCGCGCCGCCTTCTCGCGCCGCAGCGGCCACTGGAGCATCGTCGTTCTGGCCGCCCTGAGTCTGTGGCTTGCGACGGTTGCTGCGCTCGCGCCGACGGCGGACGGCCGCGGCAGAGAGCTTCCGGTACCCTGGGCCGGTCGCGAGCCGTGGAGCGACGTCGGGGACGCGCGCTTTCCGGTCGAGAGCCACGCCTTCGTCGTCGACGAGGATCTCGTCATCGAGGCCACGGTCACCAACCAAAGCGACTCCGACGCTCTGGTGCTCGCGTCCTGCAGGCGCCCCGACGGTGTGGACCTCGCCACCGGACTCGATTCGGTACTCCTCATGAACGTGGGCGACTCTCTCCAGAACCTGCTGAGCGCCGAGGCCGTGCCGCTTCCCGGCGTCCTCGGGTTCCAGTACATGTGCGACGTTGGGTCCCCGCTGCGGCCTGGCTCCTCGGTGACACGCGTGGTGACTCTGCACGATCGCACACCCGTGGATGCGGGGCGGCGCGACACCTATCTCGCCGTCTACGGACAGTCCGTGATGCACAGTGCCGTGGACCGGGTCGTGTCGACCCGAGTCGCGAACGCGACAGTCGTCTTCGAGATCTGGTTGGCGAAGAAAGGACGCGGCGTCGTTCCGCTTGGCGCCTCCGTCCACGGGTTCTGGTTCGTCGATGCTGCCGATGCGTTCGAGGACCACCTTCTGCTCTCGCAGACGATCGCGCTGCCACGCGCGATCGACCTCCTCGATTGGGGCGTGCCATGGGTCGCGGGCGGGTGAGGAAGCCACGGGGACCACGCCGCCGTCTGGCAGCCGCGCTCTCGGGCGCGTGCGCCGCCGTTGCCACGATCGCACTGCAGCAAGTGCTGGCGGGCACGGAGGCGATGGCCGTGGCGATACCCGACCACGCGGACACCCGCTTTGCGCTCGATGTGGTGGCCTCCAGTTCTGGTGACGACGTCGTGATCTCCATCGTGCTGCGGAACGACACCGGACGACCGGCCGTCGTTGCGAGCGGAGCTCGAGGCCTCGAGCTCGAGAGTGCCGAGGGTGTCGTGCATCTCATGTACGTCAGCGCCGCGTGGCAAGTGGAGCGTTGCCGGGGCATCTATCCGTGGATCGACCACCCGATGCCGATCCACGGCTGGAGTCCCGGCGACGATGAATCCATGGCTCTCCTCGTTCCTGCCGGCGGGGTGTTCGCGGCCCGCGTGATCGTGCCCGATGACGTCGCACCGCGCAGCGGCGCTCGCGAGGCATTCGCATACTCGGATGCACTCGTCAGGGAGCCGAAGCTCGGCGCCTTCTCGGCGGTGCGGGCGGTCCGCGCGGACCGAACGACGGTGACGGTGGAGGTGCTGCCGGTGTGCGGTCTCTTGCCTCTGGTGGCGGGGAGTCCGGTCTCGCTGCGGGACTTGCGTGACGCCGGGGAGCTGCGCTGCGGGGAGGGCGCGGTCGTTTCCAGCACGGCGACGTTGCCGCGGCCGGTGCGAGCGTTGACCTGGGACGAGGTGGCGCCCGGAACCGCGGTTTCCCGCGTGATCGCCCTCCGCCACTCGGCTCGAGTCGAGTCGGCCGGTCCCTGAGGCCCGGCATGCGGCCGCGCTCGCGGCGAGCCTTCGAGCCGGCCGGGACCTTCAACCGAGCCGTCGCCACAGGTCCCAGCCGATCGCGGCGACCGTCGCCACGAGCACCAGGGCGAACAGCCGGCGCAGCTTGCGGGCCGACACGCGGCGGGTGGCGATCGCTCCGAGCTGCGCGCTCAGCGTCGAGCCGAGCAGCAGCGCCGCGGCGAGCTCGAGCGGGACGTGGCCGCGAAGAGCGTGCACGAAGGTGCCCATCGTGGCCGTCGCCACGAGCAGGATGATGCCCGTCCCGGCCGCCTGGCGCAGCGGGAAGCCATAGCCGTAGACGAGCACCGGCATGAGGGCCACGCCGCCTCCGATGCCGAGCAGGCCGCTCACGACGCCGAGCGCGAGGCCGAGGTAGGCGATGACGAGCGCCGAGACGCCGCGGAGCGGCACGTGCGGCAGATCCACGCGCGGTCCGAGCCGGATGCGGGCGAGCGGGCCGCTGCGCACGTACTCGAGCGGCTCGAACCCGCGCCGTCCCTCGCGCCAGAACAGGGCGGCCACGGCGAGCAAGAGGACGGCGTAGCTCGCCTCGGCCACGAGGTTCACGACGGCGATCGGGCGTCCCGCGATGGACACCGTGCCGAGCGATTCGAGGTGCGCGAGCAGGCGCGCGCCGGCCTCCACGCCGAGCAGGGCGCCGGGCAGCATCAATAGGTCGAAGCGCGGCTCGCCGTGGCCGAGGCGCCGGTGGCGGAGCAGCGCGGCGACGGCGGTGCCGATCATCTGGCACAGCCCCGCCCCGACGGCGATCGGCAGGGGCAGACCGAAGAGCACGGTGAGCAGCGGCGTCAGCAGGAACCCGCCGCCGACCCCGAACATGCCGGCGAGAAAGCCGACCCCGAGGCCGAGCGCGGCGAGCTCGGTCCACTGCACGAGCCCGCTCACGATGCCGCCCGGGCGCCGGGCATCACGTCCCTTTCTGGCCGTCGGACGCGCCTACGCACGGCCGCCCGTCAGATCGAGTAGTCCACCGGCGGCGGTCCGCCGCGCGGCCCGGGCGGGGGACGCCTCTGGCGGAGCACGTAGACCATGAGCACGGCCCACGCCGCGGGCGCCACCACACACGCCACGGCGTAGAGCCACATGCCCACTCACCGTCCTCACGGGCGACTCTGACGGGCCCGAGCCCGCGCGACACGCTGCCGGCGCTCAGCCGCCGGCGTTCGGGCTGAAGTCCGCGAGCTTGTCCTTCGTCTCCTTGAGATCGTCGGCGCCCGGCAGGGGCTCGCGCTTCTCGTTCACCATCGGCCAGGCCTTGAAGCCGCCGGCGTTGACGGCGTCGACGAGGTGCTGCGGCCAGCCGGCGGTGTCGGCGTCGCCCGGAGCCTTGGCACCCGAGAACACCGCGTTGAGCTCGATGTACGGCTTCTGATCCTCCGGCAGCTCCTCGAGCTCGAAGATGGCGGTCGTGGGGCACACCGGCTCGCAGGCGCCGCAATCGATGCACTCGTCCGGATGGATGACCAGCGTGTTCTCGCCCTCGTAGAAGCAGTCCACCGGGCACACCTCGACGCAGTCGGTGTACTTGCACTTCACACACGGATCTCCAACGACGTAGGCCACGGCTAGCTCCTTCGGTGTTGTGCCCGCGGGCTCGCGGGCGACGGGCGCACCTCTTACGCGCCCAGGTGGCGCGATGCTAGCGTTCTCGCTGCGGAGCGAAAAGCGGATTCCGTGACGTAGGTGCCGGCCGCGTTCGGCGCGCGCGGGCCGCGCGCCGCGCCCTCGCCCTCGCACTTCGGACGAGTTCGACTATGCTCTCGGGTACCATGCGGGTTCGAAGGGAGGGTCGAGCGGCCGCGTCCCCGAACCGGGGGCCGAGGCCGCGTGGCTGGGTGCTCTCGCGGCGCGTCGCGCTCTGGCTCGTGGCACCGCTCGCGATGGCCGCGTGCACCAAGCCGGCGCATCCGCGCGGCGGCACCTCCGCGAGCGCGAGCGCCGCGCCGACCGACACCCCGACCGACGATCCGCCGCTCGCGAGCGGGTCGGCCGAGCCCGCGCCCGTCCCGGGACCTGAGGTGCGGCTCGAAGATCGCATGGCTGCCATCCCCGCCGGCTCGTTCACCATGGGCGCCGACAACGGCAGCGGCGACGAGAAGCCGCGGCGCGTCGAGGTCGCGGCCTTCGAGATCGACGTCACCGAGGTCACGACGGGGGCGTACACGACGTGCGTGACGCTCGGTGGGTGCGCCGCCCCGGCGCCCACGGTGTGGTGGCAGGGCATCACCCCGGCCGAGGAGCTCATGTACAGCGCGCTCTGCAACTACGCGCACCCGGACCGAGCCGACCACCCCATCAACTGCGTCAACTGGGAGAACGCGCGCTCGTACTGCGCCTGGAAGCAGAAGCGCCTGCCGACCGAGCAGGAGTGGGAGTACGCGGCGCGCGGCGCCGACGGACGGCACTATCCCTGGGGCAACGACGCGCCGGGGCCCAAGCTCCTGAACGCGTGCGGTCCCGAGTGCCGCGCGCTCACCAAGTCGAACAAGGCGCCGATGTACGACGGCGACGACGGCTTCGGGGCCACCGCGCCCGTCGGCTCGTTCCCGGCGGGGAACAGTCCCTTCGGCCTCAC
>JADLAB010000441.1 GCA_020848455.1 Polyangiaceae bacterium
AGACGCCCGAGCTCGCCGGCACCACGATGGGGGGCGCCGCGTTCACGACCGGGCACTTCACGGTGACCTTGCCGCTCGCCTCGCCCGACTTGCCGCCGCCGCGCTGGAGCGTGGCGAGCGTGTTGACCGCGGCGTTCTGCACTTCCTGGGCGCCGCGGGCCGGCACGGCGATCGACACGCCCTGGAAGCTCGGGCTGGTCGCGACCGTGCTCGTGGCGACGTCGTTGCCCGGGAAGGTCACCTCGATGCCGATGACCACCATCGCGCTGTTGCCCGGCGTCACGCCGAAGCTCATCGGCTTGCGCGCGAACTGCGAGCAGAAGGTCGGCGTGCCCATGCCGCCGTCGGCGCCGAAGTTCGTGCGCATCCACTCACCGGACTGCACGACCGCGCCGTCGCTGCCGCCCTCGGCGTACTTCACACACGTGTTGGCGGCGGCGTCCCACATCTGGCCCGCGGCGCACTGCTGCTTCTTCTTGCAGGCGTTGCCGTCGAAGGTCTCGTCCGGGCCGCAGGTCTCCGCGATGGGCACGCACGCGGCCGTGTCGCCGTCGACGACCAGCTTCTGCCCGGCCGGGCACGACAGCTTCTCGCCCTCCTTCACCTCGAGGCCGA
Source organism: Polyangiaceae bacterium (assembly GCA_020848455.1). GTDB lineage: Bacteria > Myxococcota_A > Polyangia > Polyangiales > Polyangiaceae > JACRDA01. The sequence continues at coordinate 616 of JADLAB010000441.1, forward strand.
GGTTGCTCGCGACCGCCTTCACGTCCTTGCAGGCGCCGCTCGCCTCGTCGAACTCCTGGCCGCCCGAGCACTGGATGCGCTTGCAGCCCGTGCCCTCCCACTTCGCGCCCTTGCCGCAGTAGGCATCCGCGGCCGCCTGCTCGAGGCACTGGCCGTTGATGCCGAAGCGCCCCTGTTCGCAGACGCACTGGTTCTTCGACACGTCGAAGTCGGCGCCCTCGACGCAGGTGTTGACCGGACAGCTGCACTTGCCGTTCGTGCACACCTGCAAGAGGCACATGCCCTCGGGGCAACCGGTCAAAAAGGCGGGGGCGACGGCTGCGAAGGCGAAGATCATCCAGTTGGTACGCATGATACGGCTACGCTAGCCGATCCCGCGCGCGCCCGCGAGGGCCGGCATTCTCTCGACGCAGGCCGACCTTCGCGGCAGGGCGGTCGCGGCGCGCGCGCACGCGCCCGTTGACGGCCGGGGCTCCGCGCTGGTCTGATGGGCTCGTGCGTTCCGAGGGAGTGACGGGTGCCGCGCGCGGCCTGGCGGTCGCCGTCGCAGCGATGGTCGGGCTCGGGGCGGTCGCGTTCGCCGCGTGCTCCGACGACGAGCGCGCGCACTGGCCGCCTGCTTCGGCCGCGACGACGAACGGCACGACGACGAGCACGACCTCGACCGGCAGCTCGGGCGGGGACGGCGGCGGCGGCGCGGGGGCGGCCGCGGGCGCGGGCGGCGGCGCGGCAGGGCAGGCGGGTGCGCCCGCGGGCGGCAGCGGCGGCGCGGGCGGTCTCGGCTTCGGCGGTTTCGGGGGGGCGGGCGGTGGCGCACCGGCCTTCGCGCTCGTCGCCGGCGCGCTCGCGCCGGACTTCATCCTCGAGGACGTCAACCCCAACTCGGCGACGTCGGGCCAGCCCGTCTCGCCGCGGCAGTTCCTCATGCGCGTGTCGGGGTGGTACTTCGGCCACTCCACCTGAGGCTACTGCAGTGCCCAGTTCGGGTACTTGGATCAGATGCAGCAGGAGCTCGCGGCGGCCGGCTTGCCGGTCGACATCCTCGGGGTGAACGCCGCGGGGCTCGAGGCCGGCAACGCGGGCGTGACCGCGGGGCGCACGCTGCCGTGGCTGCAGGACACCGTCGCGGTCGACGCCTGGCACGACTGGAACGTCACCTGGCGCGATTGCGTGATCCTCGACGGCAACAACCAGGTCGTCACGGTCTACAACCTCACCGTGCACAACCTCGCCGACCCCGCGAGCTACGCCGAGCTGCGCACCCTCTTCGAGGCCGCCGCGACGGGGCTCTGACGCGGGGGCGAAACACGGCGAAACACGAGTCTGAGCGCGCGCCACGCCCGCTCGGCGCCGGAGCGCGAGCAGGCGCGGCGCGGGGGGCTACGTCACTTGCAGGAGGCGTACGCGCCGCTGTCGAGGGCGCTCTGGCAGGCGTCCTTCACGTCGGCGAAGACGACGAACTCGCAGGCCGACTTCGTGGCCGCGTCGGCGCAGTTGTCGCACTTGAGGTCGTTGCAGGGGTTGCTGCAGCCCATGGCGAGGGCGCCAGCGACGAACGAGAACACGAGAGCGAGCTTGGTCTTCATGGTTCACACACTCCTTGCAGGATAGGGGCCCTTCCTACCCCGCACCGCGCTCCGCTGTCGAGTTTCGCGTCGCCAGGCGGACTCCGGGGCCGAGCTCCTGCTAGAGCACCATCCGCTCCCGGAGCAGGGTGATCTCGATCTCGGCCGACTCGCGCGCGACGATCAGCGTGACGCTCGAGCCCTCGGGCCCCCCGAGCCGCTGCAGGCACTCGGCCGCCGTGAGCCCCTCGGTCGGCGTCCCGTCGATGCGCACGAGGCCGTCGCCGAAGCGCACGCCCGCCCGATGGGCGGGGCCCCCGGGCACGAGGCCGAGGATGCGCATCCCCTCGGCGGTGACGGCCAGGATGACGCCCACCCCGACGGCTTCGGTCCGACCCGAACCGTCGTCGCGCGTCAGCTCGAAGCTCGCGGGGCCGCCGGCGGTGAGGCCGGTGGCGATGCGCGTCCGGTAGCCCTCGCGCTCGACGCGCAGCGAGAAGGGGCTCGCCGGGACGCCCTCGAGGGCGAAGGCTCCGTCGGCGTCGCTCGTGGCGCTCGGCGCCGCGAGCGCCAGCGACTGGGTGGCGCCGTCGAGGTGCACGACGGCGCCCGCGAGGGGCGCCTGCGTCTCGGCGTCCCGGATCGCGCCCGCCAGCGTCGCACCGCGCCGCAGCACGATGCGCACGCCGTCGGTGGTGCGTCCGATCTCGACCGCCGCGCTCGGGCTCGTGGCGGGCGGTCGCCCCTCGGCGGTCGCCACGAGCGTGTAGCGGCCCGGCAGCAGGCCCGCCCACACGAAGCGGCCGGTCGCGTCCTCGACGCGGCGTGCCTCCCAGGGCAGGTGCCGATTGCCGCGCTCGGAGCTCGGCAGGAACGACTCGACGGCCACGGTGTAGCTCGCGACCGGCGCGCCGTCGTCGTCGACGACCGCCCCCGCGAGCGTGCCGCCGCGCGTGAGCTCGAGCCGGTTGTCGCGCCCGAGCGCGAGCGAGACCGGCTCGGAGGGCGCGAAGCGGAGATCGTGGGCCGCGGCCTCGCAGCTCGCCGCATCGCGGGGCAGCGCGAAGCGGCCGTCGGCGCCCGTGGTGGTGGTGAGCGCGAGGTCGCGATCCTCGCACCCGACCTGCGCGCCCGGGGCGGGCTTGCCGTCGGGATCGACCACGACGCCCGTGACCTCGTCGCCGCCGCCGGGCGCAGCGTCCGGGCGCTCGTCCGCGGGGGGGCTCGCGACGGGCGCAGGCCCTCGGGCGGCGGGCGCGAAGGGCGTGGGCGTCGCTCGCGCCGGCGTCGGCGGTGCGCTCGCCGGCCCGGTGACACCCGGGTACGGCGGGGGCCGCCCGGCCGGCAGGAGCAGCCAGGCGAGCGCCGGCACGACGAGCAGCGCCGCGCAGGCGAGCACCGTGACGAGCCATCGCCGTCGCCAGGGTGAGCTCCTCGCTCCCTTCACGACGGGCTCGCGCGGCCGGGGTCAGAACGTGACCGCGACGCGTCCGCCGAGCTCGTGGCTCACCTCCGCGGCGCGCGGGACGCCTTGGTCGTCGGTCGCGAGGTTGCCCGCGACCAGCAGGTGACTCTGCGCGCGGTCGCCCGCGTGCGGCGCCACGTACGCGAGGTAGTTCACGGCCGCGCGGAAGTTCGGGCCCCACCAGTACTGCAGGGCGCCGCCGATCTCGTAGCTCGTCAGGGCGGCGGAGGGCTCGGCGGCATCGGCGCTGCCCTCGCGCGCCGCGGGATCGTAGGTCGCGTTGATGCCCGAGGCGGTCACCACGAGCTCGAGGCCGTGCTTGCTCTCGCTGTCCTTCGAGAGGTCGACCGTGGGTGGGCGCCACAGGCCGGGCTCGCCGTCGACGAAGGTGTCGCCGCACAGCCAGAGATCGACCTCGCCGTACCAGCCGACGCCGAGCACGCGCCCGAGCCGCTCGGTGCTCACGAGCTCGAAGCCGTCGACCGCCTCGCGCGTGTTGTTCGCGACCGCGTAGGCCTCGGCCCGGAGGTCGATCCCGAGCCCCTCGGGCAGATCGAAGGGGAGGCGCACCTCGCCGCCGATGGAGCGCTGCGCGCCGGACGGCAGGACGTGGGTGAGCCGCCCGAGGCTGTCCTCGTAGCGGGGCAGCCACATCACGAAGCCCTGCGCCGTCGCGATGGACGGGTGCTCGTAGGTGACGGCGCTCTGCTGGCGCTCGCCGTAGCGCGCCGACACGCCGATCTGGAACCAGCGCTTGAAGGTGCTCTTGCCGCTGAAGGCGAGCGGTCGCGCGTAGATGCGGCCCGTGAAGTCGGCGCGCAGATCGGCGCCCGGCTGCGCGGGGCCGTCGCCGTTGTAGATGCCGTACTCGTAGGCGATGACCTTGAGCGGCAGCTCGCCCCAGACGGTGGCGCCGAGCTCCTTGTCGTGGGGCACGGCGAAACCGCGGATGCCGAGGGCGCGCTCCATCATCGGCAACAGGTGCTCGCGCGTGCGGTTCTGCATCGAGAACGCCACGTTCGACTGGCCGACGGTGACGTTGAGCCAGGGGCGGAACTTGTAGCTCACGCTCACCTCGGCGGGCTGCACCCGGCCGTTCGTCGCCCGCGGCGCCGCGAAGCGTGCGGCCGCGCTGCCCGGTCGGTCGCCCCCGGCGCCCGGCTCGCCGACGCGCTCGCCCCCGAGCTCGACGCCGACCGTGAAGGCCAGGCGCTTCATGATCTCGCCGGACACCTCGAGGCGTACGCGGCGCAGGGCCAGCTGGGGTCGCAGGGCTCCGCCCGAGACGGCCTCGGGCTGCTCGGTCACGCCCTCACCGAAGAAGCTGTTGAAGTCGGTGCGCAGGCGCGCCCCCGGGTAGAGGCGGAAGTCGTCCTTGGCGTCGCGGATGTAGAGCCGCCCGCTGTGGAAGCCCACGAGCGCGGGGCCATCGTCCTGCTCGTCGAAGACGTCGGGGGGCGGCGGTGGAGCCGGGGGAAAGCCCTCGTCGTCGTCCGCCTCGGCGTCGGTGTCGCCGGGCACCGGCGGAGCCGCCGTCGCGGGGCCGTCGGGTGCCGGGGCGTCGGGTGCCGCGGCGCCGGGAGCAGGGCCGGGGAGCGGCGCCGGTGCAGGCGGCACGGCCTCGCCGGCCGCGCCGGTCGGAGCGGGTGCCGGCGGCGGGGGCGGCGCGGGCTGTGCCGCGGCGTGGCCCGCGAAGAGCCCGCACGCGGCAGTGACGATGGCCGTTACCTTGCGCCTCATGATGACGTGTATGATCCGGCTCGGGCCGGCGGGGCGGAGGGCGGGCTCCGGACCGGGCGGCCCTGCGATTCGAGCGTGAATGGCAAGGGTGCGCTACTTTCTCGCGCGGACAGCTGCAGGGGGGCGGATGCTCACCCGGCACGGGTGATGCGAGCCACGCTCGCACCCGCGCCCGAAAGGGTCAAGGGGGCACGCCGCGCAAACCGCGGCGCCGGGACCGGCACCACGGCAAGGACGAGAGCAGGCAAGATGGCAAGCAGGCAAGATGGCTGATCCCCCGACGACGACCGAGGTCGAGGTCGACCAGAGCACGCTCCTCTCCCTCGCCGGGCCGGGCAACGCGAACCTGAAGGCGCTCGGCAAGCACCTCGGCATCGAGGTCGGCTCGCGTGGCAACGTGGTGCGCCTCGGCGGCTCACCGGCCAAGGTGGCGCTCGCGCAGCGCTTCCTGCTGCAGGTGGCCGAGCTCGCCTTCGAGGGCATCGCCCTCGACCGCCAGGACCACCTGCGCGGCCTGCACGCCCTCGGCGAGGACCCGGCCCTGCACCTGCGCGACATCTTCAGCGAGATCGTGCTCATCAACGGCCGCGGGCGCGCCATCAAGGCGCGCGGGCTCGCGCAGAAGCGCTACGTGCAGGCCATGCGGTCCCACGACCTCACCTTCGGCATCGGGCCGGCGGGCACGGGCAAGACCTACCTCGCCATGGCCGTGGCCGTGAAGGCCCTGCTCGAGCGGCAGATCAAGCGCATCATCCTCACGCGACCCGCGGTCGAGGCCGGCGAGAAGCTCGGCTTTCTGCCCGGCGACCTCGCCGAGAAGGTGAACCCCTACCTGCGCCCGCTCTACGACGCACTCAACGACATGATGGACGCCGACCGCGCCAACGGCCTCGTGCAGCGCGGGCAGATCGAGGTGGCGCCGCTCGCGTTCATGCGCGGCCGCACGCTCAACGACTGCTTCGTCATCCTCGACGAGGCGCAGAACGCCACGAGCGAGCAGATGCGCATGTTCCTCACGCGCCTCGGCTACGAGTCGCGCGCGGTCGTGACGGGGGACATCACCCAGATCGATCTGCCGCCGGGCGCGCGCTCCGGCCTCGCCGAGGCGCGCGCGCTCCTGGCCGACATCGACGGCATCTCGTTCTGCGAGTTCACCGACGTCGACGTGGTGCGCCATCCGCTCGTGCAGCGCATCGTCGTGGCCTACGAGCGGCGCGACGCCGAGCTCGGCCGGGCGCAGAAGGAGCGCGCGGACGCGCGGCGGGCGGCCCTCGCGGGCGCGACGCCGAGCACGGTCGGGCTCGAGCTGCCGCCCGCGGCGCCGAGCGGGCCGGGCAGCCGCGGCGGGGAGGGGCAGAGCGCATGACGGCCGAAGTCGCCAGCGAGACACCGACCCTGGTCGCCGACCCGATGGCGGGCATCGCGGCGGCGCTCGCTGCCGACCCGCGCCTCGACGGCGAGCACATCACCCAGCCGCACCCGCTCGTCGTCGTGGTGCGCGACAGCGGGCGCCTCGTCATCCTCGCGCCGGCGGCGGTGTGGGAGCGCGGGCGCCAGATCCTGCGCCCCTTCGCGCGCCACTTCGGCCTCGCGCAGGCCGCGCTCGTGCTGGTCGGCGAGCCCAGCCGCCGCAGCCTCGACGAGGCCCTGCACCGCGGGCTCACGGCGACGGTGTCGGCGCGCCCCAGCGTGGACGAGCTCTACGTGGCGATCCACAACGCCTTCGAGCTCATCTCGGCGCGCCAGCGCTCCGAGAGCCGCGGCCGCTGGCTCAACCGCTACCGCTACGAGCTCGGCGAGCTCATCGAGATCGCGCAGGCCATCACGACCGAGCGCGAGATCGACAAGCTGCTCGCGCTCATCCTCGCCAAGAGCCGCTTCATCACCGACGCCGACGCCGGCAGCATCTACGTGGTCGAGGGCGACGACCCGGACGTGGCGCGCCGCACGCTGCGCTTCAAGATGAGCCAGAACGACACGATGCCGTTCGAGCCCGGCGAGTTCACGATGAAGATCAGCACGCGCTCGGTCGCGGGCTACGTGGCGCTCCACCGGAAGACGCTCAACATCGCCGACGCCTACATCCTGCCGCCCGAGTCGCCCTACACCATCGACCGGAGCTTCGACGAGGCGACCGGCTACCGGACCAAGAGCATCCTCTGCACGCCGCTTCTGTCGCGCAAGGGCGACATCCTCGGCGTCATCCAGCTCATCAACCGCAAGCGCGAGCAGGGCGCGAAGCTCGTGTCGCTCGAGGCCATGCCCGACCAGGTCATCGCCTTCGACCAGCGCAGCGAGGAGCTGCTCTCGACGCTCTCGAGCCAGGCGGGCATCGCGCTCGAGAACGCCATCCTCTACGCCGAGAACCAGCGCATGCTCGAGGGCTTCGTGCGCGCCAGCGTCGAGGCCATCGAGCAGCGCGACCCGACCACGAGCGGTCACAGCCGGCGCGTGGCCGCGATGACCGTAGGCCTCGCCAAGGCGGTCGACCGCAGCGAGACCGGCCTCTACCGCGAGGTGCGCTTCAGCGCCGACGAGCTGCGCGAGCTCGAGTACGCCTCGCTGCTCCACGACTTCGGCAAGATCGGCGTGCGCGAGCAGGTGCTCGTCAAGGCCAAGAAGCTCTACCCGCACTCGCTCGAGGCGCTCGAGCTGCGCTTCGGCCTCGCGCACCGCGCCGCCGAGGTGGACGTGCTCGGCCGCAAGCTCGCGGCCTGCGCGCGCGGCGACCACGAGGCGGCGGCGGCGCTCGATCTCGAGCTCGAGCGGCGGCAGCGCGAGCTCGCCGAGGCCCTGGCCGTGATCGCCGAGGCCAACGAGCCCAAGGTGCTCTCGGGCGGCGACTACGCGCGCATCGAGCAGCTCGCGCGCGAGGTGTTCGTCGACCCGAAGGGCACCGTGCGGCCGCTGCTCACCGAGCAGGACGTGACCTCGCTCATGGTGTCGCGCGGCTCGCTCACCGCGACCGAGTTCGACGAGATCCGCAGCCACGTGGTCCACACCTTCCAGTTCCTGTCGCAGATCCCCTGGGGCCGGAAGTTCCGGCGCGTGGCGCACATCGCCGGCGCGCACCACGAGCGGCTCGACGGCACGGGCTACCCCCACCGCCTGCGCGCGAGCGAGATCCCGGTGCAGTCGAAGATCATGACCGTGAGCGACATCTTCGACGCGCTCACGGCCGCCGACCGGCCCTACAAGCGGGCCGTGCCGGTGGCGCGCGCCATCGACATCCTCCACATGGAGGTGCAGCAGGGGCACGTCGACGGGGAGCTCGTGCGGGTGTTCGTCGAGAGCCGGCCGTGGACCGAGCTGGCGGATCCGCCGGTGGACTAGCGCGCGGGGGCGAGCCATCCCCCCCGGCAGTTCCCGAAAGGGGAACTGCAACCGGGGATGACGCGCTCATCCTGGCCCGCAGTTCCCCTTGGGGGAACTTCGACCGGGGATGACACTCGCGCGCGCGCGCCATCCCCCCCGGCAGCTGGCGAGCGGCTCTGACGTGGCGATGGCCCCGCGCGCGGTATAGGGTGCGGCGTGGCCCTTCGAGGAGCGGCAGCGTGGGCGCGGGCGATCGCGGCCGTTGCGCTCTCGGCGACTGCGTGCCGCCAAGGGCCGCAGGGGCGGGGGGACGCGCTCGCGCCGCGACCGATCGCGACGGCGGCGCCGGCGCCGACGGAAGGGCCGAGCGCAGCGCCGAGCGTGGCGTCGAGTGCAGCGCCGAGCGTCGCTCCACCGGAACCGCTTCGCGAGCCCAGGGCCGCCGGTGCGGTGCACGTGTGGTGGGCCGACGGCGCTCGTGGCGAGGACCGTGCGCCCTTTCGCTTCTTCGCCTTCGCGCTCACCGCGGAGGCAGCCATCGACCCAGGTCGCACGCGCGTGCTGCTCGCCACGAGCGACGTGGCGCACGGACTCGGCGACCTGCCGAATCTCGCGTTCGTCGAGCGCGACCTCGCGACCGGCAAGACGATCGCCGAGACGCCGGTCCTGACGGCACGCGAGGTGGGGGACACGGGTGCCGACAACGTGACCGACGTCGGCCCCGCAGGGGACGAGCTCGCGCGCAAGGTGAGCGAGCGGCTCGTGGCGCTCGACGGCAAGCTCGCCGCGGAGGGCTGGCAAGTGCTGCCGCGCTGCCAGGCGCCCCCGAGGCTCGCCTCGTACGAGCTCGTGGGCCACAGCGAGGCCGAGGCGATCGCTGCGCTCACGGTGCCGCACACGTGCCCCGAGGGGTCGGTGTCGCTCGTCGGAGAGTGGCTGACCGTGCGCGGGTCCGCCGGCGCCGTGCTCCTCCGCCAGCGCGTTCCGGCCGCGCCCCCCGCGCCGGAGGATCCCGCGACGTACATCCGCTCGATCGCCAGCGCCTGGCTCGACCCCGCGCGTCAGGCGCTGGTCGTGCGCGTCGTCTTCACCCGTTGCTGTGCGGGCGGCGACGCGGAGGGTCCCGCGGACGAGTGGTGGGTGCGCAAGCTGCGCGCGCAATGAGTCAGGCCGGCCCGCGGTTCCCCCTTGGGGAACTTCGAGCGTGGATGGCTTGGCCAGCCAGGAGCCATCCCCCTCGGCAGTTCCCGAACGGGGAACTTCAGCGGGAGATGCAGCGCTCTCGTGCGCGAGCGTGAGCGCGTGCGGGTGGGGGTGGGGAAGCGCGTGCGGGAGCGGGGGCGTGCGGGGGCGAAGGGGCGAGGGCGAGGGAAGAGATCCTGCCTCGTCGGCGCGCCGGATTGCGCGCGGGTCCGTGCATCAAACACGTGGCGCCGGCTTCCGCACCGGGCGCTGTTTCCGCGCCCTGGCCGGGCGTTTGGAGCGCACGGCGGGTCCCGGCGGGTCGGCGCTACGGGCGTTGCGGCGGCGCGCTGCGCGCTGGTCTGCCGCGCGCTCGGCAAGGAACGCCTCTTCGGCGGCCAGGCGCTCGTGGCGATTGCGCAGAGTACCACCGACGGTGCCACCGCAGCGCGGACACGTCACGTCTTCGCCCTCGAGGCGTCCCCCGCACTCGGCGTCCGAGCACTCGTAGCGCACACGCGCGGCGCCCCACACAAGACCGATGACCATCGGGATGACAGCGCCGAACGGACCGAGCGCGCCGATCATGAACAGCGCCGGCACGATCGCTACGAACACGCCGAGCAGCGCATGGTCGTGCTTGATGCGAAACACGACGCGGTCGCGATTGACGCCGGGGCGCTGACCGTCGTGCACCAATGGCTCGTCGTCGTCCTCCGGCGCTGTGTCTTCGGTGCGCGCGGGCGCCGCGGGCGCGAGATTGGGGTCGCACGACCGCAGGGGCGGCCACGCCTCTTCGGGCGGCAGTCCGAGCTCGAGGCAGAGTGTCTTGCGACGCGGCAGCAGGCGGCGCATGGCCTCGCGCGCCATCTCGCGCTGGGTCGGTTCGAGCAGGCCGAGGATGCGCCCGTGGGCGGCACGAGCGCGCCCGCGCGCCACGAGCTGCACGGCCAGCAGGAACGCGAATCGCTGCGGGCCCAGGTAGCCCAGCTCTTGGCGGCGGATCTCGTGGGACATCATGGAGCCGGCGATCCGGCGGGACCGGTGCAGGTAGCTGTTGTTGACGGTGAAGATGCCGAACCCGAGATACACGGTCGTGAGATCCGTGAGCTCCTCCTCGACGGACCGGGTCGTCACAACGACGCCGTGAGCGCTCCGAAAGGCATGGGCCACCTCGTGGCACAGGATCCCGGCGAGCTTCTCGATGTCGTCGAGTTGCTGCAGGTCGACGCCGAAGCGCGCCGTGTCCCCCTCGATCCCGGTGAACCACGCTGCGGTGTTGTGGGGCGACTGCACCACCGTTCCGTCGTCGCGAAGCTCCACGAATGGCTGCGCCGAGTCGAACGTGGCGAGGTCGATGCGGAGCGCTCCGAGCCCCGCATAGCTCATGAGCCGACCGAGCAGTTCGCGCACGCTGCGCCGCGTGGCGCGCAGGGGCTCCGGGAAGTCCTCAGCTGTCGGCTGGAACAACGGGCCGGCCACGAACGGCTCGTGGCCGAGGCGCCGCATCAGGTGCGCCATGCCCGCCACGAGACGATCCTGCTCCTCCGGTGGAGGAACCAGCTCGTCCCCAGGAAGGGGGTCGCGCGGCTCGTCGGCGTGGTCCATCGCGCCCGACAGAGGGTATCAGGGCGCCGTAGGTGCGGCACACCTGTTTGGCGCCGTGCGCGGCGTGAGGTCGGTCGGCGCCGTGCGACCTCGGATCGTGGTGGTCGCGTGGCTCGGACTGCCGGCCGTTGCGGTGGCGCGGGCGCGCGCGCGAAGGCTGCCGGCGACGGTCTCGACGCAGCCGTTGCCAGCGCGCGACTCACCGGAGTAGCCTTGCAGCTCCGATCGCGTGCGCTGGTACAAGTACGTGAAAAATTTACAGAATCTGACTTGTTCGCAGCAGGGGATCCGGCGTGGGCGCCGCTCCGCTCCGGGTGGCGTCGCGCGACGAGCAGGGCTCGTGGTCGGCGGCGTGGCGGCACTCGTGGGGGCTGGCGCGTGCCGCGGCTCGGCCGAGCCGCAGCGCTGGGCCGACGCGCGCGCGTGCCTCGTGGGCGAGGCGCTCGTCGCCGGCGAGTCGCTCGAGAGCCGCCTTCGAGGCATCGAGATCGCCTTCGGAGCGCGCGCCGGCGCCTGCCTCGCGAAGCGAGACGC
>JADLAB010000442.1 GCA_020848455.1 Polyangiaceae bacterium
CCCGGTGCTCTACATCCAGCAGGGCACATGCGGCGACGCGGCGTCGTCGATCTGGTGCGCGGACTTCAATTTCCCGGCGAGCCCGACGACCGAGAGCATCGCCACGGCCGTGACGCCAGGCACCTACTACGTGGTCGTGGACGGCTCCGCCGCCTCGGGTGGAACCTACACCCTGAACGTCAACTTCACCGCAGCCGCGTGTGGCGACGGCGTCGTGAACGTGAGCGAGGAGTGCGACGACGGCAACGCGCTCGCAGGCGACGGCTGCGCCAACTGTTCCCTCGAGACCGGGCAGTTCGAGGACTGCGCCAATCCGGAAGTCGCGCCCGTCAGCGCGAACACACCGATCTTCCTCCACGGGTGGACGACCGCCAATCTCGACGACCTCAGCGGGTCCACCGATTGCGCGAACTCGCCGGCCGAGGGCTGTGGCTCGAACGACCGTGTCGTGCTCGTCATGCCGGCAGACAGCGGCACGCTCACGGCCACGATCGGTATGGACAAGTTCAACATCGACAGCGTCTGCGCCACGTCGCCGTACCCGGACCCGATCCTCGATCCGGCCTGCTGGGATCGCGTGCTCTACGCGTATCAGGGCCCGAACCCGGCGACTTGCGGTGGACCCGGGTACATCACGCTTGGCGCCGGCGTGAACCTCGGCGATCCGGTGACCATCTCCTTCCCGGTCGTCGCGGGCTCGAGCTACTTCATCGTCGTCGACGGGTACTACGGCAACGACCCGCCGGGCTACGAGTCGGGCGAGTACTGGCTCCACCTCAACCTGCAGTAGCGGGCTAGGCACCTCGGGGGCGCGCCTCTCAGATCCCCTCCGTCGGCTGCTGCCGCAGCTCGACGAGCTTCTCGAGGCGTCGGCTCACCCACACCTTGTTTGCGGCGTCGACGATGACGGCGCCGCAGCCGTCGATCGACTCGACGAGCGCGAGGCCCTTGTCGGGGCCGAGGATGAAGACGGCGTCGTCGATGGCGTCGGCGGTCAGGGCGTCCTCGGCCCAGATGGTGACGCTGCGGCTCGCCGTCGCGGGCCAGCCAGTGCGCGGGTCGAGGATGTGGTGGTAGCGCTTGCCGTCGAGGATGAAGCTGCGCTCGTAGTCGCCGGCGGTCGAGAAGGCGTGGTCCTCGACCACGAGCATGGCGAAGGCCGAGCCGTCCGGGCCGCGCGGGTCGCGCACGCCCACGCGCCACGGTTCGCCCCACGGCTTCTTGCCGGCGACGTAGAGGTCGCCGCCGGCCTGCGCGAAGAAGGCCGCGAGCCCGGCGCGACGCAGGACCGCGGCGGCGCGATCGATGGCGTAGCCCTTGGCGATGCCGCCCAGGTTCACCTGCGTCTCGGGGCTCGTGAGGCGCGCCTCGCGCGTCGCCGGCTCGAGCGCGATGCGGCGGTAGTCGATGCGACGGCGCGCCTGCTCGACGAGGCTCCGATCCGGCAGGCGTGCCTCGCGGTCCTGGTCGAACTTCCAGAGCTTGCCCATCGAGGCGAAGGTGACGTCGAAGACGCCCTCGGACGCGCGGCTGATCCACAGGCTCTTGTCGAGGACCGCGTACGTGTCGGGGCTCAGGGTCACGGCGCCCTTGCCGGCCGCACGGTTGAGCCTCGAAATCTCGCTGTCGTCGCGCCACGTCGTCATGAGCGCTTCGAGGCGCACGATCTCCGCGAAGGCCGCCTCGAGGGCCGCCCGGACGCGCGCGGCGTCGAGGTCGGGCATCGTGTAGGCCGCGAGCACGATGCGCGTGCCCATCGCGCGCTCGACGAGCTCGACCCGCTGGTGGTCGAACGGCGGTGGGGCCAGGACCGCGCCGGCGGATGCGGGGGCGACGGGTGCGGCGGACGCGCGCGCGGACGAGCTGGCCACCGACGCGCTCCCCGACGGGCTGGCCGAACTGACGGTCTCCGTCGGAGCCTGCGGCAGCTGCCTGCGACGGCAGCCGGGCGCGAGCGCGAGGCAGAGCCCGACGGCGAGGAGCGCGCCGGGGCGGCTCCGCGAGAGCGACCGGCCGGTCACCGGAGGCTCGCGGCTATTGGCACTCCGAGGCCATGAGCGGGTTCTTCTTGAACCACGACATGCACCAGGGGTTGAGGTCGCTCGTGAGCTCGGCGCAGGGGATCTTGTCGGGCTTGTCGCCGCTGTTGTCCTTCGCGAGGCCGGTCTTGCACTGCGCGCAGCACTCGACGCGCCGGTCGGCGTCGACCGGGCTGGCGGCGGCGCTCGCGCTCGCGGCGGCCTCGGTGGCGGTCTTCGCCGGCGCCGGGCCGGGCTCGTCCGGCGCCATGTCCTTCTTGCCCGTGTCCTCGATGACGGGGGGCTGCATCTGCCGCGGCGGACCGCAGTGCACGGCGGACAGAGCGAGGAGCATGGAGGCGAGGGCGGTGGCGAAGAGCGGGCGCTTCATCCCGATCTCGGTATCGGATGCGCGCCGCGGCTGCAATCGCCGCCGACGCGGAGCGACGCGGAGCGACGCGGAGTGACGCGGAGCGACGTGGAGCGACGCGGGACCCGCGCGCGGCGCGCGCGACTTCGTGACGGGGCGAAACTGTGGCATGTACCGGCCCATGTGGGACCGCTTTCTCCGAGCCTGCCGACGCGAGCCGACCGACACGACGCCCGTGTGGTTCATGCGGCAGGCCGGCCGCTACATGGCCGAGTACCGCGCGCTCCGCGCCAAGCACTCGATGCTCGAGATCTGCAAGACGCCCGAGCTCGCGCTCGAGGTCACGCTGCAGCCGCTGCGGCTCGGGGTCGACGCGGCGATCCTCTTCGCCGACATCCTGTTGCCGCTCGAGCCCATGGGCGCGCCCTTCGAGTTCGCCAAGGGCGAGGGGCCGGTCATCCACCAGCCGGTGCGCAGCCGCGCCGACATCGAGCGGCTGCGCGTGTTCGAGCCGCGCGAGGGCCTCGGCTACGTGCTCGACGCCATCCGCCTCATCCGGCGCGAGCTCGACGGCAAGAAACCGCTCATCGGCTTCGCTGGCGCGCCCTTCACCGTGGCGAGCTACCTCATCGAGGGCGGGAAGTCGTCGAGCTACCGGCTCACGAAGGAGCTCATGTGGCGCGACCCCGACAGCTGGAAGCTGCTCATGACCAAGGTGAGCGGGGTCGTGCGCACCTTCCTGCGGGCGCAGGTCGAGGCGGGCGCCCAGGCGGTGCAGCTCTTCGACTCGTGGGTGGGCTCGCTCGCGCCGGAGGACTACCGCGAGCACGTGCAGCCGTACGTGGCGCACATCCTCCAGGATCTCGAGAAGACGGGCGTGCCCGTCATCCACTTCGGCACCGACACGACGAGCCTGCTCGAGCTGCAGCGCGAGGCCGGCGGCACGGTCCTCGGCGTCGACTGGCGCTTGCCGCTCGACGTGGCCTGGCAGCGCATCGGCTACGACCGCGCGGTGCAGGGCAATCTCGACCCCCTGCTCCTCTGCGCGCCGAAGGAGGTCGCCATCGCGCGCGCTCACCGCGTGCTCGAGCGCGCCGCGGGTCGACCGGGGCACATCTTCAACCTCGGTCACGGCATCATCCCCGAGACGCCCGTCGAGACGGTGCAGGCCGTCATCGACGCCGTGCACGCGTACGCTCGGCCACCCGCGCCGGCCAAATGACGACATGACCGGCCGGTCAGTACCGCGCCGCAGAACCGTTCAAGGTTGGCCGGTGCAATTTCGTTCTTGAAATGACGCCGGTCAACGGCACATGCCATCCAGCGGGAATCCCATAGATTTGGCTGTGGCACGGCAAGTGCAAGTACAGGGACCAGCGTCTCGGCGGAGACCTTCCCCCCCCAGGTCCGCTTAGGCGCTGTTTTCATTTTGTGGGTCGGTGGGCGCGCAGCCTCAGGCGCGATCGCCCATCACGACGACACGGCCGAAAGGCGCCGCTCCGGCGGCGCGGCGCGGCACCACCCAGAGCACCTCGAGCGCCGGCGCGGCCTCGTCGGGGAAGCGGCCCGCGAGGTCGGTGAGGTAGATCACCGTGAAGTGCTCGCCGCGCTCGGCCTCGCGCGCGAGGAGCTCGAGCGCAGGGCGGTAGTCCGTGCCACCTCGACCGTGCACCGCGACGGGCGCGACGCCGAGCGAGGCCGTGTCGAGCACCTCGTCGGAGGCGACGACCGCGTCGCACTGCACGAGCCGCACCTCGTCGATCCCCTCGGCACAGGCCACCGAGGCGACGACGCCGAGGAAGCGCGCGAGCTCGGCCGTGGTCACCGAGCCCGAGGTGTCGAGCACGACGACGAGCCGTCCACCCGGATCCACGCGCCGGCCGGGCATCGTGACGAGCTCGGGCCAGCCCTGCGCAGGGTCGAAGAGGGCGCTCGTGCGCCGCGACGGTCGGAGCCAGCTGCGCCCGACCCGCGCGAGCGCGCCGAGCGAGCGCTGCAGCTCCGCGGACCAGTGCTGGGGCGGCTCGAGGCTCGCGCGCACGAGCTCGTCCACCCAGGCGGGTCGGTCGCCGAAGCTCTTGCCGCCGCTCGCGAGCTCCTCCTCGAAGGCCGCCGCGAGGCGCAGGCGCCAGCCGAGCTCGCGCGCGCGGGCGTCGCTGCCGACGCATGCCGCCTCGGGTGCCGCGGTGCGCGCGCCCTCGGCGCCGGGTGGATCGCAGAGATCGCACCACGCGTCGTCCGGCGCGCCATCGGAGGGCAGGAGCTCGTAGTACGCCTCGGCGCTCGCGCCCGGCTCGAGGGCGAGAGGAGCGGGGGCGCGCGACGTGGGGCCGACGCCGAGGCGCGCGGCCGCGAGCAGCGGCGCGACGGCGAGATCGTGCGCCAGGTTCCAGCGCCGTGGCTCGCGTTCGCGACGGCGCACGAGCGCCCCGAGCGCGGCGTGGAGCGAGGCGTGGGCGAGCCGGGCGCAGACGGCCGGGAAGCGCGCGGCGAGCACGACGTCGGGGTGGAGCTCGAGCCGGTCGTCGGGGTGCAGGCGCATCCCCGCCACGGCGCGGCTCGGCTCGACGCGCAGCGCGCGCGCGAGCACGCCGAAGAAGGGCTTGTCGCGCAGCAGCCACACGCGCGCCGCGGCGATCTTGTCGCGCGCCGCGCGCGCGAGCTCGTCGGGGTCGGTCGGCGGCGGGGACGCGGGTCGCTCGGGCGCGCTCGGCACGCGGGGCCTCCCGTCAGTCGGCCCGGGCACCGAGCGCGCTGGCGCTCGGCGCGTCCGCGACGAAGCGTCCGAGCCGCACGATGTCGGCGAGCACCGGCGAGCCCGAGGCGCGCAGGTGCGCGACGAAGGCGAGGCGCGCGGGCCGCTCGTCGCTGCGGCGGAGCGCCGTGTCGACCACCCACGCGGCGACCTCCTTGCTCACGAGCGCGACGGCGGCGAGCGCACGGCCCACGAGGCGGCCGTCGTCGGGCGACGCGGAGCCGAGCCGCGCGAGGCACGCGGCGCCGAGGAAGTAGAGCAGATCGGGATCGTCCGGCACCTGCGCACGCCCCGCGGCGAGCTCGTCGAGGGACGGGGCGAGGCGCGCGCGGCGCGCGAGCGCGGCGAACTCGGCGCCCGCGCGATCCCCCACGCAGCCGGCCGCGACGGCGGGCCACAGATCCTCGCCGACGCTGTCGAGCGCGTCGCTCAGCATGTGCCAGGCGCGCGGGGTCGGATAGGCGGGCGTGGCGTCGCTCGGCGGCGGCTCGCACAACCGCTCGGGCCGCGCGCGCACGAACGCGAGCACGAGGGCGTGCAGGCCGGCGCCCGCGGCCCAGGCGAGCCACGCGTCGGCGTTCGGCTCGAGCGCCACGTGGAGCATGCGGTTCGCGAGCGCCGTCGCCATTGGCCGCACGAGCGCGCGGTCCTCGATGCGGTTGCCGGCGCCGACGACGCGCGAGCCCTCGGGCAGCTCGTAGTCGCCGAGGCGGCGGTCGAGGATGAGCGAGTAGAAGGCCTTCTGCACGTCGGGGACGGCGCTGTTGAGCTCGTCGATGAAGAGCACGAAGGGCTCCTGCCGCAGGATGGCGCGCGGCGGGCAGAACTCGGTCGCAAAGCGCTCGCCGGCGGCGTCGAGGGCCCGCAGGCGCGGCACGCCGATGAGGTCTTCGGGCGCGAGCTGCGTCCCGAGCAGGGTCACGCACGGCAGGCCGCAGAGCTCGGCGGCCTCGCGCACGAGCGCGCTCTTGCCGATCCCGGGCGGGCCCCAGATGAACGGGGTGCGGCTCGGCGGCAGAGACACGATGAGCTCGACGAGCTCCGGCGGGCTCAGCGCCAGCATGTCGGGCTATATAGCAGCGGCAGACAGCGCATGCTCGCACCCGAACTCCTCGCCGAGCTGGCCGCGCGGCCCGAAGACAACGCGCCCGACGTGAACCTCGCGCTCGCCGAGCAGGGGCCGGCGCGCGCGCTGCTCGCGCTGTCGCGCTCGCCGCACGTCGGCGCGGAGGTGCTCGCGGTGGTGGCCGCGCGGGCGCGTGCAGCCGTCGGCGCGTTCGAGCCCGAGCCGGACGAACACGGGCACGAGGAGGACGAGGAGGAGCGCGCCGCCAAGGCACGCGCCGAGCTCGGGCTCGCGCTCGATCGGGCGCTCGCGACGCACGCGGCGACGCCCGCGAGCGCGCGCGACGAGGTGCTCGCGCGCCGGAGCGCGGACGCGTTCTTCGTGCTGGCGGCCGCGAGCCACCCGGCGGCCACCGAGACCGCCGCCGAGCTCGCGGCGCGCTGGCCGGCCCGTCACGCGCTCGCGGAGCGGCCCTGGGTCGGGCTCGTGCCACCCGAAACGCTCCGAGCGGAGACGGCGGCGGCCTGGGCGCGCGACCGCGACATCTGCCTGCGGGAGGCGGCCGCCCGCCTCGCCACCGACGCCGCGCTGCTCGCCGAGCTCGGGCGCGATCCGGCGCGCGGCGTGCGGCGCGCGCTCTGCGACAACCCGGCGGCGGCGGCGCTGTGGCCGACGCTCGCAGAGCGCGATCCCGCCCCCGAGGTGCGGGCACGCGCGGCGCTCGCGCTCGCACGAGCCACGGGTGCGCCCGCAGCGGCGCTCGACCGCGCCGAGCGCTTCGCGGCGGCACTCCGCGCGATGCAGGCGGGCGGCGAGCTCGCGCCGGACGTCGTCGCGGCACTCACGACCCCCGCGACCCTCGACGGCGAGGGGGCGGAGCTCGCGGGCCGGATCCTGCCGGCGGGCGTGCTCTCCGAGCTCGTCGCGCAGGCCGTCGCGGGCGCGACGAGCGCCGCCGCGACGGACGGACTCGCGGCCGGGATCGCGCGGCGCGCTCCCGGCGATGGCGACGCGGAGGCCAGCCCCCGCACCTGGGCCGGGCTCGCCAAGGCGCTCGCGACGCCCGCGCAGGGAGGGCCGACCGGCCGGGCGCGGCTCGCCGCCTGGGGCGGGTCGGGGCTCGGCCGGCATGCGGCCGCGCGGCTCGGCGGAGCCGCGCGCGACGAGCGGCGCGCGTACGGGCGCGAGCTCGCGGGCGCGCTCGTCGAGGGGGCCCTCGCGGCCGATCCGCGCGTGCTCGCGCGCGCGAGTCGGGCGTGCCCGGAGCTCGTCGGTCTGCTCTGCGAGGCCGAGGTGGCCGTGCCGCCGGCAGTGATGGAGCTCGGCTGGCGCGAGCCGAGCATCCCGGACGCCACGCTCGCCGCGCTCGCCGCGCGCGTGAGCCGACCGCGCCAGGCGCCGGCCGAGCCGGCGGACGCGGAGCTCGATCTCGAGCTCGCGGCGCGTCCGCTCGCCCTGCTCGAGCAGGTGGCGCTCGCCGTGGGGCGCACCGGGCCCCTGAGCGCCCGCGTGGCGCTCGCCGTCATCGCACTCGACGCGCGCCGCGTGCGGCTCGTTCTGGCGGCCGTGCCGCGGTGGCGCGAGCGGCTGAGCGGGGCCGAGCTCGCGAGCGTGCTGCGGCAGCACGCCGGCGCGCTCGTGGCGTCGCGGCCGGAGGCGCGGCCGCGTGGCTCGGAGGTGAAGACCTGGACCGAGCGCCTGCTCACGGACGCCGAGGCCGCCGTCGCGCTCGGGGTCGGGCACCTGACCGCCGAGGAGTTCGCCGCGCGGCTCCGGAGCGGGCGCCACAAGCTCGCCGACCCGGCCGCCGTGGCCGCGGGCGTGGAGGCGCGCGCGGCGGTCGAGGGCGCCGTTCGGGTCGCGCCCGTCGTGCGGTGGGCGAGCGATGAGCGGGCGCGCCGGAGCGAGGCCCTCGCGCTCTGGCTCCTGCTCGAGCCCGTCGAGGGGCGCCGCTCGGCCCAGGCGCTCGCGGGCGCGCTCGACGCGCTCGCGGAGCGCTCCGCCGCGCCGCCGCCGCTGCTCGCCGAAGCGCTCGCCATCCTCGAGCGCCGCCAGCCGGGCCGGCTCGAGAGCCTGATGCCGCAGTCGCCCCGGGGCAAGGCCACCGTCGCGACCGCGCTCGGCCGCGCCTACCGCGCGCTCGGGGACCGCTGAGGGCGCCGAGCGCCACGGGCAGGCGCTACGGGCAGGCGACGAGACGCGCGCTGTCGACGAGGAAGTTGGTCGCCACGAGCAGGCTGTCGGTGATGGCGTGGAAGGCGACCGTGTGGTTGCCACCGTTCGCCCACTGGCTCACGTCGAAGCTCTTCAAGGCGTAGGTGTTGACCCCGCACGACGGGTCGAGATCGTCCGCGAAGAAGATCTGCGTGCCGTCGATGGCGGTCTCGAACCCGTCCCAACCGTAGCCGTCGCACGAGGTGATGGCGAACCGGAACTCGAGGGTGGCCGTCCCGACCCCGATGTGCACCGTCTGCGAGACGGAGGCGTCCTCGTAGGCGCCCGCGATGCCGCCGCCCCAGAAGAACCACGCGCCCGCGTAGGGCCCGAAGAGCGCGCCGGGGTTGAGGCAGCCCGAATCGCAGAGCGGGGTGCCGAAGTTGGTGGACGACTCGATCCAGTTCCCACTCCCGGCCCCGGCCTCGAAGCCGCCGTCCTGGAGGATGTCGGTGACGACGCAGCCGCTCGTGGTCGTCGTCGTCGTCGTGCTGGTCGACGTCGTCGTGGATGTCGTCGTGCCGGTCGTCGTGGTCGACGTCGTGGTTCCGGTGGTCGTGGTCGACGTCGTGGTCCCGGTGGTCGTCGTCGTGCCCGTCGTGGTCGTCGTGCCCGTCGTGGTCGTCGTACCGGTCGTGGTCGTCGTGCCGGTCGTCGTCGTGGTCCCGGTCGTCGTGGTCCCACCCGTGCCGTCGTCCGTGCTGGAGACGATGCCGGTGGCGCACGCGGCCAGGAACAGGGTCAGGCCAACGGCGAGCTTGCGCATGAAGGACCTCGAGAGGAGCGGAGCAGGGCGGCGGGAGCGTCGCCCAGAGGACACGCGAAACGAGGTGAGCGCAGGCGTCGCGCGCGCCGACGGGCGCTGCGCTTCTCGAGCGGCAAGCCAAGCTCCGGAGGTGCCACGAGTCGATCCAGCGTCTAGAGTACCCGACGGGCGGACTTTCACAAGACTGGGCGGCCTTGCAGTATGGCGGTGGCTTGAAAGCGGAGCGCGATCGCCCGGGCGGCGGTGCCCGGCCGGGACGGATGCCGCGCGATCCGCGCGAGCGCCGGATGCTCCGGCAGAGGCTCCTCTGGGCCGCCTTCGTCGCGCTCACGTCGGCGCTCAGCGCGCTCGCGGTCGGGCTCGGGCTGCGGCTCGATCCCGACGTGGCGGGCCTCTTGCCCGACGGCGGCGAGGCTCCCGCGCTCCGGCGCTACCTGCGCGCCTTCGGCGGAGCCGATCTCGGGGTCGTCCTCGTCGAGGGTGCCGACCCCGCCCGGGTCGAGGCGGCGGCCGAGGAGCTCACCCGGGCCTTCGCGGCGCTCCCCACCGTGGAGCGAGCCGCCAGCCGCCTCGAGGCGCGCGGCGAGCTCGATCCGATGCTCGCCTGGCGCCACGCCGATGCCGCGGGTCGCGCGCGGCTCGCCGCCGCCCTCGGCGACGCCGGGCTGCGGGCCCGGCTCGAGGACAGCCTCGCGATGATGCTCGCCCCGGGCAGCGGCGACGCTTCGCGCTCGCTCGCCCACGATCCGCTGCGGCTCGTGCAGCTCGCCTTCGAGCGGCGCGACGGCGGCACCGGGGTGCGCAGTCGCGACGACGGGGCCTTCGCGACCGACGACGGTCGCGCGCGGCTCGTGCTCCTGCGGGTCCACGGCGAGGCGCTGCGCGGACGGGACGCGCACGCCTTCGTCGACGGCGCCAACGCGCTCCTCGCCCGCGCGCGCACCGACCACCCCGGGCTCACCTTCGGGCTCACCGGCGGGCACGCGATCGCCGTCGCCACCGAAGGCATGCTCGTCGCCGACATGACCCGCTCGGGCACGCTCTCGTTCCTGGCGGCGGGCGCCGTGTTCGCGCTCGTGTTCCGGCGCGTGCGCGCGCTCCTCGCCGTGATGCCGCCGCTCTTGCTCGGCACGCTCTGGACGGCGGGAGCGGCGACGCTCCTGCCGGGCGGCATCAGCGCCATCGCGGTCGCGTTCACGTCGGTCGTCGTCGGGGTCGGGGTCGACACGGGCGTGCACGTGTACGCCGCGCTCCTCGAGGCGCGGGCCGCCGGCCTCCCACCGCGCGAGGCCGCGCGCGAGGCACGGCGCCGCACCCAGCGACCCGTGCTCGTCGCCGCCGCCACCGCGGGGCTCGCGTTCGCCTCGCTCGGGCTCTCCGGCATCGGCGCCCTGCGGCAGCTCGGCCTGCTGTGCGCGGCCGGCGAGGTGCTCACCGCGCTCGCGATCGTCATCCTGACGCCCGAGCTCGGTGCCCTGTGCGAGCGCAAGCCGGCGCGCGCCTCGCGCGGGGCGCGCTGGGTCGACGCCGTCCACTGGCTGACGGCGACCCGCGCGCGCGCGGTCGTTTGTGCCGCGGTCGCGCTCGCGCCGATCGCGCTCGTGGCGGCGGGCTTCCTGCCCCGGGTGGCCGACGCCATCGTGGCGGTCCGCCCGAGCCACCTCGAGCCCGCCGAGGTGCAGGAGCGGATCTATCAGGCCTTCGGTGGGCAGCGCGGGCACTGGGTCGTCGTCGTGAGCGACGCGGACGCCGAGCGTGCCCGCGAGCGTGCCGACGCGCTCGCCGAGCACCTCGCGGCGATGCCCGAGGTCGCCGCGCTCGACGCCCCGAGCCTGCTCGCGCCGGCCGAGCGCACGCAGCGGGACCGGCTCGCGGAGCGGGACGCGCTCGATCTGCCCGCGCGCGCGACCGCGCTCGAGGCCGCCATGGCCGAGCTCGACCTGCCGAAGGCGCGCTTCGCCGCGGCGCTCGCCGGCATGCGCGCGCCCTCGCACGAGACGGTCTCGCTCGCGTCGCTGCAGCAAGGGCAGCTCGCCATCCTCCTGTCCCGCTACCTCGGTGCGGACGGGCCCGAGACGGTGGTCGCGCTCTACCTGCACCCGCAACCCGGCGAGGAGCAGACCGTGGCCCGCGCCGTCGCCGCCGCGGACCCGGGTGCCGTGCTCACCGGCTACAGCCGGCTCGATCACGAGCTGCGCGCCTCGCTCGCGCGCGATCTACCCCGCGTGGGCGCCTGCGCCGGGGTGCTCGTGCTCCTGGCGCTCGTGTGGTCGCTGCGCCGCCTGCGCGACGTCGTGCTCGCGGCGCTCGTCGTCGTGGCGGAGGTCGCGGGCGTGCTCGTGCTCGTGAGACTGACCGGCATCCCGCTTCACGCCTACGACGCGCTCGTCTTGCCGGTGCTGCTCGGCATCACGGTGGACGAGGGGATGTTCCTGCTCCACCGCGCCCGCGCGAGCCGCGACGGGGAGCGCGTGATCGCCGAGACGCTGCGCGCCGAGGCGCCGGCCATCGCGGCGACCGCGCTGACGACGGCGGCGGGCTTCGGCGCGCTCGCCGCGTGCGACTTCGACGGCCTGCGACACCTCGGCATCGTCGGCGCGCTCGGCTCGACGCTCGGCCTCGTGGTCGCGCTCGTCGTCGTGCCCGCGGGTCTGCGGCTCACCTTGCCGGCTCGGGCCGCGGCGCGCGCAGGAGGTGCGTGATGGCGGAGCGACGCCCGAGCGGACGAGCGGCACGCGGCAACGGGCGCGGTCCCGCCGTCGTGCTCGCGGTGGGAGGCCTCGATCCCTCGGGCGGCGCGGGCGTGCTCGCGGACGCGCGCGCCATCGCTCTCGCCGGGGCCTGGCCGGCCGCCGTGTGCGCCTCCTTGACGGTGCAGTCGACGCGCGGGCTCGTCGCCGTGCAGGCCGTCGCGCGCGCCTTCGTCGCCGCGCAGCTCGACGAGCTCTTCGCCGACCTGCCCATCGACGTCGTCAAGACCGGCGCGCTCGGCTCCGCCGCGAATGCCCGCCTCCTCGCGGCGCTCGCGCGGGCGCGCCCGGAGCTCCGGCTCGTGGTCGATCCGGTGCTCGGCGCCACACGCGCTCGCGGCGGCGCCGCCACGCTGAACGTCGCGTCCGGTCGCGCGCTCGAGGCGCTCTGTGCCGCAGCTGCGCTCGTGACGCCGAACGTCCCGGAGGCCGAGCGGCTGCTCGGTGCGCCCATCGGCGACGCGGCCGGGGCGGAGCGGGCGGCGCGCGCGCTGGCGCGCCGCTGGGGCACCGCGGTGCTGCTCAAGGGCGGGCACCTCCCCGGTCGCGGACCGGTCCGCGACTTTCTCGCGGCGGGCGGGGCGGTGACGGCGCTCGCGCACCCGCGCCACCGTACGCCGCCGCTTCACGGCACGGGCTGCACGCTCGCCGCGCTCGTCGCCGGCAGGCTCGCGACCCGGGGACCGCGCGGTCGCGCGACCCTCGACGAGTGGGCGCGCCTCGTCCGCTGGGCACAGGGGCGCATGGACCGGCTGCTCGGCGCGCCGCTGACGCTCGGCCGCGGGCTCTCGGTGCTCGGCCCGCGGCTCGCACCGCGCGCGTGAGCGCACGGCGAGGCGCCAGGGTACCGGGCGCCGACCGACGCCATGCTATAGACGGCGGGTCGTGGGCCCACGCAGCAAGGTCATCGCCGCCGGCGCGACGTGCGTGCTCGCGGCCCTCACGATGGTGTGGCTACAGCAGCGCTTCCAGGCGGGTGACGAGAAGAGCGCGCTCGCGCTCGTGCTCGAGTACCGCGCGCACGGCGGCCCGTCGCTGCCGGAGATCCTCGCCGAGCGCCACCCCGAGCAGCCGATCACCTGGTCGACCGCGACCGAGTC
Organism: Polyangiaceae bacterium; assembly: GCA_020848455.1. Lineage (GTDB taxonomy): Bacteria > Myxococcota_A > Polyangia > Polyangiales > Polyangiaceae > JACRDA01. The sequence continues at coordinate 13,040 of JADLAB010000442.1, forward strand.
GGGCTGCCTCGAGCGCGTGCGCGTCGCCGCGACCGTGAGCGCGACGCCCGGCGCGAGCTCGCGCTCGTACGGCTTCGTCGTCGAGCTCGGCGGGCCGGCGATTCACCCCGGCAACGAGCTCGGACGGGACGCGATGCGCGCGCTCGACGGCCCGGGCGCGAGGGCGGCGCGATGAGCGAGCGCACGGTGCGCGTCGCGCTCGTCGGCTGCGGGCGCTGGGGCCTGCGGCTCGGGAGCGCGCTCGCACGCCTGCCCGGGGTCGAGGTCGCGGCGCTCGTGGACCGGGATCCCTGCGCCCTCGCCGCCGCGGCTGCGACGGCGCCGGGCGCCCTGCGCTTTCCCGAGCTCGGCGCGCTCTGCGCGAGCGGCCCGACCCTCGACGCCGCGATCGTCGCGACGCCGTCGCCGCTTCACGCCCGCCACGGGCTCGCGCTCCTGCGCGCCGGGCTCGACGTGCTCGTCGAGAAGCCGCTGGCGACCACGCTGGCCGCGGCCCGCACGCTCGCGAGCGAGGCCCGGCGCCTCGGGCGCGTCGGCATGGCCGGCCACGTGCTCCGCTACCACCCCGGCTTCGAGCGGCTCATCGAGCTCGGGCGGAGCGGCGCGCTCGGCCGACTCCGCGGCCTCTGGGCCCGCCGGCTCACGCGCTCGGGCTCCACGTCGCCGCTCTGGACGCTCGCGCCGCACGATCTCGCGACGCTGCACGCGCTCGATCCCTCGGTCGTGCGCCGCGTCGAGCTCGCGCGGTGCGCCAGCGGGCCGGCCGAGCCCACCGCGCCGATCGAGCTGCGTGTCGAGCTCGCCTCCGGGCTCGAGGCGACGCTCGTGCTCTCGACGGACGCAGCCGTGGCCGAGCGCCTCACGCGCCTCACTGGCAGCGAGGGGGCCGCGTGGCTCGACGAGCTCGCCCTGGACGCCCCGCTCCTCTGCGCGGCGGCGACGGGCGGGCCCACGCGCCCGGTGGCGGTCGAGCGCGGCGAGCCGCTGCTGCGCGAGCTCGAGCCCTTCGCGAGCTCGGTGCGGTACCGCACCGAGCCGCGCACCTCCTTCGCCGAGGCGCTCTTCACCGTGGACGTGCTCGAGCGCGCGGAGCGGGCGCTCGAGGCCGCCCGCGCGCCGCTCAGCGACGGTCCTGCACCGCCGTGATGCGCGCCCACTCGTCGTCGTCGTTGCCGCCGAAGCTCACGTCGGTCACGCGCACGCGCACGACCACCCGCTCGACGCGCGAGGTGCGCCCGAACGCGCCCTTGCGCGCCGGCTGGTGCTTGAAGACGGCGTCGGTGCCCGGCACCGGAAACGGCTGCGAGATCGACACGACGGCACCCTCGCGGCGCTGACCGCCGCTCAGGCGCGCACCGAGCATCACGTGGTTGTGCTCGGCACGACCCGAGATGCGGTCGATGACCTCGATGCACGTGAGCTGGGCGTCGAGACCGTAGATGCGGTTGCGCGTCCACACCTCGACGGCACGCCAGGGCACGGGGTCCCACGACCCCGAGCGCCGCTCGTAGACGGTCGCGATCTCGACCGACGGCTCGCGTCGCTTGCGCTCGTCACGCCCGCGACCGCCCTTGTCGGGTGCAGGCGGCTGCTCACCGGGCAGCGCGTCGGGCGGGGCCAGGGGACCCGAGACCGCGTCGGGGTCGAGGGTCGCCGGATCGGCGTACCCGGCCTGGGTGCTGCGCGAGGTGCCCCGCTGCTTGGGACGCTTCGTCTCCGCCATGATGACCCGCACGCTACCACTGCTCTTTGTCGCGTGGCAGCCAGACTCATGCAGCCACGCACACCGAGGAGCCACACGCGCGCGGCCGACTAGGGTATCCTTGCCGGACGCCGACGCGCCGAGCGTCGCGCGCCCTGCGGCGGATGACCTCGACGAAGGCCCCCACGTCACCCGAGGGAGAGGCGCCGCCCCCCGCGCCGCCGGCGCCAGAGTCCGCCCAGCCGGGCTCCGCGCCGCGGCCGGTACCGCGGTCGATGCCCCCGGCGCCGCTGAGCGTGCCGCGTCCGGTCCCGCGCGCGCCGGGCTCGCTGCCGCCGCCGCGGCCGAGCTCGCCCCACATCCGCGAGCTCACCCCGGGCGCCGTCAGCGTGCGACACCCGTCGACGCCCCCTCCGCTGCCCGTCGACCAGCTGCCGCGCTCCGAGCGGCCGACACCCGTCCAGACACCGCGGCCGGACTCGCTGCCACCACCGTCGCCGATGGACGGTCCGGGCAGCGTGCGGCGGCCCATCCCGACCCAGCCGCCGCGACCGGCCTCGATGCCGCCCCCCCTGCCACGCGCGACCGCGCCCTCCTCGCCGCGAGGGTCGGTGGCGCCACCCCGACCGGCGTCGGCATCGCAGCCGGGGCGCGAGACCCTGCCGACGCTGCCGACGCTGCCATCCGTCGCCACGAAGAGCACCCGGCCGCCGCCCCTTCCGGACCGACCGCTGCCGCGCGTCGCGAGCCTGCAGGCGCCGCGCCCGTGGTCCGGCGACGAGGACATGGACGACGACATCACGCTCGTCGGCCAGATGTCGGAGGACATCAAGGCGCTGCGACTCGGGTACCGCAAGGTCAAGCCCGAGGCCGTCGACGCGCGCGGCGCGGCCCCCGACATCGAGATCGTGAACGAGCAGGAGCTCGATGCCTTGCTCGTCGAGGAGCTCTACGACGATGCGCCACACGCGGGTGGGGCGCTCATCGCCCTCGAGGCGTGCGGCGAGACCGACGTCGGTCGGCGCCGCGAGGTGAACGAGGACGCCATCCTGCTCCTGCCCGCGTCGCAGAGCTTCGCCGTCGCCGACGGCATGGGTGGACACTCGGCGGGCGAGGTCGCCTCGCGGGTCGCGCTCGAGGTCCTCTCGAAGGCGCTCCGCAACGGGCAGTTCGAGGGCGAGCCCCACGTGCTCTGGCCGCGCAAGGGCGACGAGCTCGCGCGCAGCGTCGAGGCAGCGAACCGCGAGGTCTACCGGCGCTCGACGCTCAACCTCGATCTGCAAGGCATGGGCACGACGCTCACGGCCGTGCGTTTCTCGCTCGAGCGCCAGCGCGTCTACATCGCGCACGTCGGCGATTCGCCGTGCTTCCGGCTGCGCGGCGCGGAGATCGTGCAGCTCACGCGCGATCACACGATGGCGAACCTCATCGGCGCAACGGGTCCGCTCGGCGCCCGGCTGAGCCGCGCCGTGGGCGTCGAGTCGAGCGTGGAGGTGGATCTCGGCGTCGACGTGCCCGAGCCGGGCGACCACTACCTGCTCTGCTCCGACGGGCTCACCAAGATGCTGAAGCCGCCCGAGATCGCGGCCGCCTTCGCCACCGAGCGCGACCTCCGGAAGATCGTGCGCGCGCTCATCGACCGGGCCAACGAGCGCGGCGGCAAGGACAACATCGCGGTCATCGTCGTGCGGATCGCGCGCGCGCCGGGCGCGACCGGGCGAAGGCCGGACCGCTAGCGGGTCCCCGTGGCGCCGCGCTCGAGCGCCACGAGCGTGCCGCCCTCCTCGCGGTAGCGCTCCCCGCTCTCGGGGCAGCTGAGCACCCCGTCGGGCCCTGGCCCGGCGAGGCGCACCCCGCGCCGCCCCACCCACCCGACGCGGCGCGCCGGCACCCCGACGACGAGCGCGTGATCGGCGACGTCGTGGGTGACGACCGCGCCCGCCGCCACGAGCGCGTACCGGCCCACGGTCACACCGCAGACGACGGTCGCGTTGGCTCCGAGAGTCGCGCCGCGGCGGATGAGCGTCCGGGCGAAGGCGTCGCGCCGGCTCACCTCGGAGCGCGGGTTCTTGACGTTCGTGAGCACGCACGACGGCCCGAGGAAGGCGTCGTCCTCGATGACGACGCCGTCGTACAAGGACACGTTGTTCTGGACTTTCACGCGCGCGCCGACGACGGCGCCCGCCGCCACGAACACGTTCTGGCCGAGCGAGCTGTCGGCGCCGACGCGAGCCCCCGCCATCAGGTGGCAGAAGTGCCAGATGCGCGCGCCCGGGCCGATGTCACACGGCTCGTCGACGACGGCCGTCGGGTGGACGAAGTACGGCAGCGGCTCGTTCGACGACATGCGGCGCAGCCGGACGCTACCACGCCGCGCGGGGCGCCTCGCCAATCTGCGGCGTGGAGCGCGGGCCGCGCGCGCGCTAGGCTCCGAGCCGTGCCGGGGCTCGCCGCTGGGGCGAGCGCGAGCCGGCACGGGACGGAGCACCGTGGATCGGGCGCGCAAGCGGAGGCGAGGTGGACGGGGCAACGAGGCACGCCCGGCGGCGAACGCCACGAGCACGCCGCAGGCTTCGCCGCGCCCCGCACCGACGCCGGCCGCGCCGGTGTCGCGCCCGGAGCCGGCGCCCGTCTCCCGGCCGGAGCCCCCTGCCTCGCTCGCCGAGGCCGCCCCGGGCTCGCTGCCCGGAGGCGCGCCCGAGCTCGACGATCACGAGGGCTACATGCCCCCGCCCGACGCCGACGAGAGGCCGCTTCCGACGACGCCCGACGCGGCCGGCGACGCCGGCGCGCTCGACCCCGTGACGGCCGCCCTCGTCCACGTGGCCTGCGACCCGGACGATCTGCCGCACGCCAAGGCGGCCCTCCGCAAGCTCGACCACCCGGCGGCGCTCGAGCGGGTCGCCCTCGCGGCGCCGCTGCGCGAGGTGGCGCAGCTCGCGGTCGCCAAGCTCGTCGACGAGACGCGGCTGTTCCGGGTGGCGCTCGAGCAGGCCGACGGCGTCGTGGCAAAGGCCGCCGCCAAGCAGCTCACGCGCGAAGATCTGCTCGCCGAGCTCGCCATTCGGGCCGTGCACCAGCTCGTGCGCCAGGTCGCGGTCAAGCGGGTGCGCGATCCGGCCCTGCTCTCGACCGTGGTCGAGCAAGAGAAGCAGGCCGACGTCCGCCGGCGCGCCGTCCTTCGCATCACGGACGAGCGCGAGCTCGTCGAGCTCGCCGGCAACGACCGCGACGCCGAGATCCGGAAGAGCGCCTTCGAGCGGCTCACCAAGCCCGATCTCGTGCTGCGGGTGCTCGAGGGCAGCCAGTACGTCGACACGCGCGTCGCCGCCGCCGAGACGCTCGCCGACGAGCGCCGCCTGGCGCGCGCGGTCAAGCACGAGTCGCACCCGGCCGTGCTGCGGGCGGCGCTCGCGCGCATCCGCGCGCCGAAGCTCCTCGTCGAGCTCGCCGAGGGCGCCGTACACCCCGAGGGGCGCGAGCTCGCGCTGCGCCGCGTGGACGATCCGGCCTGCCTCGAGCGGCTCGCGCAGAAGGACCCCGAGCCGCGCGTGCGCGAGCTCGCGGCCGAGCGCGTGCGCAACCAGGAGCTGCTCGAGGACCTGTCCGCGACCGACCCGGCGTGGCGCGTGCGCCGCATCGCCGTCTGTCGCCTGAAGCGCCCGGAGGCCGTCGCGGACCGCGCGCGCCACGACAAGAGCTGGCAGGTGCGCAAGGCCGCCATGGAGCGCGTGCGCGACCGCGCGGTCCTCGGCCACGGGGCCCGGTGGGACCGCGACTGGCCCGTGCGGCTCGCGGCGGTGACGCGGGCGCGCGACGAGGAGGTGCTGGCGAACCGCGCCAAGAACGACGACCACCCGGCCGTGCGCCGCGCGGCCGTGGCGCGCGTGGCCGACGCGGCCATCCTCGCCAATCGCGCCCAGTACGACGAGGCGCTCGAGGTGCGGCTCCTGGCCGTGTCGCGGCTCGAGGACCGCTACCTGCTCGGCAAGATCGCCCAGGGCGACGGCGTCCCCGAGGTGCGCGACCGCGCGACCGCGCGCCTCGGCGAGCTCACCCCGCCGTCGCGCGCCTGAGTCGCGACCGCGCGCGAGCCGCCCTCAGCGGGCCGCGGCCACGGTCGCCGTGCCGCCCGACGGCGGCGGCGGCACCAGCACGGGCAGGTACTTGGCGAGCGTGGTCGGCACCATGCTGTCGTGCGGGTTGGTCCCGCGCGGCATCATGTGATCGAGCGTGCGAACCGTCCCGGGCGGAAAGGCCGCACGCTTGCGCGCGTGCTTGAACGCCGTCTCGAAGTCCTCGAGCGCGCGGCTCGGCCACGTCATGTCCTGCCAGGTCACGATGACCTTGGTCTCGACCGGCAGGCGCACCAGGTGCCGGGCGATGTCGGGCCGCTGGCAGGTGTCGATCGAGAGCGCGGCGAAGGGGTGGTTCTTCGCCTGCGTCGCCGTCACGAGCCCGCCCTTCAGGTTGCACCCGGCGCCCGAGTGCCCGGCGACGATGACGCGCGAGAGATCGATGGTGGCGATGCCCTTCAGCCGCTCGGCCGTGCGCGCCACGAAGTTGTCGAGGTCGAAGCGCGGCCAGGCGTTGTACGCCTGCGAGATCGCGCTCTCGACGACCGAGCTCGGCGTCGCCACGATGACGGGCTCGATCTTGCCGGCGTCGATGAGCCGCCCGACGATGCGCCGCAGGTCGCCGTCGTCGCCGCTGTCCATCCAGCGGTAGGGGACGAGATCTTTGTTCGTGCCGTGCAGAAAGACGAGCAGGGGCACCGGCCGCTCCGGGCTCGCCGCGACGCGCTCGTGCACGAACACGCGCCCGAGCCAGGCGCGCTCGGGGTGCTGCACGTCGGCGCCGTCGTAGGCGTAGTCGTAGCTCTTGCCCGGGAGCGGCGGCGGGTTGCCGTCGGCGGCCGCGGGGCGCGCTCCGACGCCGAGCAGGCCGAGCCCGAGCGCGACGACGGCGAGCACACGCAGGCCCTGCGCGCAGGAGCTGCGCACGAGCCCGGGCCAGCACCGCGAGAGCATACGGGCACCTTAGCAGAGGCCGCGCGACCGGCGCGAGTTCGCGGCGGCCGCGCCGGCGCCGGGCACGAGCCCGACGCCTTCAGCCCGCGAGCTCCACCTTCGCGAGCGGCGCATCGCCGAGCTGCACGAGCCGGGTCGGGTACGCGAGCGCGGCGCCGACCTCCTCGACCGCCTCGAGCAGCTCGAGCAGGAGCTCGCCCTTGAGCGCCGTCCAGGCCGCGAGGCTCTCGGCCTTGAACCAGGCCATGACCTCGAGGTCGAGCGACGCCTCGCCGAGGCGCGCGAAGCCCACGTAGAGCTCGTCCGGCCACACGTTCTCGCGCGCGCGGAGCAGCTCCTCGATGCGGGCGCACAGGGCGCGCATCTGGCGCGAGCTCGTGGCGCGCGTGAGCGCGAGCGTGGTGTGGAGGCGAAACCGGTCGCGCAGCGCGTAGCTCTCGATGCTCATCTCGGCGAGCTTGCCGTTCGGGATCGACACCACCGTGCGGTCCTGCGTGCGGATGCGCGTCGAGCGCAGGCCGATGCGCTCCACCGTGCCGCCAAAGCCGCCCGCCGACACGTAGTCGCCCTCGCGCAGCGGCTGGTCGACGCCGATGGAGAAGGCGCCGAACAGGTTCTCGACCGTCTTCTGCGCGGCGAGGGCCAGGGCGAGGCCGCCGATGCCGAGCCCGGCCACGATGCTCGTCGGCGAGTAGCCGAGCTCGCTCACGACGACGATCGCGCCGATGGCGACGAGCACGACCTTGCCGATGCGCCCGGCGAGCGGCAGGAGCGAGCGCATCGCGGGACGCGCCGAGGCCCAGCGCGCCTTTTGCATGCGCTCGCGCGTCACGTCGAGCGTGCGGAAGACGAGCCACAGGGCGGCGAGCATGGCGCTCATGCGCAGCACGGCCCCGACCGCGCGCTCGGCCGTCGGCGGCAGCCCGAGCTGCAGCGCTCCGAGCCACATCACGAAGAGCGCCCAGCCGATGGTGAAGGGTCCGCCGAGGCGCGCCACCACGCGGTCGTCCCACAGGCTCGGCGTGCGCGCCGCGAGCCAGCGCGCCACGCCGCGCGTGAACCGCCCGAGCACCCAGCCGAGGGCGAGCGCCACCAGCGCCACGAGCGCCATCCCGAGCCACTGCCAGTACGGGATGCCGTAGGGCCCCGCGCGCAGCAGGGGCCGCGGCAGTCGGTCGATGAGCCAACGGTTGTCGAGCTGCGCGTACCAGTCGTTGATGTGCTGGACGGTGCTGTGCTCGAACACCCACGGGAAGCCCTGCGCCCCGCGGCGCACCATCGTGACCGGCTGGTCCTCGGCCGGCGTCCGCACGGTGCCGATCCGGTCCGCGTGGGGCGCGAGCCCGTCGCCGACCTCGCCGGTCGCGAGCGGCGACACGGTCTCGACGTCGACCGCCGCGTGCCGGTCGAGGACGGCCTTCAGCCGGCGCGCGAGCTCGGCACCCTCGGCCTGGTCCTGCCGCCAGAGCTCGAGGTGCCGGGCCGCCTCCTCGAACTGGCCGGCACCGCAGCGCTCGAGGAAGCGCTCGAGCGAGGCGCGCGGCGAGTCGGGCGCGACCTCGACGCCGCCGGCCGATGACGACGGCGCGGGTGCGGTCCCCGCGGGTTGCGCGTGGGCCGTCGCCGGCAAGGCGAGCACGGCGAGCACGAGTGCGAAAGCCGGGAACCGCGGCGCGAGCCGTCGGAACGCCAGGAATCGGAGCGCGAGGGGTGCGGGAGCCATGGATCCTCCTGTCACCCGGAGCGGTCAGCCCGCCCGGCCCGCGGCGTCAAGCGGTGTCGTGCGTTCGCGCGACGGGCCGTCAGGTGGGCTCGTTGCCGGCACAAAGTAACGCCTGCGTGCCTTTCCGACGCCACCGGACTCCGCCATGCGTCCCCCAAGGACTTTGCGCTCCGCCCCACCCCGGCCCTATCGTGGGGTGACGCGCGCGTGTCGCGCGGGTGACGCGCGGGTGACGCGGCTCGACGCCGCTCGACGCCGCACGACCCGACGTGACGCGCCACCGCACGGCTGAGGCACCGGCAATGAGCGAAACCGCGAACGGCAAGAGCGACCGCCACGACTACCGCATCTGGTGGTTCGCGTTCGGCTACTTCGCCTGCTACGCACCCTACAGCGCGCTCGCCAAGGCGCTCAGCAAGGGCCTGCTGCCGGGCATGGACAAGCCCCTGGCGGCCTTCGCGCTCCTGCCGGCCAACGCCATCGCCTCGCTCGCGGGCATGTTCGTGTTCATCAGCGCCATGCGCTGGTGGCGCTACGCCGGCTCGCGCCAGGTCCTCGGCCTGCGCGTGCCCGTGCCCGGCATCTGGACCTTCCTCTCGGGCCTGTGCACGGCCGGCGTCGTGGCCACCACCACGCTCGCGTACACGATCAAGGGCCCGTCGATCGTGTTCATGATGCTGCTCATGCGGGGCGGCGTGCTCGTCATCGCCCCGCTCGTCGACTTCGTGTCGCGGCGCCACGTGCGCTGGTTCTCGTGGGTGTCGCTGCTGCTCACCGTCGCGGCCCTGCTCGTCACCGTGCTCGACACCAGGAGCACGGACCTGTCGACGCTCGCCAAGGTCGACGTCGCCATCTACCTCGCCGGCTACTTCGTGCGCCTGCGCTTCATGAGCCGCCTGGCCAAGAGCGACGACAAGGACGCGACCAAGCGCTACTTCGTCGAGGAGCAGATGGTCGCGACGCCCGCGCTCCTCTGCGCACTCGTCGTCTGCGCCCTCATCGGCGGCGACGGCGTCCTCGGCGACGTGCGCTACGGCTTCACCGACTTCTGGACGAGCGGCATCGCCCTGCACGGCATCGCGGTCGGCCTGCTGTCGCAGGGCACGGGCATCTTCGGCGGCCTCATCCTGCTCGACCGGCGCGAGAACTCCTTCTGCGTGCCCGTGAACCGCGCCTCGAGCGTCCTGGCCGGCATCGTGGCCACCGTGCTGCTGTCCCTCCTGGCGAACCAGCCCGGCCTGCCCACCGCCGAGATCCTCGCCGCCGGGCTCGTCATCGTGGCGATCGTCTTTCTCACCTGGCCCGTCTTCCAGGCGCGCTTCTTCCCGCCCGCCGCACCGCCCGGCCCCGCCGCGGAGGGCGCGCCCACCGAGGGGCGCTGAGAGGGTGGGCGCGGGAAGGGCCTGGAGTGGTTCGCCTCGAAGCGCTCGACTTCGTCACAGGTGCGCGTCGAAGAACCCGAGGATGTGCTCCCACGCGCGCTCCGCCGTCTCGGGCTCGTAGCGCACGTGCATGAGCGGCCACGAGAGGAGCGACGCCACCGGGTGGGAGCCGTCGGTGAGGAACGAGTGCCCCGCCCCCGGGAACATGTGCACCTCGTGCTCCACACCGAGCTCGTCGAGCTCGCGCTCGAGCTTCTTCGCCTCGGGCGCGAAGAGCCGGTCGCGCTCGCCGTAGCAGGCGATGACCGGCCCGATGCCCTCGAGCACGGCCCGAGGCGGGGTCTTGCCGTAGTTCGCCGAGACGGCACCCCACCCGCGCCCGACGGCGAGCGCGAAGCCCCCGCCCATGCAGAACCCGATGATGCCGACCCGCGCGGCCGAAAGGCCCGTCTGCTCGCAAAGCCACGCACGCGCCCCGAGCACCTGCCGCACCGGCAGGCCCTCGCCCGTCGAGATCGCGATCATCATGCGCCGGATGCACCCGAGCTGCGTCCCGTGCGCGAACAGATCGGGCGCGACGGCCGCGTATCCCGCCCGGCCGAAGCGGTCGCAGACCCGGTCGATCTCGGGCTGCCGGCCGAAGACCTCGTGCACGACCACGACCCCGTGCGCCGCGCCCTCGGGCAGGACGGCGTAGGCCGGGACGGCCTGGCCGTCGACGGGGAAAGCGACCTCGGTACCCTGGGAAGCGAAAGTCACGGCCACTGCTCCTTCCGCGCCCTAGCAGCTAGGCTAGGCCTAGCCATGGTCCCGAGACGGGTCAATCTCATGAACGGTCG
>JADLAB010000443.1 GCA_020848455.1 Polyangiaceae bacterium
AACACTCGTGGCTTCGGGCTACCGGCTTCAGGCTACAGTGGGTCGCGCCATGAGCCGGGATCGCCGGAACCATCAGGTGTTCGAGATGACCGATGGGCTCGTGCTCTAGGTCTACCGCCGCACGGGCGCATTTCCGGTCGAGGAGCGGTACGGGCTACAAGCGCAAATACGGCGCGCCGCTGTCTCGATTCGCTCCCACGTGTCTCGTGCCTGAAGTCTGGAGCCTGATCCCTGTAGCCGCGAGACTTCCGCCCGAAAGGGCGAAAGTCGAGTCTGACACGCAACTGGATCGCGCGTGTCGGACGAGACTGCGTTCGGGCGGTGCTCGGCTGGCAGGGCTCGGATCAGGGGGCGCATGGGCGGGGATGGCGCGGTCGGACTTCGGTGAGAGGCGACGTCGAAGCCCGGTGCCCGAGGCGGGGTCACGAAACGATGGAGCGCCACGGCTCACCCTGCTAGACAGGGCCCGCCATGGCGTTTGGACGGCTGCTTCCCAAGGAGCCCGGCTTCTTCGATTTCTTCGAGCAGCACGCGGACAAGTGCCTCGAAGGCGCACGCCTGTTGCGCGAGCTGCTCGAAGCCGGGGAAGAGGGCGAGAACTTCGCGCGCCAGATCAAGCGGGTCGAGCACGAGGGCGACAAGATCACCCACCGCACGGTCGAGGCGCTCCACAAGACGTTCATCACTCCCATCGACCGCGAGGACATCCATCGGCTCATCACCAAGATGGACGACATCCTCGATTTCATCGATGCGGCGGCGCAGCGGCTGGTGCTCTACGAGATCAAGGAGACGACGCCCGAGTCGATCGAGCTCGGCGACATCCTCGTCCACACCTGCGAGCTCGTGAAGGAGGCGGTGACCGGGCTGCGCGCGCTCAAGAACCCGACGCACCTCTTCAAGCTGTGCGTCGAGATCAACAAGTTCGAGAACGACGGCGACGCGGCGCTGCGCCGCGGGATGGTGCGGCTGTTCAAGGACTCGAAGGACTCGCCGGTCGACATCATCAAGTGGAAGGAGATCTACGAGTACCTCGAGACCGCCACCGACTGCTGCGAGGACGTGGCGAACGTGATCGAAGGCGTCGTGCTCGAGTACGCGTGACATGGACAGCCTGGTTCAGTTCCTCCACGCGCCGCCGCTGCTGCTGTTCCTCGTCATCGTCGCCCTCGTCTTCGACTTCATCAACGGCTTCCACGACGCCGCCAACTCGATCGCGACCGTCGTCTCGACGCGCGTGCTCCCGCCGCGCCTCGCCGTCTGGTGGGCCGCGCTCTTCAACGTGCTGGCGGTGTTCGTCTTCGGGACGGCCGTGGCCAACACGGTCGGCAAGGGCATCATCGACGTCGCGCTCGTCGACTACTGGGTGATCCTGGGCGCGCTGTCCGGCGCCATCGTGTGGAACCTCATCACCTGGTACTACGGCCTGCCCTCGAGCTCCTCGCACGCGCTCGTCGGCGGGCTCGTCGGCGCCGGGCTGTCGAAGGCGGGCGCCGGTGCGCTCGTGTGGGGCGGCATCACGAAGACCGTGATCTTCATCGCGCTCGCGCCGCTCATCGGGCTCGTCCTCGGCTTCGTGAACATGGTGGCCATCGCGTGGATCTTCCGGCGCTGGACACCGGTGCGCGTCGACAAGCTGTTCCGCAAGGGACAGCTGCTGAGCGCGGCGCTCTACAGCCTGGGCCACGGCGGCAACGACGCGCAGAAGACGGCGGGCATCATCTTCACGCTGCTCGTGGCCGGCAACATCCTCGGCGCCAAGGACGAGATCCCGTTCTGGATCCTGCTCACGTGCCACGTCGCCATCGGGCTCGGCACCGCCTTCGGCGGCTGGCGCATCGTCAAGACGATGGGCATGAAGATCACGAAGCTGAAGCCCGTCGGCGGCTTCGCCGCCGAGACGGCGGGCGCGACGACGCTCGTCATCAACTCGGCCTTCGGCATCCCCGCCTCGACCACGCACGTCATCACCGGCGCGATCGTCGGCGTCGGCGCCACGACAAAGCTCTCGGGCGTGCGCTGGGGCATCGCCGGGCGCATCGTGTGGGCCTGGGTGCTCACGATCCCGGCGTCGGCGGCCATCGCGGCGCTCATGTGGTTCGTGCTTCACGCCGCGGGCGCCGCGCCGAGCGCGCCCGCTCCGGCGCCCTGAGGGCTCGGCGCCAGCCTCGCGGGTCCGCCCGCCGCGAAGCGGGCGTCGCGGCACGTCACAGCACGAGCACCCAGACGTCGTAGAGCGCGTGGGTCCAGACCACGGTCGCGAAGCCGCGCAGCGCGAAGACCGCGGTGAAGAAGGTGCCGCACACGGTGCGGAAGGCGAAGACGCGCGCGTTCCAGGGATCGCCGAGCTCGCCCAGGTGGTGCCAGCCCGAGAAGGCGGCGGCGGCGGCGAGCGCCCAGACGAGCGTGTACGTGACCCGCTTGCCGGGCTCCTTCACGAGCCAGCGCAGCACGAGGGCCCCGACGCCGAACAGCCCCACGCGCCAGAGCAGCTCCTCGTAGAAGCCGGCGCCGAGCGACACGACGAAGCCGTCCCAGCGGCCGAGCACCCCCGGCGGGCCGAGCGGCAGCGCGCCGACGACCCACCCGGCGCCGAAGCGCATGAGCACGGCGTAGACGACGCCCTCGACCGCCACCATCCCGAAGCGCCAGCTCTCGAAGCGCTCCTTTCTGTGCAGGGCGAGCAGCACGCTCGCGAGCACGACGCCGATGCCGAGCGTGAGCGTCCAGTAGAGCCAGGTGTTGTGGCGGGCGAGCTTCACGAGCTCCGCGGTGAGCGGGTCGGCCGCGTTGCGCACGCCGAGCGTCACGACGCCCACGTGGTAGACGAGGAACACCGGCACCGTGAGCAGCAGATCCGTGAGCGGGTCGGTCTTGCTGCGCGCGAGCGTGCGCGCGAGCCAGCCCTGCGAGCTCTCGGCCGGGACGTCGGGCTCGGCGGCGCCGTCCGCGGCGGGCGCGGTCGTGCCCGGCGCGACGCCCCCGGGCGGCCGCGTAGGCAGTGGCTCCGCTCGCGGGCGCTGCCGGTCCATCCGGGCCATTGTGCGCCGGGCGGCCGAGGGGAGCCAAATTGGGGGAAGTCGTTCAGTCGTCAGTTGTCAGTTGTCAGTGTTCGGCCCGGAGCTCGGAGAGCGAGGCCGTCCAGGCCAGGGGGCCATGGTCGGTCGTCGGAAAGCCGCGCGACGGCCGGAGCGGCGGAGCCTCTCCAGCTGACAACTGACAACTGACGACTTCCGACGGACGACTCCCGCTACGTCGGCCGCAGTCGGTACACGATGACCACGATCTCGGCCACCCACACGAACACGTTCAGCACGAACGGCACGTCGCTCAGCATCTCCTGCGTCGGCGACTCCGCCTTGGGGCGGCCGGCGACGAGCTGCAGGAAGCGCACGACCCCGAAGGCGGGGTGGATCGCCGTGAGCCACAGCAGATCGGACTTGAAGAACTCCGTCGTGTGCGAGTCGAGCGTGTAGAGCACGTAGGCCGCGACGCTCGCGACGCCCGTCAGCGCGAGCGCGATGGTGAGCGCGCGCGGGCTGTAGGCGCGCAGGGCGGCGCGCTGCTTCTCGGCGCCCGGGGCCATCACCTCGTGGCGGCGCTTTCCGAAGCCGAGGAACAGCGCGAGCATCGCGGTGCACGCGATCATGTAGCCCGAGATGGGCGTCAGGGTCGCGAAGCCGCCCGCCAGCACGCGCAGCACGAAGCCGAAGGCGATGAGCCCGACGTCCACGTAGGCGACGCGCTTGAGCCACAGCGAGTACGCGAGGTTCTCGACGAAGTACGCCACCGTCACCGCGAGGAACAGCGGCGGCCCGAGGGCGGCGCCCGTGAACGCCACGAGCAGCAGCACCACCACCATGAGCTTCGCGAAGGCGACCGGCACGACGCCCGCCGCGATGGGGCGGCGGCGCTTGACCGGGTGCCGCCGGTCCGCGTCGGCGTCCACGATGTCGTTGAGGGCGTACACCGCGCCCGCGAGCAGGCAGAAGATGGCGAACGCACCCGCGGTGCGGGTGATGATCGACGGGTGCGTGAGGTTCTTCGCGAAGACGACCGGCGCCACCACGAAGAGGTTCTTCACCCACTGGTGCGGGCGCAGCGTCCGGAGCACGCCCGCCGCGAAGGTCAGCGGCCCGCGTCGCCCTGCGTGCGGCACGGGCGGCGCGTCACTCGGACCGGGGGGAGAAGAGGACGTGCGACCCGGCGGCGGTGTGGGGGTCGCGCTCCCGCCCGACGGAGCCGCGTCGGGAGGAAGGCGAGGCGGGCGAAGCGGGCACATGTGTAGGCTGGTGTCGGCACCATGGCGCGGTTCCGGTCTCCCAGCAAGCCCGGTGGCCGTCTCGCGCGCTCGTGCCCCGCGCGCGTGCGCGCGGGGCACGTGGGGCACGAGGGGCACCGGATAGAAAAGACGTAGCTGCCGCCGCTCGCCAGTCTGCTAGCATTGCCATGATGACGTCCGCTGTGACCGCCAAGAGCGAGCCACGCCG
The DNA here is from genome assembly GCA_020848455.1 of Polyangiaceae bacterium. GTDB lineage: Bacteria > Myxococcota_A > Polyangia > Polyangiales > Polyangiaceae > JACRDA01. The sequence goes on from JADLAB010000443.1 coordinate 4,491, forward strand.
AACGATTTTCGACGAGCTCCGTGCGGCGGTCGAAAGGGCGCTCGAGGGCAAGCCAGAAGCCGTGGAGCTCGGGCTGGTCGCCCTGCTCGCCAAGGGCCACCTGCTCATCGAGGACGTGCCCGGCGTGGGCAAGACCACGCTCGCGCGCGCCATCGCGAAGTCGGTGGGGGCCGACCTCAACCGCGTGCAGTTCACGAGCGATCTGTTGCCGAGCGACGTGCTCGGCGTGAGCGTGTTCGACCAGCGGCGCAACGAGTTCGTGTTCCGTCACGGGCCGATCTTCACGAACATGCTGCTCGCCGACGAGATCAACCGGGCGAGCCCTCGCACCCAGTCCGCCCTGCTCGAGGCGATGAACGAGGGGCAGGTCTCGATGGATGGCGTGACGACGCCGCTGCCCGATCCGTTCTTCGTGATCGCCACGCAGAACCCCCAGGACTTCGCGGGCACCTACCCCTTGCCCGAGTCGCAGCTCGACCGCTTCGCGGTGCGCCTGCGCATCGGCTACCCGCCCCCGGCCGTCGAGCAGCGCCTGTTCCAGACGCCGCACGCCGACCGCGTCGCCGAGGTCCCGCAGGTCATCGACCTCGCGGAGCTCGTCACGCTGCAGCGCGAGGTGCAGCGCGTGCGCATCGACCCCTCGCTCGCGAACTACCTGCAGCAGATCGTGCACGCCACGCGCAACTCGCCGGCCATCGCCATCGGGGCCTCGCCGCGCGCCACCATCCAGTTCTCGGTGGCGGCGCGGGCGCGCGCCAAGGTGCGGGCGCGCGACTACGTCATCGCCGACGACATCCACGATCTCGCCGTGTCGGCGCTGGCCCACCGCATCCGCCTCGCGGCGCAGGCCGACGGCTACGTGCCGGTGTTCGAGGAGGCCGAGGCGACGGTGCGCGACCTCGTGGCGCGCATTCCCGTGCCGCTGTGAGGGCCGGCGGGCCGGCGAGCGGCGCCAGGGGCCGCTCCCGCCTGCGTCCGGCGAGCGTCCGATGAGCCGACCCGCGCCTCCGCACGATCTGCCACCCCCGTCCGCGCCGCTGTCGCTGCCGGGCGGGCTCGTGCCCGTGGATCTCGTGGCGGCGTCGCGGCGCGGGCCGGGCCCGTCGCGCCCCGACGGCGCGGTGCGCGGCCCCGGCGCGGGGGCGCTCGGCCCGGAGCCGAGGCCGAAGAGGGGCAAGAAGAAGAAGCAGAAGGCGCGGGCCGAGATCGCGCCGGAGCGCCGCTTCTGGCCGCGCAAGCTGAAGTTCACCCGCGAGGGCAAGTACTTCCTCGGCATCACGCTCGGCGTCGGCTTCGCCGCCATCAACACCGGCAACAACCTGCTCTACCTGCTGCTCGGCATGATGCTGTCGCTCATCGTCGTCTCGGGCGTCATGAGCGAGCTGTCGCTGCGCCTGCTGACGGTCAAGCGGCGCCTGCCGACGCGCGCCCAGGTCGGGCGCTCGCACCTGGTCGAGATCGAGGTCTACAACAACAAGCTGCGCGTCCCCTCGTACGCCATCGAGGTCGAGGATCTGCGCGCCGGGCAGCCGGCCGACAAGCGCTGCTTCTTCTTGAAGATCAGCCCGCGCTCGACGCAGATCGCCGCCTATCGCCGCACGCCGCTGCGGCGCGGGCTCGAGCGTCACACCGGCTTTCGCATCGCGACGCGCTTTCCCTTCGGCCTGTTCGAGAAGTCGCGCGAGGTCAGCGCGCCGGACGAGCTCGTCATCTACCCGGCGGTCGATCCGGTGCGGCTGCCGGACCGCGGGCGCGGCGACGCGGCCGGGGACGCCGGCCCGCTCGGGCGCGGCGCCGGCGACGAGCTCTTCGGGCTGCGTCCCATGCGCCACGGCGACGACCAGCGCGACATCTACTGGCGCAAGAGCACGCGGCCCGACCAGACCGTGGTGCGCGAGCGCGCGCGCGAGATCCGCCACGAGGTCTCGCTCGTCGTCGACGTGGTGCGCCCGGCGTCGCTGCCCGAGGACGACCCCGCCGAGGCGGCCTACCTCGAGCAGCTCGAGCGCCGCATCCGCGAGGTCGCCTCGCTGGCCGTCGCCTACGTCAAGCGCGGCGACCGCGTGCTCGTCGCGACCAACACGGGGCAGCGCGTCCGCGCCGACCAGGCGCGCGGCATCGACCCCGTGCTGCGCTTCCTCGCCCTCTTGCAGCCGGTCCCGGAGCACCCCGTCGAGAGGGTCGCCTGATGCGCTTCGGTCTCGTGCACCGCGTCATGACCGACGCCCTGGCGGCGCTCGGCATCCTGGCGCTCGTGGCGAGCGGCCAGTTCGACCGCGCGGTGAGCCTGCTCGTCGTCGCCTGTCTCGTCGGCGTCATGCTCATGAAGGAGGGCTGGCGCCAGCAGGTCGCCCAGCGCCACGTCGACACGGTGGCGGTGTGCGTGCTCGTCGCCGCCCAGTTCGGGCGCGCCGTGCTGTCGAGCGCGAGCGTGCTCGATCTGCTCATCGAGGCGGCCGTGGGGCTGCAGATCATCCGCATGGCCTCGCGCAAGGGCGCTGCGCACGACCAGCAGGTCATCGTGCTGGCGCTCTTGCACCTCATCGCCGGCACGGTGGTGGGCGGCGGGCTCGGCTACGGCCTGTGCTTCTTCGGCCTTCTGGTCGTGACGCCGGGCGCGCTCGTCCTCAGCCATCTGCGGCGCGAGGTGGAGGGCAACTACCGGCAGGGCGCGCGCGATCGCACCGGCCTGCCGGTCGACGTACCGCGCATCCTGCGCAGCAAGCGCGTGGTCGGGCGGCAGTTCATCGCCGTCACCTGCCTCCTGTCGGTGCCGATCCTGCTCTTCACGGTCGTCCTGTTCGTGGTGTTCCCGCGCGTCGGGCTGTCGCTGCTCTTGCTCAGCAAGGGCAAGGGCGGGCGCGTCATCGGCTTCACCGACCAGGTCGACCTCGGGCAGATCGGCACCCTGCGCAGCGACTCCACCGTGGCGGCGCGCGTGTTCGTGCCGGATCTGCCACCGAAGCCGCCGTCGCGCCTGCTCATGCACCTGCGCGGCGCCGCCCTCGACCAGACCGACGGGCGCGGCTGGGTCAAGAGCAACAAGCAGCTGCGGCCGGCGGGCGCGGCCGGCGAGCTCGTCGCGCTCGCGGCCAGCCCCGACGTGGCGCGCGACCGGCGCTGGGTCGTGGAGCTCGAGCCCTTCGACCCGCCCGTGCTGTTCCTGCCCGAGGGCGCGACGGCGCTGCGCGTCGAGGGGGGCTCGTCGCCCGGCAGCGGCCTCAGTGTCGTGCGCGGCGCCGAGGGCGAGCTGCGCTACCACACGCAGGCGGAGCGCGGCGTGCGCTACGAGATCTACCTCGCGGCCGACGACGCCCCGACCTTCCGGCAGCTCGCGGCGAGCGACCGCCCGCGCTACCTCGAGCTGCCCGACGACCTGCCGGCCCGCGTGCGCGAGCTGGCGGCCACGTGGACGAGCGGGGCGGCGACCGACCTCGAGCGGGCGCGCCTCGTCGAGTCCCACCTGCAGGGCGAGTACACCTACGACCTCTCGTCGCCCTCGCCGCGCGAGGAGCAGCCGCTCGACCACTTCCTGTTCGAGAGCAAGCGCGGTCACTGCGAGTTCTACTCGACGGCCATGGCGATCCTGCTGCGCACGCAGGGCGTGCCCACGCGCAACGTGACGGGCTTCATCGGCGGCACCTGGAACCGCTTCGGGGGCTTCTACGTCGTGCGGCAGGGCGACGCGCACTCCTGGGTCGAGGCCTTCGTCGACGGCACCGGCTGGGTCACCTTCGACCCGACGCCGCCCGGCGACGCCCAGCCGCAGAGCGCGGCCGAAGGCTTCTGGGCGTCGGTGCGCGACTTCTTCGAGGCCGTGAGCCAGCGCTGGAACCAGCACGTCGTGGGCTACGATCTCAGTCAGCAGGTCGGGCTCTTCGAGTCGCTGAGCACGCGCGGCGGCGTGCTCGGCTCCCTGGCGGGCAGGCTGCTCGTCGGCGCGGCCGTGACGCTCGTGGCCGCTGCCATGGTCTGGGTGATCCTGCGCCGCCGGCGGCGGCGGCAGCAGAGGGACGGGCGCGGTGCCCGCATCGAGTCGAAGAGCGCCCAGCTCGCGACGAGCCTCTACGAGCTGCTCGACCGCACGCTGGCGCTCATCGGACTCGCGCGCGGCAGCACGACGCCGCCCCTGCGCCACGCCGAGGCCCTCGCCACGAACGGCCACCCCCTGGCGCCGGAGATCCTCGACCTCACGCTCCGCTACCTCGACGCGCGCTTCGGGGACCAGGCCTTCTCGCCCGAGGACCGGCGCGACTTCGAGGCGCGCGTGAAGCGGCTCCGCGAGCGCGCCAAGGAGCTCGAGCGCGCGGCGGCCTAGCGCACGCCCCGCGAGCCCCTTGCCATGCGGCGTGACCTCGAGCAGTGCCTGTACCCGACCGCGCTCTCGCCGCGCGCGTCGGCGCGGTCGCGCGCGCTCGCGAGCTGCGATCCGGAGCCGATCATCGCCGTGCTCGAGCCGCTGGTCACCGACGAGCGCCGCCAGCGCCTGCTCGCCGTGGTGGCCGCGCGGCTCGAGGCGGTGACGCTGGTGCTCGACGCGCCGCACGACCCGCACAACGGCGCGGCCGTGGTCCGGAGCGCCGACGCCTTCGGCCTGTCGCGCGTGCACGTCCTCGAGCGCAAGGAGCGCTTCGCCGCGGCGCGCGCCGTGTCGCGCGGGGCCGAGCGCTGGGTCGAGCTCGTGCCGTGGGCGCGCGCCGACGAGCTCGCCGGGGCGCTCGCCGCGAGCGGGCACCTGCTCGTCGCGACCCACCCCGAGGGCGAGCTCGAGGTCCGCGACCTCGCCGGGCTCGGCCGGGTGGCGCTCGTGCTCGGCAACGAGCACGCCGGGATCGGCGACGATCTGCGGGCGGCCTGCGGCTCGAGCGTGCGCGTGCCGATGCGCGGCTTCGTCGAGAGCCTGAACCTGAGCGTCACGGCCGCCGTGCTCCTGTCGCACGCCACCGCAGGAAGGGGCGGCGATCTGGCGCCGCACGAGCGCCGCCGCCTGTACGCGCGCTTTCTCGTGACGAGCGTCGGCCGCTCGGACGCCATCCTCGCCGAGCGCGGCATCGGCCTCGACGCCGCGCCCGTGGACCCCGCGTCGGAAGCCACGGCGCCGCACCTGCCGCCGCCTGGCGGGGGCGGGCTTGATGGACGGGACGAAACTCCATAGTCTTGTGTAGCTCGGGCTCTCTTGCGCCCGGGCGCCTCGGCATGTCCGCACCTCCGAATCGACCGCCACCTCGCCCCCCTGCGCCGCCACCGCGTCGCGCCGACCCCGCCGCCCCGGGCGCCGCGGCGCCGCGCCCGGCACCGGGCGCCCCCGTCACCGCGCGTCCGCCCGCGAGCCCGGGCGCGCCGCGCACCGCGATCCCCTCGCCCGGGAGCGTGCCGCGCGTGGGAGCACCCGCGTCGCCGCCGCGCGTCGCCACGCCGGCACCCGCGGCGATGCCCGCTCCGAGCGCGGTGCCCACCCCGCGCGCCGCGCCGAAGCCTCCCCCGCGCTGGCCGGTCCGCCCCGCGGCGGCCGCGCCCGCGCCGAAGCCCGCCGAGGACGCGGGCGACGATCTCGCGCGCACCGTCGCGATCGACATGGCCGATCTGCCGCAGATCCCGGACGTGGCCCCCGCGAAGGCTGCGCCCGCGTCGACGCCGCAACCGGCGCCCGGCCCGGTGGCCGTGCCCGCGCCCGCGCCGCCTGCCTCGGCGCCGGGCCAGCGCTCGGACGGCGCCGACAACGCGCGCGCCCAGGTCGTGCAGCAGGTCGTGCCGGCGTCGCGCCGGCCCGCCGACGTCGCGCCCCAGCCGAGCATCGTGGTGCAGCCGAGCATCGTGGTGCAGCCGAGCATCGTGGTGCAGTCGAGCGGACCGGCACCCGTGAGCGCAGGGGCCGCCCCGGCGCAGGCGCGCGCGCCCGCCCCGGCCGCCGGCGCCGAGGCGCCGCACCCCCTGTCGGCGCCGAGCGGCGGCACCCTCGAGGTGGCGGTCTCGTCGATCCTGTCGGCGCCGCTGCCGCCCGCGCCGGGCTCGGGGCCCCCGATCCCGCCCGCCTTCCAGGCCACCTACGAGCAGTACACGCGCCAGTACGGCAAGGACTACGCCGACAAGTACCTCGCCTACCAGATGCAGTACGCGGCGCCGGCCCAGGCCGCGGCGCCGTCCTCGACGCCCACGCCGGCGCCGGCGTCGGGGCGCGACCTCGGCAACAGCGCGGCCGCGCGCGTGGTCGGCTCGACCGAGCGGCACATGCAGGCGGTGCAGGAGGGCACCATCATCAACGGCCGCTACCGCGTCGAGAAGCTCATCGGGCGCGGCGGCATGGGCACGGTGTACTCCGTCCGGCACGTCAACACCGACGAGCGCCTGGCGCTGAAGCTCCTGCACCCGGTGCTCGCCGAGAACGCACAGGCGGTCGAGCGCTTCCGCACCGAGGCGCGCGCGCCGGTGAAGATCGGCAGCGAGCACGTGCTGCGCGTCTTCGATGCCGACGTGAGCGAGGAGCTCGGCGGCGTGCCCTTCATCGTGATGGAGAAGCTGAAGGGCCGCGATCTGCGGAGCGAGCTGTCGCGCCGGGGCGCGCTGCCCGCGGGCGAGGTCGTGCTCTACATGAAGCAGGTCGCCCGGGCGCTCGACAAGGCGCACAAGGCGGGCATCGTGCACCGCGACCTCAAGCCGGCGAACCTCTACATCACCAAGCGCGAGGACGGCGAGCCGCTCATCAAGATCCTCGACTTCGGCATCGCGAAGCTCGCCGATCGCGCCACCGGCGAGCTCACGGTGGCGGGCGAGGTGTTCGGCACGCCGTGGTACATGGCGCCCGAGCAGGCCAAGGGCGAGCTCGCGACCATCGGTGCGGCCACCGACATCTGGGCGCTCGGCCTCATCGCCTACCAGCTGCTCACCGGGCGCAACTACTGGACGGCCGACAACATGGCCTCGCTCGTCGGGCAGATCTGTTACGAGCCGATGCCGATGCCGAGCGAGTCGGCGCCGCACCTCGGCGTGGCCTTCGACGTCTGGTTCTGCAAGGCGTGCAACCGCGATCCCAAGGAGCGCTTCGCGTCCGCGGGCGATCTGGTCAACGAGCTGTCGAAGGCCCTCGCGGTGTCGCACGCGGGCGGCATGTCGACGAGCACGGGCGGCAATCCCTTCGAGGCCTCCGGCCCGCGCATGGATCCGCCGGCCGCCCAGTCGGGCCCGCGGCCCTTCGAGAGCTCGCTCCAGGTCAACGTGCCGATCGGGCCCATCCCGGGCACCGTGCTCTCGGGCGACCGCGTGAGCGCGCCGGCGCTCGGCGACAGCACCGGCGCGCCGCTCTACGCGACCCAGCTCCCGCCGGTGCGCAAGAAGCCGTCCGCGGCTGCGGCCGTCGGCATCGGCGTGCTCGGTGCGCTCATCCTCACCGGCGCGGGGGCGGGGGTGTACTTCGCGACGCGCACCCCCGTCGGCGCGGACGGCACCGCCGTGGCGGCCCAGGCCGGAACGCCGACCGTCACGGCCAAGGCCACGGGCGCGCCCGCCGTGAGCGAGCCCACCGCGACCGAGCCCGCCGCGACCGAGCCCGAGCCCCCGGCGACCGTCGAGCTCGGCTCGAGCGCCGAGCCCCCGGCGAGCAGCGAGGCCCCGGAGGCGAGCAGCGCGCCCGCGACACCGCCGCCGCCCGTGACGAGCACCGCGTCCGCGCCCCCGCCGGTCGGCGTGTCGACGCCGACCAAGACGACGACCGCCGTGCCGCCGCCGACGAGCAAGGCGACCACGAAGCCGACGGCGACGGCGGCTCCGAAGGTGGGCAAGATCGACTTCTAGCGCTCTTCGTGCGAAATTCCCGCGTCATGAACGCGCACACGACGGGCGCACCGACAAGGCGCAGGGGTGGGCGGCTCGCGGCCGTGCTGGCGGCGCTCGCGTGCTCCCTGTCGACCGGGCTCGCGGCGGCGCAGCCGGCCGACCCGGAGGGCGAGGGCAAGCGCTTCGCGAAGGACGCGCTCGAGGCCTACCAGGCACAGGAGTTCGACAAGGCGCGCGGCCTGTTCGAGCAGGCCCGCGAGCTCTACCCGACGGGGCAGGTGCTGCGCATGACCGGCTACACCTACCTCGCGTTGAAGAGCTGGGCCGAGGCCGCCGACGCCATCGAGGCTGCGCTCAAGGCGACCTACAAGCCGCTCAGCGACACCGATCGCACCGACGCCGAGGGGCAGCTCGCCGTCGCGTTGAAGCACCTCGGCACGGTGAGCGTGAAGTCGAAGGTCGCGGGCGCCACCGTGCGCGTCGACGGCGGCGACGCGAAGCCGCTGCCCGCCGACCTGCGCCTGCTCGAGGGCGAGCACAAGGTCGTCGTGAGCGCCAAGGAGCACGAGGACGCGTCGGCGACGGTGACGGTCAAGGGTGGCGAGCCGTCCGCCATCGTGCTCGACCCCAAGCCGAAGAAGACGGACGCGCCGCCGCCGCCCCCACCGCCCGAGCCGGAGCCCGAGCCCGCCCCGGGCGGCGCCTGGTTTCCGTACCAGGGCCCGATCGGCCTCGCGCTCGCGGGCACCGGCGCCGCGGTGGGCGGCCTCGGCATCGGCCTGCTCGTCTACGGCTCGACGCTGCGCGGCGCGGCGAGCGACAACCGCGACTCGCACCTGGCGAGCTACGGCGACGCCTGCCAGTACGGCGACCTCACGCTCTGCTACTACGACACGCAGCTCATCAACCGCGACGGCGAGCGCGCCGCGAGCGCCTTCGGCGCGGGCCTCGGGCTCGCGATCACGGGCGGCGTGCTGCTCGCGGCGGGCATCACCTTCGTGGCGGCCGCGCCTTCGCTCGGCAGCGGCGAGGCGCCGAAGGCCGACGACGGCACACCGGCCAAGGGCCCCGTGAGCGTCGCGTGCGCGCCCGGCGTCGACGCCGAGGGTGCGGGCGTGCTCTGCGGCGGCACCTTCTGACATGGCAGCGCCACGGCCAGCTGCCCGGCGCGCGCTCGCCCTGTCGCTCGTGCTCGGCGCGGCGGGCGCCGCCCCCGGCTGTCTCGAGGTGCCCGCCGGCCCCGCGAAGGGCGCGCTCGACGTGCGCGACCTGGCGACCTCGCAGGGCATGAAGCTCGAGAGCGCCTGCACGCCGAGCGGCGCCGAGCTGTGCTTCGACGCGCTCGACAACAACTGCAACGGCGTCATCGACGAGGGCTGCGGCGTGCACACCGGCATCCTGCAGTTCACCATCGCGTGGCCCGAGCCGACGGCCGACGTCGATCTCAACGTGAGCGGGCCCGACGGCGACGTCGCGCGCTACGACGAGCCGACGCCGGCCGGCATCCTCAAGGACCGCGACTGCCCGGGCGCCGAGGATCTCTGCCACCGGCAGAACGTCGAGAACGTCTTTCTCGCGAGCGGCGCGCCGAAGAAGGGCCGCTACCGCGTGGTCGTCAAGCTCGAGGATCTGCGCGACGCGACGCCGCCCATCCGCGTGCGCCTCTCGGCGCGCATCGGCCAGCGCGCCTTCACGACGCTCATCGAGCTCACGACCCGGAGCGAGCAGCGCGAGCTCGAGTTCACGCTGTAGCGCGACCACGCGGGCACCGAGACACGGCGCGTGACGAGGGACTGCCGCGGGGCAGGGCGAGCCTGTGCGCGCGTGTCCTACGTTGGGTGACATTCGTGCCGTCTCGCTGCACGATTCCGGGAATACCCGCGATTTTTCCCCTTCGCGGCGCGTGAACGGACCTGCTCGCGCTGATACGATCGACCGACCTCCATGCAACATCGCATCTGGCTTGGGCTGTTCGCCGCCGCCGCGCTCGTGGCGTGCAACACGTGGACCGGTGCGGACTCGCTCGAGCTCGGCGACTCGCCGACCGGGGGCGGCGCGAACGGGGGCAGCGGCGGGACCACCACGACCACGAACACGCAGCCCACGCCCGGCCTCGTGCCGGTCGACGGCGTCTTCGTCGACGCGGTGAAGCTCTACCAGGGCGTCGAGCGACCGCTCATGGCCAACGGCGCGCCGGCCGTCTCGAGCACGCCCGTCATCGCGAACCGCCCGGCGCTCCTGCGCGTGTTCTACCACCGCGACGCCGGCTACAACGGCCAGCCGGTGACGGCGCGCCTCACCCTCGGCGGCGGCGTCTTCGAGCAGCAGGCGAACGTGCCCTTTGCCCAGTCGTCCGACGCCGACCTCTCGAGCACGATCAACTTCGAGGTCGCCGCGGCGACGCTCGCCACGGGCACCGTGTACAAGGTCGAGCTCTTGCAGCTCGAGGGCGTGTCGACCGGCCAGAACGCCGCGGCCGCCTACCCGCCCGCGAACATCGTCGAGAACCTCGACGTGCAGAACACCGGGCCGCAGCTGCGCCTCGTCATCGTGCCCATCCAGTACGGCGCCGACGGCTCGAACCGCCTGCCGGACACGACCGAGTCGCAGATGAACCGGTTCCGGAACCTGTTCATGGCGATGTACCCCGCGGCGGCCGTCGAGCTCACGGTGACCGCGCCGGCGCCCTACAACGGCACGGTCGACGCCTGGGGCAACGGCTGGGACTCGCTGCTCAACTGGCTCACGAACCGCCGCCAGTCGAGCGGCGCCGCACCGGACGAGTACTGGTACGGCATGTTCAACCCCGACACGACCTTCTACTCGTTCTGCAGCCAGGGGTGCGTCGCGGGCCTCTCGAACCTCGCCGGCCCGGGCGACGCCTGGGCGCGGGCCGGCATCGGCCTCGGCTTCTCCGACCCGGAGACGGCGTTCACCGCGGCGCACGAGGTCGGGCACGCGCACGGCCGCTACCACGCGCCCTGCGGCGGCCCGCAGGGGGTCGATCCGAGCTACCCGTACAGCGGCGGCCGCGACAACGTGTACGGCTACGACATCGTGCTGAAGGAGCTGCACTCGCCGAACGACACCGACATCATGGGCTACTGCAGCAACCAGTGGATCTCCGACTACACCTTCCGTGCGCTCGTGCAGCGCATGAAGACGGTGAACGGCGCCGCGATGCTGCTGCCGCCCGGCTGGCAGCCGACACCGTACGAGCGCGTCGTCCTGCGCGCCGACGGCAGCGCGAGCTTCGAGACCCCGATCACGCTCGATCGCCCGCCCGCCGAGCTCGAGACCACCGTCACCGTGGTGGTCGACGGCGTCGAGCAGACGGTGCAGGGGCACTTCGTGCCGTACGACCACGTCGCGGGCGGGACCCTCGTGGTGCCGCCGCCGAGCGCCGGCACGCTCTCGGCCGTGCGCTTCGCGGTGCAAGGGCGCGACGTCGTCGTCGCCCGCTGAGCCCGGCCGGGCGCGCGCCCTCGGCGCCGGAGCCCCGCCGCCGCGCCGCGCCCACCGGACTGGTTGACGGGCGGGAATCCCGCTCATAGAACCCGCTTGCCCGCTCGGCACGTCACCGGCCGGGTTTCAGCTCGCGCCCCGCCTCGGCGGCGTGCCTTCGCGCGGGCGGCGGAGAGTCCATGCACCCGACCTGGATGTTGACGATAATCGTCGGCCTCACGGCTGCGTTCGTCTGGAGCGCGAACCGGCGCTGGCAGCTGCTCAAGGTCGGCCGCCCCGAGAGCCGGAGCGACCGGCTGTGGGCGCGGCTGAAGAGCGTCTTCGTCTTCGCCATCGCCCAGAAGCGCATGCGCAACTACCCGCTGGCCGGGGCCGCGCACATGCTCATCTTCGGCGGCTTCGCCATCCTCCTGGTGCGCACGCTGATCCTCTGGGGCCGCGGCTTCGACCCGACCTTCAGCCTGTGGATCCTCGGCGAGGAGCCGGTGAAGCTGCCCGGCCTCGGCCTCGTGCCGCTCGGGCACGTGTACGAGCTCGTCAAGGACGTGGTCGCCCTGCTCGTCGTGTGCGGCGCGGTCGTGTTCCTCTACTACCGGCTCGTCAAGCGCGAGGCGCGCATGACCCAGTCCGGCGAGGCCGTCCTCATCCTGGTCATCATCACGACGATGATGCTGTCGGACATGCTCTACGACGGCGCCGCCCTCGCGCTCCACCACCGGCACGCGGCCAAGGTGTGCGGTGCCGACGCGGAGCTCTGTCAGAGCGTGACCAAGATCGTCGCGCACCTCGGGCCGACGCCGGCCGAGGCGGGTGCGGTCCCGTGGGGCCTCTACCCGAGCCCCGTCGGCTCGACCGTGGCGCAGCTCGTGGGCGGGCTGTCGCCGGGGATGCTCGTCGTGCTGGCGCATGTCGGGTTCTGGACGCACTCGACGCTGGTGCTCGTGTTCCTGAACCTCTTGCCGTACAGCAAGCACTTCCACGTCATCACGTCGCTGCCGAACGTCTTCGCGCGCGACCTCACCCCGCCCGGGCGGCTGCCGTTGATGGCGCCCACGGCCGAGGCGATCGGCGAGCGCGTGATGGCCGCCGTCGACACGCCCGACACGGCCGAGCCGGTCGGCATCGCGCGGCTCGAGCAGCTGAGCTGGAAGGCCCTGCTCGACTTCTACACCTGCACCGAGTGCGGGCGCTGCTCGGACAACTGCCCCGCGCATCGCACGGGCAAGATGCTCTCGCCCAAGCAGTTCACCATCGACCTACGCAACCACCTCTACCGGCGCGAGCACGAGCTCTTGAACCGGCCGGGTGGGCCGACCGGCACGGTCGACGACGGCCACGGCCACGGCTCGAACGGCCACGGCGAGGGCGAGCACGCCGAGGGCGAGCACGCCGAGGGCCATGCGCACGACGAGGGCCATGCGCACGACGAGGCGCACGAGCACGGCGACGATCACGGCCACCACGCGCCCGTCTACCCCGACAACCCGGTGCCGGTGCCCGACGTCGCGAGCAAGCCCATCGACCTCGTCCCGGACGTCCTGCATCCCGACGTCCTCTGGGCCTGCACCACCTGCCGCGCCTGCGAGGAGCAGTGCCCGGTCATGATCAGCTACGTCGACAAGATCGTCGGCATCCGGCGCAACCTCGTGCTCGTGCGCGGCGAGTTTCCCGCGGCGCTGGCCGGCCCGTTCCAGGGCATGGAGGTCAACGGCAACCCGTGGAACCTCGCCCGCCTCGACCGCGCCAACTGGGCCGAGGGGCTCGACATCCCCTCGATGGCCGACAAGCCCGACGCGGCCCTTCTCTACTGGGTGGGCTGCGCGGCGAGCTACGACGACCGCGCCAAGAAGATCGCGCGCGCCACGGCGACGCTGCTGCGCGCGGCCGGGGTCGACTTCGCGATCCTCGGCCAGGAGGAGACGTGCAGCGGCGACCCGGCGCGGCGCGCCGGCAACGAGTACCTGTTCGCGATGCTCGCCGAGCAGAACGTGGCGACGCTCAACGGCTACAAGGAAAAGGGCGGCATCAAGACCATCCTCACGGCCTGCCCCCACTGCTTCAACACGCTGAAGAACGAGTACAAGGACTTCGGCGGCGACTACGAGGTCGTGCACCACACCGACTACCTGCTCGGCCTCGTCGCCGAGAAGAAGCTCACGCCGCAGAAGCACGTCGAGGGGCGCGTCGTGTTCCACGACTCGTGCTACCTCGGTCGCTACAACGAGATCTACGAGGAGCCGCGCGACATCCTGCGGTCGATCCCGGGGGTCGAGCTCGTCGAGGTGAGCGAGGCCACGCGCCACAAGGGCCTGTGCTGCGGCGCGGGTGGCGCGCAGATGTTCATGGAGGAGCAGAACAAGGACCGCATGAACGTGCGGCGCACGCTGCAGCTCGTCGACACCGGCGCCTCCACCATCGCGACCGCGTGTCCGTTCTGCATGACGATGATCACGGACGGGCTCAAGGACAAGAACAAGGAGGACGAGATCCGCATGGCCGACGTGGCGGAGCTCCTGCTCGAGAGCTGCGGGCTCGACAAGGGCGCGAGCCGTCCGGTCGAGGCCGAGCCGGTCGCCGAGGCCGCCGAGGCGGCCGCGAGCCCGGCCGAGTGACGGTGCCCGCGCGCGGCGCCGTCCCCCGCTCGCGGCGGCGCGCGCAGCCGACGCCTTCCGACGTGCGCGGCCGGCGCGCATGAGGTATTGCTCAGCCGTGGCCCGAATGGACACGCACCAGCCCACGGCAAGCGTCCACCTCTCGTGCGCCATCGACGACGTCGCGCTCGCCGCGCTCGGCGCCGCCGCGCACGAGCCCACCGCCGAGCTCGCCGCGTGTCACGCCTGTGGCGACCCGATCGACGGCGAGCCCGCGGGGCGCGGGCTGTTCCTCTGGACGCGCGGCGAAGAGGTGCGCTTCGAGGAGCCCGCGCTCTGCGAGCGCTGCGCGACGGCCATCGGCGTGACGGCCCTGCGCGACTGGGAGATCGAGGAAGAAGAGGGCTAGCCCGTGCGGCTGGGCCTTCGCCCGGCCCGGTGTGCTAGCGCCGGCGGATGCGCGGCGGCAGGGGCCGGACGGCGGCCGGAGCCGTGGCGCCCGGCACGGCCTGCGCGGGGCACAGCACGAAGTTCGGGACCTGGGGGTGCAGGCTCTGCGCGCCCACCGTGATGGTGAGGCCGGCGGCCTGGAGGTCGAACTTCACGCAGGCGTTGTTCGAGGCCTCGAAGGTGAAGCCCTGCCCGTCGGCGGCGGTCTGGAAGTCGAAGATCCAGTCGCCGGCCGCCGTGCGCGCGTAGCGGTTGCGCAGGGCGTCGGAGCTCGGGCGCACGCTCAGGACCTCGCCGTGGAGCGCCGTGAAGCGGCCCCAGAAGCGCTGGGTCGCGCCGGTCGTCGTGGTGTTGAGGTGCCAGACGTTGCCCTCGTTCCACACCCAGAAGCCGTCCGCGTTCGCGGCGGGGTAGCCGCGGGGCATGCCCTGGGCGAGGCCCGCCGGGAACTGGTGCGACGGGTTCTGCGCCACGGGCGGCTCCGCGATGGGCGCGAGGTGGGTCGGGCCACCCATGCCGACGCCGCCGCGGGGCAGCTGACTCGACGGTGGCTGCCCGGGCTTGCCCGGCGTGCCCGGCTGCCCCGGCGTGCCCGGCTGCCCCGGCGTGCCCGGCGTACCCGGCTGCCCCGGCGTGCCCGGCTGCCCGGGCGTGCCCGGCTGGGTCGGGTAGTACCCTGGCGGGGACTGGTAGCGCGAATCCTGCTGCCGGTACCCGCGCTGGTAGCCGCCGCCGGTCGTGAACGTGCAGCCCTGGGTGAACACCGCGGTGC
>JADLAB010000444.1 GCA_020848455.1 Polyangiaceae bacterium
CCCCGACGCAGCCTTCCGCACCGAGCTCGGCCGGCTGCTCGCCGAGGCGACCTCCCTCGGGGAGCTCGAGCAGAAGGCGACCGGCCGTCGCCACGCGCTGGGGCGTGAGCGCCGCCGCGCGGCGGAGCTCCGCGAGCAGCTAGCGTTCCTCGTACCGCCGGGCAAGGCGCAGCCTGCCGCGGCGCCGGCAGGCAAGGGCCCGGGGCGCGGGGTCGGGCAGGGCCTCGGCGCGCGGCTCGGGGCGCTCGACGCCGAGCTCGCGCGCCTGACGACCGCGCTCGTCGACCTCCAGCAAGAGGGCCTCGAGCGCCGCGTGCGGCTCGAGGACGATCTCGCGGCCCTGCGGCTCGAGCCCGCGGCACCGGCGCTCGGCCTGCGCTAGGTCGCGCCCCCGCCCGCGCTCGCGCTCCCACACCGCCGTGGCACGCGGGCGCTCGGGCGCTAGGATGGCCCGATGCTCAAGCTGCGCCGTTCCGGGCTCGTCGCCATGGCTCTGACGCTCCTCGCCGCCTGCGGCGACGAGGCCGGTCGCGTCGATGCCGCGCCGCCGCCGCCGCCGCCGCCGCTGGTGCACGACTTCCCCGAGCACACCGTCTTGCCCGGAGAGGAGGTCCTCGGCCTCTGTCGCAGCTGGACCCTCGACAACGACGCGCCCATCGACGTGAACGCGGTCACGCTCGCGCAGACGGAGGCGCTCCACCACGCGAACTTCGTGTTCGTGCCCGACACGCTGTTCGCGGGCCCCGACGGGGAGTGGCCGTGCGTGGAGCGGAGCTTCTCGCAGGTCGCGGCCGTCGAGGGCGGCGGCGGTGTGCTCTACGCGCACGCCGTGGGCACGGCGACCTACACCCAACAGCTCCCGCCCGGCGTCGCCGTGCGCCTCCCGGCGCGGGCGCGCATCATCGGCGACCTGCACCTGCTGAACGTCGACGTGGAGCCGGCCGTGGGTCGCGCGACGCTGACCCTCCAGCCGCTCGCGGCCTCGGCGACGACCACGGTCGTCCGGCCCTTCGCGCTGCACTACGGCGGGCTCGCCATCCCGCCGCATGCGACGTCGCGTTTCTCCGGCACCTGCGACGTCGCGAGCGAGGCCCCCGGCGGCGTGCTCGACGCCCGCGTGCACTACGTCATGCCCCAGACGAGCTACCTCGGCACGCGCGTGTTCGCCGAGGTCGCGGGCGGGCCGAACGACGGCGAGCTCCTCCTCGACGCGGCGGGGCCGATCGTCGGCGTGGCGCACGGCGTGACCTTCGACGCCGCGATCGACCTCGCCGGCGCCGCGGGGCTGCGCTTCGGCTGCGAGTACGACAATCCACGCGACGTCACGGTCCAGTGGGGATTCGGCGATCAGGAGATGTGCGACGTCTTCGGGTTCGCCGACGCGCCGTACTACTTCGACTCGCGGATCGACACGGCCCAGCCCGACGGCACGGACGGCTCGCTGCAGCTCTTCACCGGCCGTGCGCCACGCTCGTCGTCGCGCCCTGACGCGCTCGGGCGCGTGAGCTGCCGACGTCGGGCGTCGGTCGCAGCGACGTGCGCCCCGGTGCGCATTCCTGACCCGCGGCGGCGGCGCCAGGCCACAGCACGTACACGGCCGCTGCACGCCGTGCAGGGAACACGGAACTGGATCTGCGCCACCCGGGCAGAGCGCACGAGCTGCCCGCGTCGCCTCGGCACCCGAGAGCGGAGGGAGCACCATGCCCACGTCGGTCCTCTTCGTGGATGACGAGCCCATGAACCGCACGCTGCTGCCGCTCATGCTCGGTGCGGCGTTCGAGGTCACGGCGTGCGCCAACGGCGCCGAGGCCCTGGCGGCGTTCGACGCCGGGACCTTCGAGCTCGTCGTGCTCGACGTGATGATGCCGCCGCCCGACGGCGTCGAGATCTGCCGCCTGCTCCGCGCCCGCGGCTATGGCGGGCCGGTTCTGTTCATGTCCGGCTGGCCCGACGCCGCGACGCGCGAGCGCGCGAAGGCCGCCGGCGGCGATGCGTTCCTGGCGCGGCCCTTCGGGCTCGAGGAGCTCGAGCGGGCGGTCGCGGAGCTGCTCCAGCGCCCGCCGTGACGCGGTGCGCCTCGAGCGCGACAGCCGCGGGGCCGCAGCCGCGCCCGGGCGCGCGGGCGGCTCGAGGCCGTGCCCAACCGGAGATCGCCATGTCCATGTCCACGACGCTCGAGACACCGACCCCGCCCCTCGAGGCGGCCACCCTGCTCGCGGCCTTGCGCGCCGTCCGGCGCGGCGACTTCACCGTCCGGCTGCCCCTCGGGCTGACCGGCGTGTCGGGCGAGATCGCCGAGGCGCTGAACGACGTCATCGAGCTCAACGCCCGCATGGTGCGCGAGCTCGAGCGCATGAACACCGTGGTCGGCCGCGAGGGGAGGATCGATCAGCGCGCCAGCCTCGGACCCGTGACCGGCTCGTGGGCCACCTGCGTGGCCGCGGTCAACGGGCTGGTCGGCGACCTCGTCCAGCCGACGGTGGACGTGGCGCGGGTGATCGGCGCCGTCGCCGAGGGGGACCTCGCCCAGCGCATGGCGCTCGAGGTCGACGAGCGCCCGATCCGGGGCCAGTTCCTGAGCACGGCGCGCACCGTCAACACCATGGTCGAGCAGCTCGCGGGCTTCGCGTCGGAGGTCACGCGCGTGGCGCGCGAGGTCGGCACCGAGGGCAAGCTCGGGGGACAGGCCCAGGTCAGGGGCGTGGCCGGGACCTGGAAGGACCTCACCGACCACGTCAACTCGATGGCGGCCAACCTCACGAGCCAGGTGCGCAACATCGCCGACGTCACGACGGCGGTCGCGAACGGCGACCTCTCGAAGAAGATCACCGTCGACGCGCGCGGCGAGATCCTCGAGCTCAAGGCCACCATCAACACCATGGTGGACCAGCTGTCCTCCTTCGCGGCCGAGGTCACGCGCGTGGCGCGCGAGGTCGGCACGGAAGGAAAGCTCGGCGGCCAGGCCGACGTGCGCGGCGTGTCGGGCGTCTGGA
>JADLAB010000445.1 GCA_020848455.1 Polyangiaceae bacterium
CTGGCGAGGTAGAGCTTGCCCCACGCCTCGGCGCTCTTGTCCTCGAGCGCCTGCGCGAGCACCTTCTCGGCGTCCTCGCGCTTGGCGAGCACGATGGCCGCCACCCGGCGCCGCTCGGGCTCGCGGAAGCGGTCGCGGTTCGCCTCGTAGTAGGCGCGCACCTCGGCGGCCGAGAAGGCGCTCGGATCCGGCACGTCCTTGCGCGCCTCGGCGAGCATCGCGTCGCGCAGCACCTGGCGGATGGCCTCCTCGGTGCGCGGGTCCTTGTCGAGGCCGAGCCGGCGCGCCTCGATCGCCAGGAGCTCGACGTCGATCATCTCGTCGACGAGCTTGCGGCGCAGCTCCTTGCTCTGGAAGCGCAGCCGGTAGTACGGGTTGAGCGAGCCGATGTGCGCGGCGACGTCGCCGAGCGTGATGGTGCGGTCGCCCACCTTCGCCACGACGGCGGCGGCCTGCTCGGCGGTCAGGCCCTCGGGCACGGCACCGGCGTCCGGCGGCAGCTCGAGCGCCTTGTCGTTGCAGGCCGGCAGCGCGACGAGCGCGAGCGAGCAGCCGAGCGCGGCGAGCGCCGTGCACGCGAGCGACGGGTAGCGACGATTCGGCATCGGTGCCGAGGCTCTAGCACGAAACGGCAGCGTGCGGCGAGGCCACGCGGCAGAGCGCGCGCCCTCGGCCGCACCCCTGCCGAGGCCCAAGGCTCCCGGCTGCCCGGATCAGGGTGGATCGGAGCTTCGTGCTAGCGCAGGAAGCGCAGCGGCATCTTCACCGTCACGACGCCGCCCTCGGGCTGCGGGAACGAGAGCCCGTAGAGTTCGCGCGCCAGGCACGCGGCGAGCTCGAGGTCCTGGGGCTCGGCCGCGTCGGGCTGGGGCTCGGCGCGCGCGATGCGCCCGTCGCGGGCGATGACGAAGCGGAGGCTCGCGCGCGCATCGCGGCAGGCAGCGCCGGACGCGGACTTGGCGAAGCAGGCGACGAGGCGGGCGCCGTTCTGGCGCAGGATGCGCACGATGACCTCGAGGGGTAACCGGCCGGAGCTCGGCCACGTGTAGATCTTGGGCGGGCCCACCTGCGGCTCGGGCCCCTTCGCCCCGGCCGCCCGGCACGCCGGCGTCTGGTGCACCCAGAAGATCGGGCCCTCGCGCGGAAGGTCGAGCGAGCGGCTGACCGCGACGGGCTCTGCGCTCGCGCTCGCGCTCGCGAGCGGCGCCGCGCTCGGCGCGACGCTCGCGCTCGCGAGCGGCTCCGCGCTCGACGCGACGCTCGCGCTCGCGAGCGGCACCGCGCTCGGCGCGACGCTCGCGCTCGGCACGGGCGCCGAGGCGCTCGGGGGCGGCGCCGACGCCGGCGGCGGGACGGCGACCGAGGCGGCCGCGGTCGGCGGCGGTGGCTCGGCGGGCTCGGGGGTCGTGGCGGGACAGCCGCCCGAGAGCACGGCGAGCCAGGCGAGGGGCAGAGCGGAGAACGCGCGCCGAAGGACGAGCATGGGCGCGATGATACTTGCGCCGCGGCTGGGCGCGAGCACGCCGCTTGCGGCCGCCCGCGCGTGCGGGTAGCTACGCGCCCGATGGACGAGTCGCCCCCCGACAGCGTTGCCCCTCCTGCACCCGCCGAAGGCCTCGTCTACAAGCGGATCGTGCTCAAGCTCTCCGGCGAGGCGTTGAGCGGCGAGATCGGCGGCGCCGGCATCCGGCCCGAGACGCTGCGCAGCCTCGCCCAGGAGCTGCGCGACGTGCACCGCATGGGTGCGCAGATCGGCATCGTCGTCGGCGGCGGCAACATCTTCCGCGGCCTGGCCGGCGCGGCCGCGGGCATGGATCGCTCGCAGAGCGACTACATGGGCATGCTCGCCACGGTGATCAACAGCCTGGCGCTGCAGGACGCGCTCGAGAAGGTGGGCACGCCCGTGCGCGTGATGACCGCCATCGAGGTGCGGCAGGTGGCCGAGCCCTACATCCGGCGCCGCGCGATGCGCCACCTCGAGAAGGGTTACATCGTCATCTTCGCGGCGGGCACCGGCAACCCGTACTTCTCGACCGACACGGCCGCCGCCCTCCGCGCCATGGAGATCAACGCGCAGGCGCTCCTCAAGGCGACCAAGGTCGAGGGCATCTACGACCGCGACCCCATCAAGCACGCCGGCGCGCAGATGTTCGCGCGCATCTCGTACGAGCGCTTCCTCGTCGACCGCATCGGCGTGATGGACCAGACCGCCATCGCGCTGTGCCGCGAGAACAAGCTGCCCATCCGCGTGTTCAAGCTGGGCGAGCGCGGCAACATCCTGCGCGTCTGTCGCGGCGAGCCCATCGGCACCGTGGTCGAGTAGCTCCGCACCTTCAGCCGAGCGCGCGGCGGTAGGACTCGACGGTACCGAGGGCGCAGGCCCGCCAGGTGAAGCCACGCGCGTGGGCGAGGCCGGCGCGCGCGAGATCGGCACGCAGAGCAGGCTCGCGGTGGAGGCGCGCGAGCGCGCTCGTCAGCGCCGCGACGTCGCGCGGCGGCACCTCGAGCGCGGCCCGCCCGGCCACCTCGACGAGCGAGGTGCCGAGGGGCGTCACGACCGGCGTGCCGCACGCCATCGCCTCGAGCACCGGCAGGCCGAAGCCCTCGCCGATCGAGGGAAACACGAAGCCGAGCGCGCCCTCGAGCAACGCCGGGATGGCCTCGTCCGCGACGTAGCCGAGCAGGCGCACGCGCTCGGGGTGCCGCAGCCCCGCGACGATGCCGTCGACCACCGTGCGCTCCTGCTCCGAGGTGCGCCCGACGACGGCGAGCTCGACGTCCTCGAGGTCGGCGGCGTCGAAGCTCGCGCACAGCACGCCGATCGATTTGCGCGGGTCGGTGCCGCCGAGGTACGCGAAGTAGGGCTTGTCGAGCCCGAGGGCCTGGCGCATGGCGGCGCGGGCCGCGCGTTCGGCGTCGTCCCGCGCGAGGCGGAAGCGCTCGTGGTCGACGCCGTGGTGAACGACGTCGATGCGGCGCGCGTCGAAGCCGAGGATGCTCACCAGCTGATCGGCCGTGGCACGCGACACGGCGATGACCCGCCGGGCGCTGTGGTACCGCGACCAGTCGGCTGCCCACAGGCCGCGGCGGTACAGCCAGCGGCCGGGCAGGTAGTCCTCGTGGAGCGCGTGGAGCAGCAGATCGTGGCAAGTCACGACGCGCGGCACGAACGAGCCGCGCGGCGTGCCGAGGGGCTGCGTCGCGTGGAACAGGCGGGGCCGGAGCCGTCGCAGCGTGGCCACGAGCGCGCTGCGCCGGCGCATGAGCCAGGGGATGGTCGGGCCGGGCTCCCCCGGGCTCCCGTCCCAGTCGAGCGGCCCGACCGGCTGCGGGCCCGCGAGCCCGACGAGCCCCTCGCACGCGAGGCCGCCCCGCTCGAGCGGCGACAGGGCCGCGATCGCGCGCGCCACGGAGCGCGTGTAGCGGCCGATGCCCCGGAAGCGCGACAGCGTGTCGAGCGGCGTCAGGTCGATGAGCACGTCGGCCGGCATGGTCGTCGGCCCACGCTGTAGGTCGGCCCTCGCCCATCGGGAACTCCATTCGTGCAGGGCGCGCCCGGGCCCTGCCCCGCCGGGCCGCCGAGCCCGCCGGTGACGCGGCGTCGCGGGACCGGGAACCGGCGGCGTCCCACCTAAGCCTGCGAAACCCGAAGCGGGACCCGACGCCTCGCCTTGGGGCTTGGCTTCTCATGGCCGGCGCGGTAGCCCAGGGTGGACCTGCCGCTCGTTGCGGCGCCACGGTCAGCTCGGGGCGGCAGAGGCCGCTCGGGCTCTGGTCCGGGGGTGTCGGCGTGCCGACGAAGCGTTCGGTCCCTGTCGAGGAAGTCGTGAAGAAGAGCCCAGATCCCCTGCTCGGCAAGGTCGTCGCGGGCCGCTACCGGCTGGAGGCCCGCCTCGGCGAGGGCGGCATGGGCCTCGTCTACCGCGCACGCCACGTGCTCATCGACCGCGTCGTGGCGCTCAAGCTGATCCGCCCGGATCTGCGAGGCGAGACGCACCTGCGCGCCTGGATGCTGCGCGAGGCGAAGGCCGCCAACCGCGTCGACCACGCGCACATCATCGACATTCACGACATCGGCGAGACCGAGGACGGCGAGCTGTACCTCGTCATGGAGTACCTCGTCGGGACGCCGCTGTCGGCCGAGCTCGCGCAGGGACCGATGCCGATCGCCCGCGCCGTCGACATCCTCGAGCAGATGTGCGCGGCGCTCGGGCGTGCCCACGACCTCGGCGTCGTGCACCGCGACCTCAAGAGCGACAACATCCTCCTGACCGAGCGCGGTGGTCGCAAGGACTTCGTCAAGATCCTCGACTTCGGTCTGGCGGCGTTGAAGCGCGACGCCCGCCTCGCGCCGAAGGGGGCCGTGTTCGGGACGCCCGAGTACATGTCCCCCGAGCAGGCGCGCGGCGAGGACACCACGCCGGCGGCCGACCTCTACGCGCTCGGCATCCTGTTCTTCGAGATGCTGACCGGCCAGCTGCCGTTCCGCTCGAACGACCGCGAGACGCTGCTCAAGATGCAGCAGACGCAGCCTCCGCCGCGACCGCGCGGCATCAAGCCGGACGTCAACCCGAAGGGCGAAGAGATCGCGCTGCGCTTGCTGCAGAAGCTGCCGAAGGACCGCTACGTCGACGCGCATCATCTGCAGGAGGATCTGAAGAAGCTCCAGCGGAGCCTGCCCTCGCAGTCCCAGCAGTGGGAGGTCGGCGCCATCGACTCGGCACCTGCCCCGCCCGCGCCTCCGCCCCCGCAGTCGGCCGGCGTGACCGAGTGGGCGACGCGCGCGGCGATCTTCACGCGCATGGTCTCGCGCGCCTACTCGGGCCGCGACGCACCGGCGGACGTGCTCGGCGCTCTGTCGCAGACCTGGGACCTCGCGGCGCGTGCCAGCCGCCTCGAGGGCGAGGTCGCGAGCCTCACCCGCCGGCTCGACGCGCTCGAGCGTCGCGGCCGCGCGCTCCGCGCGGAGATCGGCCGCAAGGTCGAGGATCTGGCGCAGGAGGAGTCGCGCGCCCTGCGCGAGGCGCAGTCGCACGCGGCCGACGTCGATCGCGCCGGCGTCGAGCTGATGGACCTCGAGACGGCCGCCCAGCGCACCCGCGCCGAGGCAGACGCGGCCACGCGCGGCGGGCGCGTCGACACGCAGATCTTCGAGCGCGCAGGCGCAGCCGGCGCCACCGCCCAGGCCAAGCGCGAAGAGCTCGGTCGTTACCAGACCCGCCAGCAGAAGTGCGAGGCCACGGCGCGCGATCTCCGCCGCCAGATCGAGCAGCTGCGCGGTCAGCTCGCGCGCTACGCCGAGGCGCTCGAGGAAGATCTCGCGAAGGGTCGCGACCAGGTGGCGAAGCGCACACGCGACGGGCTCGAGTACGAACGGGCCTTCGGTCAGGTGTGCCACCAGCTCCTGCAGCACCTGCGCGACAAGCCGGAGTGCCGCGATCTGCTGCCCGAGCTCATGTCGGCGGGCGACAACACCGACGACAGCTCGCCCTACTCGAGCCGCCGGCCGGATCAGGTCGCAGCGCGACGTCCGATCTAGCGGCGCCGCGCCGGCCGTCTCGTCACCGTGTCAGCGCGGCAGCTTGGCCGACAGGAAGGACTTCAGCTTGACGAGGTTCTTCTCGTCGCGCGCGAAGGTCGGGCACTCGTAGCTCTTCGACCAGCCGGCGACCTCGGTCATGAAATCGCGGCGCAGGCTCTCCTCGCCGAGGATGTCGTCGACCGAGCGGCCGCGCGCGGCGCCCGTCTTCAGCCGCGCCACGTAGGTCTCGAGGCGCGGGTAGTCCGCGCCGAGCAGCTCGCGGATGAGCGCGGCCTCGCCGGCCAGCCGCGCGAGCTTGGGGGCCTGTTCGGCCACCCCCGGAGCAGCGGCGAGCGCGAGCGCGGCGGCGACGCGCATCACGAAGGCGTCGTCGAGGTAGCCGAGGTCCTCGATGCCGTCGGGGATGAGGTCGAGCGACTTGAACAGGTAGTTCAGGCCCCCGGCAGCAGCGCGGCGGACGTCGTCGGGCAAAGCGTCGTTGCCGAGCGCCTCGGCGAGGTCGCCGGCGTCGCTCCCGAGCGAGCGCAGCCACTCGGGGAAGGTGTCGAGGCAGCGCTTGTCGATGTCGGTCATCACAATCCTCCGCGGCCCAGGAGCCTAGTACAGCGCGCGCGAAGATCCTAACCCGGACGCGCCGCCGCCGGGTGCCGCCGAGCCCGCGCGAGCGCGGCGGCTGCGGAGCGCAGGCGCCTTCCGTCAGGCGGAAATCCGTCCCGAGCCGACCTCCGGTTGCTCGCCGAGCGGGTGCGAGTCTTGCCGCTCGGTGCGGGGCTCTCCAGCCCCGGAGTCGGAAGCCGGGAGCCCGGAGCCCGAGAGCGGGCCAAGAGCCTTGCCGCCGCGCTCGGGTCCCGCCCCGTCTCTGGCGCCTCGCCGGTTGCCCCTCGGGAACCGCCACCGCCGCAAGACGGCCGTTGACAGCGGCGGTGAGACGCGCGAAGAGGCAACGAAATCGCCGCGCTGGGTGAGGTAGCCAAGCGGTTAGGCAATGGTTTGCAAAACCATCATACGCGGGTTCGAATCCCGTCCTCACCTCCGCTCTGTCGGGCTCCGCGTGCCGCCCGACGCCCGTCGCTCGTAGCCCGAGCGCCGACCGCACCTCGCCGCCGCGCCGCCGTTACTCGGGCGGGTGCACCATGGGCACGAAGCGCACGCCGCCGAGCGACTCGCGCTCGAAGCGCTTGCCGTGCTTGGTCCAGCGTTCGAGGACCTGGAAGTCCTCGCCGACCGGCGCGACCACGTAGCCTCCGTCGGCGAGCTGGCGCAGCAGCTCCTCGGGCATCTCGGGCGGAGCGGCCGTGAGGATGATGCGGTCGAAGGGGGCGTGCTCGGGCCAGCCCGCGTAGCCGTCGCCGATGCGCACCTCGACGTTGTCGAAGTGCGCCGCGCGCAGCCGGTCGCGCGCCGACTCGCCGAGCGGAGCGAGCAGCTCGATCGAGTACACGGAGCGGGCGCAGAGCGCGAGCACGGCGGCCTGGTAGCCGGAGCCGGTGCCGATCTCGAGCACCTTCTCGTCCCCGCGCAGACGCAGCGCCTGCGTCATCAGAGCGACGACGGTCGGTTGCGAGATCGTCTGCCCATGGCCGATCGGATAGGGCTGGTCCATGTACGCGGTGCGCAGGCTCGTGTGCGGCATGAAGAAGTGCCGCGGCACGCGCCGCATGGCGTCGAGCACGCGCGGATCCCACCCGCCGCCGCCCCAGGGGCGGTCGAAGGTCTCGATCTGCCGTACGAGCGCGTGGCGCAGCTCGCGCGCGACCTCGTCGTCGATGGGCCCGCCGGCGTCGGCGCCGGTGAAGCCGTCGCCACCGAGATCGCCCCCGTCGTCGCTCACGCTCGGGCCGGCGTCGGCCTCGGGCGGCGCGCCGCCCGGCACCGTGCGGCTGCAGCCGAGGACGATGGCACAGGGCATCCACGCGAGCCGGGTTCTCATGGACGATCCCTCCGCCTGGTCGAGTGGGAGCAAGCAGGCCGCGAGCGAGCGCGGCGCAGCGCCAAGAGCCCGAGCGCAGCGATGGCCCACGGCGCGAGCGCGGTGCGTGGCGAGCGCGCGCTCGGGGCGGCCGCGGCGCCCATGCGACACGCGCAGCCCGCCGCCTCGGATGGCTCGGCCGGGGCGGCGGCGGCCGCGCTGCCGCCCTGCCCCGCGGCACCGCTGCCGGTGCCACCGGCGCCACCCTCGCCGAGGCCGCCCGCGATGACGAGGACGTAGCTCTGCGCGGTCGCGGCGCCGCGGTCGTCGCGCGCCACCACGGTGACGTCGGCGCTCGGCGGGGAGGCGCTCGTGGGCGCGTACGTGACGACGCCGCTCGCGGCGTCGACCTCCATGCCGGTGGGCCCGACGTCGAGCTCGAAGGAGACGGCGTCACCCGGATCGAGATCGATGGCGTCGGCGTCGTAGGCGTAGGCCACGCCCGCGGTGGCGCTCTCGACGGGCACCGTCTGGAAGCGCGGCGGGTGGTTGTAGGGCGGCGCGAACACGTAGAAGCCGCCGCTCACGCCGCGGCTCCCCGGGTGGGTCGCGAGCTCCTGCTGCGGGTCGTCGGACGGGTAGTTGACGACGCCATTCGGCGTCGCGCCCGCGATCCACAGCGTGGTCGAGCCGCCGCCGTCGAGGTTCACGACCTCCGGCAGCCCGAGCTCCGCGTGCGTGAAGGCCGCGAGCTCGTCGAGCGACATGCCGCTCGCGCTGGCGCGCCGCCCGTCGACCGCGAGGAAGTGGCTCGCGCCCGAGGCGTCGTAGCCCGCCGTGGTGCGCGGGTTGTTGCCGTTGAAGCCTGCGCTCGTGAAGCCCTGCGCGCTCCAGGCCGCCGCACCCTGGTAGGGCGTGTCGCCGGCCACGAGCACGGGTCCGCCGCCGTGTGCCTGGGTCGCCACGGGCCAACCGGCGCCGGCAGCGACGACCTCGATGTGCGGTCCCCCCGCCGCGTCGAGCCCGTAGGCGCCACGGGTCGCGCCATTCGTCGCCACGAGCACGCCGTCCTCGATGAGCAGGCTCACCGGCGCGCAGCCGGGACCGAAGTAGCCGCCGTTCACGCCGGCGACGGCGCCGATGGCCTCGCCGAGGGCGCCCACCGTCTGACAGCCCGCGGCGCCGACGGCGCGCACGCTCACGTCGGGCTCGGAGGTGTCGACGACCAGCTCGTTCACGACCTGCGGGCCGGCCCAGTCGACGTAGCGCCGCGCGCGCCAGCGCACGCCGACGGCGACCGGGCGATCGATCCAGGCGTCGCCGATCGCCTCGAGGTGGAGCACGTACGGGCCGGCCTGCGCCGCGCCGGCGTAGCTGTCGACCGCGACCCAGCCCTCGCCCGCCGGGAGCTCGGCCTCGGCGATGACGTTGCCGCGCGCCACGCAGCCGGTCGCCTGCCCGCCGCTCGTGCCGAGCGGCCCGGCGACGAGGTGCACGTCGATGTCGACCGCCCCGCCGTCACCCTCGACCCACGCCGTCACGCGCGCCGGCGCCGCGAGCTCGAAGCGGTAGAGCCGCTCCGGTCCGCTCTCGTCGAGCGCCGGCGCGCAGTCGTAGCTGTCGACCGCGTTCGAGGGCGCCGCCGCGGTCGTGTCCGCGGCCACGTACGGGAAGGCGTCGACGCGCACGGGATCGGCGAGCGTGCCCGCGCCCGGGGCCGCACGCGCGACCGACGACGACAGAGCGAGCACGACGACGCTGCCGGCGAGGGCGCGGGCCCGGGCGGCCGTGGCGCGGCACGAGC
>JADLAB010000446.1 GCA_020848455.1 Polyangiaceae bacterium
CCGCCGCCGATGTCGACGTGCTTCGTGTCGGGCTTGCGCCCCTCGAGCGCGGCCGACACCTTGCGCCGCCCGGAGCTCACGGTGATCGGGCCGTCGAGTGGGGCCTTGCCGACCGGGCTGTCGTCGACCGAGATCTCGGCGCCCGGGACGTTGACCGTGATCTCGAGGCGCGCGATGCGCCCCTTCAACGTTTCGACGTCCTTCTGCGCCTGCTCCTTGTTGCCGGGCTTGAGCTTGTCGCCGCCCTCGCGCAGCACCTTCTCGAGCGTGTCGAGGGCCACCACGTAGTCCTGGAGCGAGATGTGGCACTGGCCGATGTTGAAGAGCACGTTCGGATCGGGCGACAGCTCGTAGGCGCGGCGGAACTCGATGAGCGCCGCACGCGCGTTGCCGTCGCGGAACAGGCTCACGCCGGCCTTGTAGCGCGCGAACGCCTCGACCGTGGGATCGGGCTGTTGCGCGTGCGCGTCGTGGGCGCCGGCGGCGAGCCCGAGCCCCAGCACGGCGGCCGTCACGAGAGCGCGAAGGCCCCACCGACCGCGCGCGCGCCCCATGCCTCTACCTGCACCCATCATTTCGGCTTCGCATACGGGTTGTCTTCGTCGATCGTGCGCGTCGCGGTGCCGCCGGCCTTGAGGACCTCTTCCGGGGGCGGTGGCTGCGTCGGCGTCGCGGTCGGCGCGGTGGCCGTATCGGCGGAGGCGGTCTTCGGAGGCTGCGGCACGCCGGTCCCCGGGCGCCACGGCTCGGAGCTCTTGACCTTGCCGTCCGCCTTCGTGAGCTCGAGGTCGAGCGTCCTGCTGCGGTCGAGCGCCAGCTTGCGCGTCTTCGGCTCGTAGCCGTCGGCCTCGGCGCGGACCTCGTGCTCGCCGTCGGCCGCGCGCGTGCGGAACGTGGCCGGGTTGCCGTCGAGGAGCTTGCCGTCGAGGTAGATCTTGGCGGCCGCCGGGGTCGCTTCGACGCGCAGCTCGATCTCGGCTCCGGGCGGGGCCGCGCTCGCCGCGGCGCTCGGCGCGGGGCGCTCGACCGGGGCCGGCGCCGTCGCGGGTGCGCTCGCGGCCGCGGCGGCCGTCGCGGGTGCCTCGCTCGCGGCGTCCGCCGGCGCGCGCGTGACGAAGTAGAGCACGCCCCCGGCCGCCACGGCGATGCCGGCCGCGAGGCCGAG
Source organism: Polyangiaceae bacterium (assembly GCA_020848455.1). Classification (GTDB taxonomy): domain Bacteria; phylum Myxococcota_A; class Polyangia; order Polyangiales; family Polyangiaceae; genus JACRDA01. Next base: position 1,166 of record JADLAB010000446.1, read on the forward strand.
GAGCGCGCGCCGCCCGCTCGGGGGCGCCCCGGGCCCGCCGGAGGGCATGCTGCGCGTGACGGCGCCGTCCGTCGCCGTGCCGAGCTCGCTGCGCGGCGGCGCGCTCGAATGGACCGGGACCGTGCGGACCACCTGGCCGCCATCGCTCAGCACGACCGCGCTGACGGGCGAGCCCTCGGGCCCGCTCGTCGAGATCGAGCCGCGCTCGTGCGGGTCGACGAGCAGCGGGATGCGCAGGTTCTTGTACTCGCCCGTGGACATGTCGCGGGCGCTGCGGATCTGCTCCTCGATGATGCCCTTGATCTTGCCGCGCTCGTCGGCGAACTCGCGCCCCACGAGCTCGCCCGCCTCGCGCGTGCTGCCGCGCATGCCGAGCGCGTCCATGGCGTCCTCGAGGTCGCGCCCGAGCTCGAGCGCCGTCGGGTAGCGCCGGTCGCGGTCGCGCGCGAGCGCCCGCAGGCAGATCTCCTCGAGCCGCTTCGGCACGGGCCGGACGCTGCTCGGCGGCGGCACCTCGGCCGTCGGCGAGAGCAGCTGGTTCAGGACGACGATGTCGCTCTGGCCCTTCCACATGCGGCGCGCGGCGAGCGCCTCCCACAGGAGCACGCCGGCGGAGTAGACGTCGGCGCGGCGGTCCACCTTGTCGCCCTGCGCCTGCTCGGGCGACATGTAGGCGACCTTGCCCTTGAGGACGCCGGTGCGCGTCTCGGCGCTCGAGTTCATCGCCTTGGCGATGCCGAAGTCGACGACCTTCACCTGGCCGTTGTAGGTGACGAAGGTGTTGTGCGGCGAGGTGTCGCGGTGCACGACGCCGAGGGGCGTGCCGTCGTAGTCGGTGAGCTCGTGGGCGTGGTGCAGGCCGGCGAGCGCCTCGACCAGGATGCGCAGGTGCGAGCCGAGCGGCAGCTGCTCGCGCCCGATGCGGTGCAGCACGCGGTTGAGGGGCTGGCCCTCGAGGTACTCCATCGCGATGAAGTAGCGGCCGTCGGCGTTGCCGACCTCGATGGTCTGGACGATGTTCGGGTGGTTCAGGCGCGCGGCGAGCCGCGCCTCGTCCAGGAACATCGCGAGGAAATCCGGGTCCTCGGCGAGGTGCAGGCGGATGCACTTGACGACCAGCAGCTTGTTGAAGCCCGCCGGTCCGGCGACGATCGCCAGGTAGACCTCGGCCATGCCTCCGCGCCCGAGCTCGGCGATGAGGCGGTACTTTCCGAGTGTGTTCGTCGACTGCCCTGCGTTCACGGCAACCCCCGGAAGCATGGCCCACCTGCGCAGGTACGTCCTGGGCTGTGCATGCTAGCGGTCCTCACCGGGGAGCGCAATCTGCCGGTCGGCGAGGGTCGGCGAGGGACGGCGGGCGCGGCGTGTCATCACCGGATGAGCTTGAGCACCAGGATCGTCGCCAGGACGCCCACGATGACCGACACGATCGCGACGAGCAGGAGCTTCGTCCCGCTCGCCGGCTTGCGCGGGGCGACCGCCGCCATCGGCACGGTGGCCGTGGCCGACCGCACCTGGGGAGGCTGGCCCTGCGGGTACGACCCCGTCGCAGCGGGCACGGCCGCCATCGCCGCGGTCGGGGGCAGCGCGCGCGCGCCGCCCTGCGAGGGCGGGGCCCCCGGGACGAGGGCGTTCGCCTCCACCGCCGAGGGTGGGGGGCCGGGCGGCGCGGCGGCGCGCGCGGCGGCCGAGGCGAGCTGGGCCGGCGTCGCCGGGGCGAAGGGTCGCAAGGCGTCGGCGAACTCGGTGGCGCTCGCGTACCGCGCGGCGGGGTCCTTGGCGAGCGCCCGGGCGATCACGGCGCCGAGCCCCGGGGGGAAGGTCTTGCCCGGGACCCGCTCGTCGAGCGGGATCGGCTGCTTCATCACGTGCATCTGGATGTGCTCCATCGACGTCTTGGCATCGAAGGGCAACTTGCCCGTGAGCGCCTCGTACAGGATGATCGCGAGCGAGTAGATGTCGCTGCGCGCGTCGAGGACGCGGCCCTGGGCCTGCTCCGGCGACATGAACTCGGGCGTGCCGAACACCATGCCCTCCTGCGTCAGCATGATGCTGCCCGGTCGCAGCTCGCGCTCGGTCACCTTCGCCAGGCCGAAGTCGAGCACCTTCGCGAAGTCCGTGAGCCCCGCCGAGTTCGTGAGGAAGATGTTCTCCGGCTTCAGGTCGCGGTGGATGATGCCGAGCTCGTGCGCCTCCTGCAGGGCGCCGCACACCTGGATGAGCACCGGGATCGCGCGCTCGACCGGCATGGGGCCGGTCTTGCGGACCACCTGGTTCAGGTTCCGCCCCTCGAGGAACTCCATCACGATGTAGAGCTCGCCCTGCTCGAGCTCGCCGTACATCATGACCTTGACCGTGTTCGGGTGGCTGAGGTGGCTCATCGCGCGCGCTTCGCGGCGGAAGCGCGACACGAGGTCCTTGCGAGCCTTCAGCTTGGAGTGGAGGATCTTGACCGCCACCATGCGGTTCATCTCGGGCTGCAGGGCCTGATAGACCGCGCCCATGCCGCCGGTGCCGATCTTCTTCAGGATCTTGAACTGCCCGTTCAAGATTTCCCGGCCGATGTAGCGGTCGGGCGCGGCGGCAGGCGACGTCATGGGGAGCGTCAAGCTAGCACGCACCGCGAACGGTCGATAAGAGCGGAGTTGAGACCGCGCGCCCGGCCGGGGAAGAACACGACGATTGCCGCCGGCGCCAGGCGGCCCAAGGTTCCGCGCCATGGCCATCGCCCTCCACAGCGAGCTGCTCGACGGAGCCGGGTTCCGGCACGCCTTCTTCACGCGGCAGGGCGGCACGAGCCCGGCGCCCTGGGAGAGCCTCAACTTCTCGACCGGCACCGGCGACACCCTCGAGCGGGTGCGCGAGAACCTCGCGCGCGCGGCCCTCGTGCTCGCGGTCCCGCCGGAGCGCATCTACTTCCTCAGCCAGGTGCACGGCACCGCCGCGCGCGCGGTCACGCGCGGGGACGACGCCGCCCTCGTCCGGGCCGAAGAAGGAGACATCGTCCTCAGCCGGGCGCTCGGCCTGGCCTGCGCAGTGCGCATGGCCGACTGCGCCACGGTGCTCCTCGGGGACCGGGCGAGCGGCGCTGCGGCGGCCATCCACGCCGGGTGGCGCGGCGTCGTGCGCGGGGCGGTGCGCGCGGGCGTCGAGGCCCTCCGGAACCTGACCGGCTCCGCCGCGGGGGGGCTCGTGGCCGCGATCGGCCCCCACGTCGAGCGCTGCTGCTTCGAGGTCGGCTCGGACGTCGCCGCGTCGCTCGCGGCGGCGAGCACCCTCGGCGAGGCAGCCGTCGTGCCGCCCGCGGCCGAGGGCGCGCGACCGCACGTCGATCTGCGGGCCATCGTCACGGCGCAGCTCGAGGCCTGCGGCGTGCGCGCCGTCGATCAGGTGGCGGGCTGCACGGTGTGCGACGCCGTGCGCTTCCACTCCTACCGGCGCGACGGGCAGGTGAGCGGCCGCATGCTCGCGGCCATCGTGCCGGCGGGCTGAGCGCCCGCGCGCGAGGTGCTGCGCGAGCGCAGGGCCGTGGTATAGGTCGAAGGTCGGCACAATCGATGGGCCTGTCGAGCGATATCGAGTTCTTCGCCGCCACGGACGTGGGGCGAAAGCGCGCCCACAACGAGGACAATTTCCTCGTCGACCGCGACATCGGGCTCTTCATGGTGTGCGACGGCATGGGGGGCCACGCCGCCGGCGAGGTGGCGAGCGCCATGGCCGTGCGCACCGTCCATCAGGAGCTGGCGCAGGAGCGCGAGGCGCTGCGCGATCGCGCCGAGAAGGGCACGCGCTCGGAGGTGTCGGTCAAGTACATCCTCTCGCTGCTCGATCACGCGGTGCAGTGCGCCTCGCAGAAAATCCACGCCGAGGCGCAGCTCGACGCGAGCCGGCGCGGCATGGGCACGACCCTGTCGGCGCTGCTCTTGCTCGACGCGTACGCCTTCGTGGCCCACGTCGGCGACAGCCGCATCTACCTCGACCGCCAGGGCTCGCTGCACCAGGTCACCGAGGACCACACGGTCGGCAACGAGCTCGTCCGCGCCGGGCTCGTGACGGCCACCGAGGTCGAGCGGGTCCCGCGGCGCAACGCCATCACGCGCGCCGTCGGCGTCTACGAGCGCGCCGAGGTCGACACGCTGTCGCTCGAGATCCTGCCGGCCGACCAGTTCCTCCTCGCCTCGGACGGTCTCACCGGCTACTTCGGCGACCCCGACGCGGCCCGCGCGCTCCTGGCGGTGCCCGACGGCGAGGCGGCGGTGCGCGGCCTCATCGACTTCGCGAACGGCAAGGGCGGCAAGGACAACATCACCGCCATCCTGGTGCGGCTCGGGCGCGGCGACGCGCGCGACACGCTGCGCGCCCGGCAGCTCCGGCTCAAGCGCGAGGCGCTCGCGCACATGCCGCTCTTCCAGAAGCTCGACGACCGCGAGCTGCTCAACATCATGCAGCTCGCCGACGTGCGCCAGTTCGAGCCGGGCGAGGCCGTGGTGCGCGAGGGCGAGCAGGGCGACGAGCTCTTCATCGTGCTCACGGGGCGGCTCAACATCTCGCACGGCAGCTCGGTGCTCGGCTTCGTCGGCCCGGGCGACCACTTCGGCGAGATGGCGCTCCTGCGCAGCGGGGCGCGCTCGGCCACCGTGACGGCGGTCGAGCCGAGCGAGCTCATCACCCTCAAGCGCGAGAGCTTCTTCGAGGTGATCCGCACGGACCCGCGGGTGGCGGTCAAGCTCCTGTGGCAGTTCGTCGGCGTGCTCGCGAACCGCCTCGAGGCCACGTCACGCGACCTGTCGCAGGCGCGCGAGGAGCTCGACGCCGAGTCGCTCAGCTCCGAGGTGCCGTCGGGCGAAGAGGCCGACCCGTTCGCGCAGCCGCCCTCCACGAGCGCGCTCCGCCTCGGGTTCCGCGGCGACGGCGATCGCGCGCCGGCCGTGCACCTCGGCGTGCTGTCGGCTCGCGGCGCCGCCATCACGGCGCAGGCCGACGCGATCGGCGGGCGCCACGACGACGAGGGCGTCCGCCACGACGCCGTCACCCGGCGCGACGGCTCGCGCCCGCAGGGCGACTCGACGCCCCCGGACGCCGACGCCGAGGACGCACCCCTGACGCCGCGGCTCGGCACGCGCGGCCCGCCCGGGGCAGGGCCCACACCGCCCATGGTGCCCCCGACCGAGCCACCCGCCGAGCCGCCGGGCCCGCTCGCCGACTCGGGGGCCGTCACCCTGCGTCGGCCCGATCCGCCGCCGGCGCGCTTCAACGAGACGCTGCGCAGTCGTCCCGATCAGCAGTCGCCCCTGCTCCGGCCCGCCGCGCAGATCCTCGGGGCGGCACCGCCGCTCGCGACCAAGGTGTCGCTCGGCGCGCCCTCGGCCCCGAAGCCGCCCGCGCCGCCTCCATCGCCGCCCGCGCCCCCCGCGCCGGGGCAGCCACCGGGACCGGCCGGCTCGCCGCCGACGCCCGCGCCGGTCGCGCACCGCACCGTTCCCATGGGCCCGGGGGCCGCTCCCGGCTTCCGCGGCATCCCGGTCACGGAGCCGGTCGAGCCCGGCGGAGACCTGCAGCAGGAGCTCGACAAGCTGCGCGAGGAGTACCGGCGCCGGCTCGAGGAAGCGGCCGCCAAGAAACGCCGGTGACCCCGGGCGTCGACGCGCGTTGACAACGTGGGGCGGGGACCGCTAGCGTCGCTTCACGGAATCATGCGCAGTCGAAGACGCACGCTGGTCGCGACCCCGCTTGCGGCGCTCGCGGTCCTGCTCGCCGCCGCGCCCGCCCGCGCCGACGACGAGCGCCCGCGGATCATGCTCGAGCCGGGTGAGGTCGTCGATGTGGCCGACGCCTTCGACGGCGATGATCCTTACGATTTCTGGTTCACGCTCGGCTTCGAGTACGAGGCGAAGGAGGCGCGTCTCATGCGTGAGACCGCCATCTTCGAGCCGGGCCTGACGACCGGCGGCTTCACGAGCCGCCAGCTGCTCGTCGGCAAGTACAAGGAGCAGACCTCGCGCCTGACCCCGCGCCTCGATTTCGGCATCTACCACGACTTCTCGTTCTACGCGCGGCTGCCGGTCATCCTGAACAACGCCCGGCGCATCGTCGACACGAACAACAGCGCGACGCGCGCCGACACCGCGCTCGCGGGCGCCCGCGGCGAGCAGCTCTTCACGCTGCCCTTCGAGGCTCCGGCGCGCAGCGGCATCGAGTTCGTGGCGCTCGGCCTCGACCTCGACATCTTCAACCAGCAACGCGACACGACCAAGCCCACCTGGCTGCTCGGCTTCGAGACGCGGCTCAACGCCGGCAAGGCGATGCGGCCCTGCACCAAGAGCCCGAAGGCCGGTCAGGTCGAGTGCGCCGACGCGATGGACATCAACCGCAACGGCCTGTTCGACGGCGGCCACGAGGGCATCGAGGCGGACAGCTCCCACACCCCGGGGGTCAGCCGCGGCACGGTCGGGCTCGAGATTCACACCTTGATGAGCAAGCGCATCAAGTACGTCGAGCCGTACGGTGGTTTCAACGCCCTGTTCGAGTTCCAGATGGGCGACAACCTCTACGGGGCGACGGATCTCGAGGGCGCCATCGTCAATCACCCGCCCATCATGGGCGGCGTCACGCTCGGCATGATGATCCACCCCTGGGAGGATCGGGAGAACTTCGGCCGCCTCACGTTCAACGTGCGCTTCGACGGCCAGTACCGGTCCGAGGGGCGTGACTACTCCGAGCTCTTCGACGCGCTCGGCTCGAGCGACGCGGGGTCGTTGCGCAAGCCCACCTGGGCGCGCTTCACCGGGTGCACGAACGTCAACAGCCTCGCCACCTGCGACGGCGCCGAGACGGCGAGCGTCATCGACACCAACTCCGAGAAGACCTACTTCACCGGGTTGTCGGTCGTCGAGGCGCACGGTCGCTACAAGGTGAGCGGCTCGGTCAGCTGGCGCGCGGCCGAGCTCTTCCGCCTGAACCTCGGCCTCGGCTACCAGTTCGACCAGGCCCACGGCATCAGCCACGACCAGCCCTGCAACCCGGACCTCAACGGCAAGGGCGTGGGCGAAGCGGGCCCGTGCCACAGCGGCACCGCGCAGTACGACGCCAGCGGCAACCTCTTCGGCGTCAGCGCGAGCGGCCTGCCGAACCCGGCCTATCGCCCCTCCGTCAACGCCGTCGGGCGGCGCTTCTACGTCGACCAGGTCAACACCTTCTCGATCTTCACGTCCGCAGCCGTCATGTTCTGAGGACCGTGCACGCGCGAGCGGGCGAGAGGCGATCGCGAAGGCAGGCCTCGCGTGGGTCTCGCCGCCGCCCCGCTCGCCGGGCGCGCCGCGCGTGCGCCGCGGTGGCCGCCGTCCTGTGCGCATGCGCCGCGCTGCCCGCGCTCGCGCAGCCGGTCGCGCCCGACGAGCCGGGTGACGGCGCGGGCGGGCAAGCACCCGCGGAGCCCGCGTCACCGGCGGCACTGGACGCGCCCACGGCGCCCGCGTCACCGGCGGCGCAGGACTCGCCCGCGGCGACGCCGACCGAAGGCGTCGCGGCGCTCGTGCTGCCCGTGAAGCTCACCGGCAAGCGCTGGCATGGCGCCGACGCTCTGCGCCTCGCGCTCGACACGGAGCTCAGCGACACCGCGCAGGATCTCGGCCTGCTCGTCGACGTGGCCGAGGGCGCGGCCCTGCGCGAGCGCGAGATCGGCGAGCTCGACCTCGCGGACCTCGCGCGCGCGCGGAAGCTCCTCGTCATCCAGCCGCTGGTCGCGCTCGGGGCCGACCGCGGCGAGCCCGTGGAGCTGCGCCTCGTCGCGGCGCGTCCCGGCGCGCGCAACCTCGCCTACCGCATCGAGCGGGTGGCCTACGACGACGCCGTGGTGCGCGCCGCCTCGATGCTGCGCGACGTCGCGAGCGAGGCGCCGCCGCGGCCCGCCCCTCGCCCTCGCCCCGGCGCGGGCGAGCCGGAGGGCGAGCCCGAGAAGAGTCCCGGTCGCGCGGTGCTCGTCGCTCACGGCACGGCCCTCGGTGGCTTCATCGGCTACTCGATCCAGCGCTCGGCGCGCAGCGACGACCCGCGCCTGCTCTTCCCGCTGATGGCCGTCGGCGCCGGAGTCGGCCTCGGCTCCGCGGTCATCATCGCCGACGAGTGGGATCTCGGCGTCGGGGACGCCTGGTACCTGGCTGCCGGCGCGTGGTGGCCCGCGGTGGCCGGACACCTCATCTACGGCGGGCGCTTCGCGGGCCGCTCGGGCTCCGACGCGAGCGAGGCCTGGAGCTTCGGGCTCGTCGCGTCGACGACCGGCGTCACGCTCGCGGCCGTCGCCACGCTGCCCCACCCGATGCGCGAGGGCGGCGCCGTGCTCGCCCACTCGGGCGGCGCGCTCGGCACGCTCACCGGCGGCCTCGTGCAGGTCGCGGTCGATGGCTCGGTCGAGGCGATGCCGCTCGCCGGCATGGGCTACGGCGCCGCCGCGGGCTGGCTCGTCGCCGCCACGAGCGCCATCCACGTGCCCGAGCTCCCGCCGCTCCGCATGCTCACGGTCGATCTCGGGATCGTGCTCGGCGGGCTCGCGGGCGCCTCGGCGGCGAGCCCCTTGCTCTTCGCCGAGCCGAGCAAGCTCGAGGTGCGGGGCTGGGTCGGCGCCACCGGCGCGGGCATGCTCGCCGGCGGGCTGCTCGCGGGCTTCCTCTCGGAGCCCGACGCGCCCACCGAGGGCGAGCCGACCGAGCCCGAGGCGGCCGAGGCCGCCCGGAGCGGGCCCGCGGACATCGTCGCGCGCCTTCAGCTGCCCGAGCCGACGGTGCTCGGCGAGTCGGCCGACGGGCGCCCCGTACCGGGAGTGGTGCTCCGTGGCGAGCTCTGGTAGCAGCCGCCGCGGCCCGGGCGACGTGACCTTCGCCGTCCTGCCGGCCGAGGACGGCGAGCGGCTCGACAAGCTCCTCGCGCGCGCGGTGCCGTGGCTCGGGCGGAGCGGCGCCCGCTCGCTCGTCGCGGCGGGGCAGATCGTCCTGACGCGCGACGGGCGCAGCCACCGCCCGCGCAAGGGCGACGCCTGCCGGGCCGGCGACGTCGTGCGCGCCGAGCTCGCGGCGCCGAGCCTCGCGGCCGTGCCCGAGCCCGCCCTGGCCCTCACGGTCGTCCACGAGACCGAGCTCCTCGTCGTCTGCGACAAGCCGGCGGGCCAGCCGACCGCTCCCTTGCGGCCGGGCGAGACGGGCACCCTCGCCAACGCGCTCGTGGCGCGCTACCCGGAGATGCAGGGCGTGGGCTTCTCGCCGCGCGAGCCCGGCCTCGTGCACCGGCTCGACACCGGCACCTCCGGCCTCGTGCTCGCGGCGCGCTCGGCGCAGGCCTTCGCGGCCCTGCGCGGCCTGCTCGAGGCGGGCGCGCTCGACAAGCGCTACCTGCTCGTGTGCCGCGCCGAGGGGCTCGCGGCCCGCGGTCGCATCGAGGTGCCGCTCTCGGCCGGCACCGGCAAGGACCGGGCCCGCACGCGCGCGTGGCCCGAGGGCCACCCGGGCCGTGAGCGCGACGTCGAGCTCCGCCCGGCGCGCACCGACTACGAGGTGCGGCGGCGCGTCGGCGACTGGGCCCTCGTCGAGGCGCGCGCCGCGCGTGCGTTTCGCCACCAGATCCGCGCCCACTTCGCGGCCCTCGGTCACCCGATCGCCGGCGACGAGCTCTACGGCGGGGCGCGAGTCCCGGGCCTCACGCGCCAGGCCCTGCACGCGAGCCGGCTCGCCTACGCGGGCGACGCACGCATCGAGGCCTTCGCGGTCGAGAGCGAGCTGCCGGACGACGTGGTGGCGCTTCTCGCCTCTGCCAGCCGCTGACGGCCTAGCCCCTGTTCCCCTTGGGCACGAAGCGCACCCCCCGCTGCATCATGCGGTCGATGCCCTGCAGCCACGCGCGCCAGGCCTTGTAGTCCGCGACCGGGATGCGGCCCTGCACGATGCCGACCTCGCGCCGCAAGACGACCGTGTCCTTCTTCTTGCCGGGCTCGTACACGAGCTTCACCGTGCCGAAGGGCGAGATCTGCTCCGGCACGTCGGGCGGCAGCGGGGCGAGCTCGTAGCCGTCGGGCGGCACGATCTCGATCTCGCTCGCGTAGCGCCGCGGCGCGAGCTGCATCGGCAGGAGCACGGGCTGGGTGCGCTCGACGAGCGGCGCGAGCCGCGTCGTGAACGGCATGGTGGACGCGGCCGTCACGATGAGCTCCTCACCCTCGCGCCGCGCGAGCGCCGCCACGTCCGCGTGGTAGCCGAGCAGGGCCGCACCCGCCGGCAGGCTCGTGTCGAAGCTCACGTCGGGCGCCACCTTGGCCGCCGGGAACCAGTCGGACACGAGGTGCTGCTCGACCCACTGCGCGCGCGCGTCGGGCTGGCGCAGGGCGTTGCGCAGCATGAACGCGAGGTCGCCCGTGTGACGCTCGCTCGCGGTGAGGGTGCCGGCGCCGTCGGCGCGCAGCTCGATGCGCAGCCGCGACTCCGAGCCGTGCTCGCCGACGCCCGCCGCCGGCGTGTCGATCGGCCGCGCCGCGGCGGGCATCCCCGGGACGGGCTCGACGAACAGCGCCATGGCGCCGGAGTCCATCGACGGCAGGGGGCCGATGCGGCTCTCCGGGCTCGTCGCGTCGAGGTAGCGCCCGGGCGACTGGCCATCTGCGTGCAGGTAGACGATGCCGTGGTCGAACATCGGGACCGCGACCGCCTCGCTGCGCAGGATCGACGGCTGGGAGGTGTGGCGCGTCTGCATCAGCACCTCGGTGGCCTGGATGCCGACCGCCTTCAGCAGGCTGATGAGCAGCATCGCCTTGTCGTCGCAGTCGCCCTGGCGCCGCGCGAGCAGCTGCTGCGGGCGATTGGGCAGCCACCACTCGCCGGACACGAAGTTCACGTAGCGGATGTCGTCGGCCACGAAGTCGAACAGGCGCTCGACCTTGTCGGTGCGGCTCGTCGCGCCCGCGGTGAGCTTCTCGGCCAGGCGGCGGATCTGCTCGTCGGGCTCGGTGAAGCCCGCGGTGGCGCCGCGGTACCAGCCGAGGAAGACCTCCCAGCTCGGGAAGGCCGAGCCGACGACGACCGGCAGGCGCTCCGACAGGGGGGGCGCGAAGGGCTCGGCGGGCACGACCGGCGGCGCCTCCCAGACGAGCCGCGTGACGCGCCGCCCGTTCTCCTCGTGGTCCTCGCGCTTGTCGGGCTTGCCCCCGAGCACGTCGAAGGGCAGGGGCTGACCGACGGGCGCGTCGATCACGACCTCGTTGTAGAGCACCGGGCGGTCGTCCGTCGAGCCCACGTAGTCGATGAAGTAGAAGGGCGCGTCGCCCCGGCGGCCGACCGGGCCGGGCGTCCAGGTGCGGACGGCCACCTCGACCACGTCGCCCGCGTGGAGCTTCGGCCAGAGCACGCGCGGACCGCTCGCGTCCTGCTCCTGCGGGCCGACGACGCTGCCGTCCGTGCGGTGCACGCGCGCCAGGACGAGCTCGGTCTGCGGCCCGCGCGCCGGGAAGCGCTCGTAGCGTTCGCCCTCGGTGCGCGGCTCCACCACGATCTCGCGCGCGTAGTGCATGAGCTGCGAGACCCGCTTGTCCTCGTGGAAGGTCACGACCCGACGCCAGTGGAGCTCGCGCTCGAACTCGAGCCCCACCCGGGCCGGGCGCTGCTTGCCGCGCGCCAGGAACGTGGCGGCCGGCTCGAGGTACGCCTCGTCCCGCGGGCGCGGCCGTGCCCCGTCTTCGACCTCGGTCTTGCGGTAGTCGAGCTCGGCCGCCACGGCCGCGTCGCCTGGCTTCAGGGCCCGCGCCCGGTCGAGCGCCGCGCGGGCCCGCTCGTCGCCGTCGGGTGCGCCGAGGGCGTAGAGCGCGTGCCCGAGCCCGCGGTGCGCGTCGGCGAGGTTGGGCGACAGCACCGCCGCGAGCGCGTAGGCCTCGGCGGCGGCACGGCGTCGACCTGCGTCGAGCAGGCGCCCGGCGATCGACGCGACCTGGCGCGCGTCGCTCTGCAGGCAGAGCACGCGCCGGGCCGCGCGCTCGAGCTCCTCGCCGCCGAGCGGCTCGAAGGCCGCGACGTAGGCAGGATCGAGGGCGTCCGGCTGCAGCGCCGCGAGCCGCTGGCGGAGCGCCAGGTGCTGCATGGGGTCGCTGCGCTCGGTGAGCTGCGCGAGCGTGCGCCAGGTGGCCAGAGGCGTCCGGTCGCCCTGCTCCTCGGAGAGCGCCACGAGATCGCGCAGCGCCTGCTCGCGCAGCCCGCTGCCGCCGAGCCCGAGCAGCACGCGCGCCCGGAGCAGGCGCGCCTCGGGGTCGCGCGCGAGGCCGGGCGCCAGCTGTCCCAGCGTGGCGTGCGCCAGATCGGACAGCTGCGCGCCGAGGCGCGAGCGCGTCAGGGCGCGCAGGCTGAAGCTCACGGTGGCCTGGTCCCCCGCGTCGCGCGCGCGCTCGAGCGCCTGGTTGAGCCAGCCGCTGCGGTTGGCGCCGAACTGCGACAGGGTCGCGGCGAGCCCGAGCTCGTCCGCGGTCGTGTCGGCGGCCCCGGCGACGTGATCGAGCAGGCCCGGCGCCTGGGCGCTGCGCAGGTTCTCCGCGCCCCCGAGCGAGCGGACCACCGCCGCGGCCAGCCGTTGCGTGAGGCTCGGCGCGTCGCCGAGGGCGAGCGTCTGCTCGAGCAGGGTCGGTACGCGCTCGGCGCTCGTGGTCGGTGGTGCGCTCGCGCGCGCGGCCTGGAGCGCGGCGAGGTCGGAGCTCGTCGCGACCGCGGCCGGCCGCCCCTCGCCGTCGGCGAAGTGGACGCGCACGCGCCCGGCGTCGAGCAGGGCCGCCGTGCAGATCTTGAGCGTGAGCACGTGGGCCCCGGCGCCCGTCGCGAGGCGCACCGCGGCGCGATCGAGCACGAGCTTCGGCTGCACCTCCTCGCCCGTCACGACGTCCGCTCCGTCCCAGGTGGCGCGGAACGCGCCCGAGGCGGCGATGTAGAGCGTGAGCCCGCTCGTCGCCGAGGGCGGGACGGTGACGAGGCTCGACAGGTAGCTGCACGACTCCTTGCGGGGCGCGACGTAGAGATCGAGCGGCAGGCCACGCGCCGTCACCGAGGCCGGCAGGCTGCGGCGGTAGCGCACCTCGAAGGTACCCCACGAGAAGTCGGCCTTCGTGAAGTCGTGGTCGGCGCGCTCCGGGCCTTCGCGGCGGCCGAGGCCTCCGCCCGTGTCCTCGAAGGGCCCGAGAATCGCGTAGCTCGTGACCATGCCCCCGGGGTCGACGGGTCCGTCGCGCCCGAGCTCGAGGTCGCCGCGCCAGCTCTCGTCCGCCGCGGCCGGCTCGAGCACGCGCCCGAGCCAGCGCGCCTCGTGGGCGAGCGGCGAAGCGCCGGCGCCGATCGCGACGAGGCCCTCGCGGACCTTGCCTTGGCTCGCCTCCTGGTGCATCGCCGCGGCGAGGACCAGGCGCGCGAGCGCGTCCGGGCCTTGCTGGCGGGCCGCCTCGAGGGCCAGCTCCACCGTCTCGTCCACCGTCGCCCCGGTCCAGCGCGGCGCGGCCGCTGCCTCGCCCGCGCCGAGGCCGACGAGCGCCGCCGCGAGCGCGCCGAGCGCACGCACCGCGCCGGCGCGGCGGCAGAGCGGGCGCCGAGGCCGGGGAACGCGGGCGCGGCGGGGGTCCGAGATCGGATGCATTCCCACTACATAGCGCAAAGGCCCGCGAGGGTGGCGGTTGCTTGGCCCGCGCGACCCACGCGGCGTAGCGTGCCCAGGTGCACCCGGTACGCCTCGCCGTCTTTCTGCTCGCGCTGCTCGCGGGCGCGCTCGCGCCGCGGGTCGCCGCGGCCGAGTCGCGGGTGCTCTGGTCGAGCGTCGAGGTCCGCGCGGGGGACGACGCGCAGCGCGTGGGCGAGCGCCTGCGCACGGCGCTGCGGCGCGCCAGCCGGCACGCCAAGTGGGGCAAGGGCCGGCACCTCGTCCTCAGCGCGCGCGTCACGCACTTCGACTGGGAGCGCGGCGACGGCGTCCTGCGGCTGAGCTGCACCGTCGTCGCGCGCATCGGCGGTGGCCAGGGCGCCCGCTCGCGCATCCGCATGGGCGGCCGGCCCGAGGAGCGCGCCAAGCTCGAGAAACAGGTCCTCGGGATCGTGGCCAACGGCCTCGTGACCCGGCTGTCCGAGCTCGCCCGCGCCGAGCGCTGAGCCCCGCCGCCCGGGGGCGGGGCGGAGGCCGACCGGCCGCGTGCTTGACGGTGCGCATCGTGGTGCCTCTGGCTTCGTGCTAAGCGACGCCCATGCCCGTCGAGTTCGACCGCATGCTGGCGGCGCTGTTCGAAGAGGAAGATCAGGCGCGCTCCATGGCGCGGACGCTGATGGACGAGGCGCGCACGAGCGTGCAGGCCGCCGCGGCCGAGCGCACGCGCCTGCTCGCGTTCATGCAGGGGCCGCTCGAGAGCCACATGGTCTACGAGGAGGACTTCATCTTCCCGCTGCTCAAGGACCACGGTCTCGAGGCGGAGGTGGCGGTGTGCGGCAAGCACCACCGCCGCCTGCGCGAGCTGCGCCAGGCGCTCGGCGCGACCGAGCGCCCCGAGGAGATCGCGCCCATCATCTTCGAGACGGCGCGGCTCATGCTGCACCACACGAACTTCGAGGGGGACTACATCTACCCCGAGCTGTCGCGCGATCAGTGGCGCGCCCTGATGCGTCAGACCCGTGAGCTCGAAAGGGAGCGGGCCTCGCAGGTGGGCCTCGCCGAGCCACCCACCGACGAGTGAGCAACCACTGAGACACGGAATCACGGAGAGCGGCTCGCAGCCGGCAGCGTTCGGAGATCCCTCCGTGTCACGCTCCGTGGCTCCGTGACTCCGTGGTTCTGCTGGTGCCGCTGCGAGCCGCGCCGCTTCAGTGCCGCAGCGAGGTCAGCTTGTCGGCCATGATGCTGCGGTAGTTCCGGTACACGTTGAGCACGATGGCGAGCGCGATGGCGGCCTCGCTCGCCGCCAGCACGATGATGAACACCGTGAACACCTGGCCGCTCACGCCGCCCACGACGAAGTGGTCGAAGGCGATGAAGTTGAGCGCCGCGGCGTTCAGGATGAGCTCGACGCCGAGCAGGATGCCCACGGTGTTGCGCCGCGTCATCACCGTGAGCAGGCCGAGGCCGAACAGCACGGCGGCGACGGTGAGGTAGTGGAACAGCCCGATCTCCATCGATCCTACTCCCGCTCCCACTCGCGCCGGACGGCGCGCCGCGCCAGCACCACGGCGCCGATCATGGCCGCGAGCAGCACCACGGAGCCCACCTCGAACGGCAAGAGGTAGTCGTCGAGAAACGCGTGGCCGAGCCGCGCCGTCGACGGGTTCGTGGTCGTCGCCGGCTGCCGGTCCACCCAGGTGGTGGCCGTGGTCGCGACCTTCCCGAGGATGAGGAGCACCCCGGTCACGAGCGCGAAGCCCGCGATGAGACCCTGGCTCGGGTTCGACACCTTCATCTCCTCGATCTTCGCGGTCAGCATGACCGCGAAGAGGATGAGGGTGAGCGTGCCGCCGACGTAGACGAGCACCTGGGTCGCCGCGATGAAGTCGGCGCGCAGCATCACGTACAGGCCGGCGACGCCGAGGAAGGTGCCGAGCAGGGCGAGGGCCGAGTGGATGATGTTCTTCGAAAAGGCGACGACCGCGGCCGAGGCGAGGGCCAGCGCGGCGAGCCCGTAGAACGCAACGGTGCCCATGGCGGCGCGACGCTAGCCCAGTGGCCGCCGCTGCGCAAACGCCCCGGCTCGCCGTGGCGCGTCGTTCCGCAACGTCAGTCCTCGGAGCCGCCGGCGAGCTCGAGCTTGTTCCGCGCCATGCGGCCGATCTTGGCCCGGCCGGCACGCTCGACGACGAGCCGCAGCAGCGCGTTCCCCGTCGGCTCGCCCTGCTCGGCGAAGTGGAAGCCGAGGTAGTAGAGCGTGTCGAGGTCGGCGCTCCTGTCACGACGCAGCGCCGCGAGCACGTCGAAGCCGCGGCGCAGGAGGCCCGCGACGAGCGCCAGGGCCTCGTCTCCCTCGCGCGCCGCGCGCGCCACGTCCTTCGGGCTCCGCTCGAGCTCGCCCATGGCGAGCGCCCACCTGTCCGCATCGGTCGCGAGCTCACTCCGGCAGAGCAGGCGCAGGACCTGGCTCGCCCGCTCCGGCTTGCCGCGCCCGAGCTTGTGCGCGAGGTCGCGCAGCCGCTCGGCCGTGAGCGCCGGCGCGGCGTCGCGCGCCACCTCGAGCGCCGCCTCCCAGCCACGGTCGCCGCGCGTGAGGCGGTCGAGCGCGTGGTCGAGGAGCTTCTTCCCCGCGGCGGCCGAGAGCTTGCTCGCGAGCGGTCGGAGCAGATCCGCGATGAGCCGCGCGCGCTCCGCGTCCTCGCACGCGGCCAGGGCCGCCGCGAGCGCTCCGGCCGCGTCGTCGCGGTGCGCGAGCGCGTGCGCCGCGAGCGCCGCCCGGCGCGGCTCCGCCTCCGCGACGACCGCCACGAGGGCCTCCACGGACGCCTCGTCGTCGCGCCGCGCCAGCATCTCGGCCACCGCGGTCGCGCGCGCCTCCTCCGGGTGGCGGAGGAGCGCCGCGAGTCGGCCCGCAGCCCCGGGGGCCACGGACAGCCCCGAGAGCGTCATCAGCGCGGTCTGCGCCAGCGAGCGGTCCGGGTCCTCGGCCGCCTTGACCAGCGCGTCGACGACCTTGGCGTCCGCCTTCTTGCCGGCGCTCGCGAAGCGGAGCGCGATGAGCGCCTCCTGGCGCACGCCGGCCGGCAGCCCGGGGCGTGCGAACTCGAGCAGGAGCGGCGCCGCTCGCTCGTCCTCGAGGTAGCCCACCATCTTCAGCGCGGCGCGCACCGCGCCCGCCGTGCCGGCCCCCTTGTCGCGGCGCTCGGCCTCGCGCGCGGCCCTCGGCTCCTTGCCGCGCCGCGCGAGGAAGCGCTCGAGCTCGGCGAGGTAGGCGCCGCGGGTGCGCGCATCGGCCTCGCGGATCTGCGGTCGCATCGCGACGGCCGCCGCCACCGCCGCCTCCTCGTCGGTCTCGTCGAAGCTCGCGAGCAGGGCGCCGAGGGCCTGCTTGCCGCCGAGCCGCGCGAGCGCCGTCTCGAGCGCCCGATGCTCCTCCGGCGTGGCCTGCTTCATGCGCGCCTTCAGCGCCGGCAGCGCTGCCTTGCCGAGCCGGACGAGCGCGGCGAGCGCGGCCTCGCGCACCCCGGCGTCGCGCGCGGTGCACGCCCCGACGACCACCTCGGCCGCGTCCGGAGCCCCGAGCTCGGCGAGGGCCTCGAGCGCGTGCCGCTGCACGAGCGGGCCGTCGGCCGGCACGACGGCGCACAGGGCCCGCACCACCTTGGGGCTCGCGTCGCCGAGCTCGCCGAGCACGATGGCCGCGGCGGCGCGTCGCTCCGGCTCGGGGTGCGCGAGCAGCGCGGCGATGCGCTCGACGGCGTTCGCTGACATGGCGCGCGATTGTCGCCAATTTCGTCGGCCCGCGAAACGGGGAATCCGCGCATGGGTCCCCGGGCTTCCTCTCCGCACACCCGGCCCGTTGGGGTAGAGTTCCGCCGTGAGCCTCTCGGCCGGCGACCGCGTCGCAGACGATCTCGAGCTGCTCCGGCCCCTGGGCCGTGGCGGCATGGGAATGCTGTGGATCGCGCGTGACCTCGGCATGCAGCGCGAGGTCGTCGTGAAGTTCGTGTCCGACGAGGTCGGCGCCGAGCACAGCGAGGAGGCGCTGCACCGTTTCGAGCGCGAGGACCGCGCCATCCAGCGGGCGACCAGCCCGTACGTGGTTCAGGTGTACGGCTCGGGCCTCACCGCCGACGGCCTGCCGTACATCGTGATGGAGTACCTCGACGGCGAGAGCCTCGCCGATCGCATCGACCACGGCGGCCCCATGGGCCTGCCGGAGGTGGCCGAGATCGTGAGCCAGGTCGCCAAGGGGCTCAGCGTCGCGCACGAGCGCGGCATCGTTCACCGCGACGTCAAGCCCGACAACGTGTTTCTGGTGCGCAGCCAGGGCGAGCTGCGGGTGAAGCTCATCGATTTCGGCGTCGCCAAGGTCACGGGCGGGGGCTCCTTCGTCACCAAGGCCGGCGCGATGATTGGCACCATCGCCTACATGAGCCCCGAGGCGCTGCGCGACTCGAGCAGCGTGGACCACCGCTCCGATCTGTGGGCGCTCGGCGTCGTGGCCTACGAAATGGTGACGCGGCACCTGCCGTTCTACCGCAAGAACGACTACGAGCATTGCCTCGCGATCATGCGCGGCAAGTTCGTGATGGCGAGCGCGCTCGTGGCGGGCCTGCCCCCCGCGCTCGACGCCTGGTTCGCCCGGGCGCTCGCCGTCAAGCCCGAGGGGCGCTTCTCCTCGGCGCGCGAGCTCGCCGCCGAGCTGCAGGCCGCGGTGAATCCGACGTCGGTGGCCGTGATCCGGCAGCGCTTGGTGGCATTCACGCGCAGCACCTGGGCGGGCGGTGCGCAGCCCTGGGATCCGGTCGCGCTCACCCGGCACCTCGCCGGCTCGACGCCGCCGTACCCCGAGATCTGGCGCCCGGAGCACCTCGGCACGGCGAGCGAGCTCATCGCGGACGCCATGCGCGCCGGCCTCGACCGAACCTCGATCGTGAAGGCCATCGTCTGGGGGTTCGCGACCCAGGCCGACCCGGGCTGATCGAGCCAAAACGACGCCGCCATGTCGGTATGGGCTTGACCCGACCCGCAACCTTCCTTATTCGTGACTAGGCATTTGTTCACCTATCGCACGGAGAAGACAACGATGGCAGGCAACGATCCATTCTTGGCGGGGTTGGTCAGCTACGTTCGCGGCATGTCGGACGAGGCGATTCTCGCGCTCGTACGCGACAAGGTCGGCGTGGGCACCCCGGCAAAGCCGGCGGCGGTCCGGCCGCCTGTCCGCAAGGCGCCCCGGCCCGTCGCCGCGCCGGCGCCGGCGCCCCGCCCCGCCGCCGCGCCTGCGCCCGCGGCCGCTGCACGGGCAGCTGCCCCGCGCAAGAAGGCCGCCGCGCCGCGCCCGGTGGCGCGCCGCGACTCCGCCGCCCGCGACCAGCTCCTCGACGTGGTCGAGAAGGCCGTCAAGGCCTCCAAGGGCCTGAGCGCGAGCGAGGTCGCCAAGGCGACGAGCACGCCGCAGGCCCGCGTGTCGACGGCGCTGCGCGAGCTCAAGCTCGCCAAGCGCATCTTCCAGGGCGGCGACCGGCGCTTCGCGCGCTATGCGGGCGACACGAAGACGGCCGTGACGGCGAGCGAGACGGCGCGCAAGACCGCCGCGGGGCCGCTCGCCAAGGGCAAGGCTCGCAAGGGCTGAGTCACCGGGAGCGCACCGGCTCGAGTCGAGTGCGCTCCCCCATTCCGCGGAGGGGCCGCCGTGTGCTGTGCGCACGGCGGCCTCGTCTCGTTTGTCGGTCTGGCCGGCTCATGCCGCGACCCACCGTAGCCTGAAGCCGGTAGCCCGAAGCCACGAGTGCTTCGCCCGAAAGGGCGAAACGCGAGTCTCAGGGCGGCGCCCAGTTCTGCCCGGCGTCGTCGGACGCCAGCAGGAACCAGCCGCGCCGCGGGGTGCCGGCAATGTCGCCCGAGAGCAGCATGAGCGTCCGGGCGGGCAGACCGATGAGCGCGCCGAGCTGGATCCGACCCGCGCCGACGTTGCCCTCGCCGATGGTGCGCGACTGCTCGAAGCTCTGTCCGCCGTCGAGCGAGTGGCTCACGTAGAGGCCCCAGCGCGCGTTCGTGTGGATGTCCACGACGCCCACGCTGCCTTTGGGCGTGCCGACTGCGACCAGCTGGTGCTCCTTCGCCTCGGGCCAGATCTTGAAGGGCCGGTTGCGGGTCGCGACGCACTTGCCGTCGAAGGTGCAGGTGACGACGGTCGGCGCCTTGGCTTTCTCGTCGAAGCTCTCGAGCACCACCGCCTGGTCGCTGCACCCGAGCCATTGGGCCGTGGCGGGTGCCTTGCCGATTTCGGCGGGCAGCGCGAAGCGCACGCTCTTCGCCGATGATATCGCGACGACCTGGAGCGAGGAGCCCGCGCCGAGGCGCTGGAAGGACCAGCCCATGAACTCGCAGCCGGGCGGCTGCGCCAGCGCGTCCCAGGTGTTCGCGTCGCCCTTCGGGCCCTCGACCTTGGTGCCGCTCGCGAGCTTCTCGCCCGGCCGCGGCCACGGGCGGACCACGATGTCCGAGCCCTGCACCGACACGAGCATCGGCGGGCGGCCGTAGGGGACGGAAACGAAACGCTCGCCCGAGGGCAGCGGCAGGTCGGCCGGGCGCGGTTGCGGCGGCGGCGCGGCGTACGCAATGGCCCCGGGCACCACCACCGCGGCGAGGTCCGCGGCGAGCACGGCGGGGATCACCGCCGGAGCGTCGATGCGCGCATTCTTGAGCGGCGCGTCCGGGCCCACGATGGGCACGGGTGGGGTGAGCTGCGTGCCGTCCGGCGTCGGGAACGCGAGCGACAGGCGATCCCAGCCGGTCGCCGCCGCGGGCGGCTTCTTCGGCGCCTTCGGCGAGGGCGGCGGTGCGGCGCTCGGCTTGTCGCGCGTCGCGAACGCCACGACCAGCGCTCCCTCCGCGCCGACACCCCAGCCGTTCCATTGCTCGGGCCGGGAGCGGAGCATCTGCCAAGCGCCGCCGCGCGCCGTGGTGCGCAGGGCGAGCGTCTCCTCGTCGGTGTGACCGATGAGGACGGCGCCGCCCTCCGCGAAGACGACGGCCCGGTCCCAGATCATGCTGGACGACACCGTCTGGCCCGCCGCCTCGTGGAGCGGAAGCGCCGCACCGATGTCCGTTCTCAGGCCCTCGAAGGTGGCGTCGCCGGCGCGCATGGGCGTGAAGGGCGGCGGCGGCTCCTCCTGCTTCTTGTCGCCGCACCCGACGGCGAGCAGCAGCGCCGCGGTCGCCGCGAGCGCGCCCCGCCTGGGCGGGCGCGCCTCCGCGCGCGCCGTGCCGCCTCCGGGGCTCGGCCTGCCCTCAGTCGCCATCGCGCGGGTCGAGGCAGCAGCGAAAGCCGGTCGAATAGTCGTGGTAGTCGAATGGATGAGCCGTGGTGGCATACTCGCAGCCGTCGCCGTTGATCTTCGTGTCCAGGTAGAAACCGCCGCGGAACGTGCCCGCGGGGTCGTCGACCCACTCATGGAGGTTGCCCACCATGTCGAAGGTCCCGTACGCGTTGGTGCAGCCCGCGTGCTCGCCGGTCCGGGCCACGGTGTGGTCGAGCTGGTTGATGAGCGGGTTCTGCATGCCCTCGTACCACATGCGGTCGTCGGGCAAGCGCAGGCTCGCGAACGCCTGCTTGACCGGGTGCGCGGAGCGTCCGCCGTCGTTGCACACGCCGCGCTGCCGCTCGTCGCCGTACGGGAAGGTGGTGTCGTTGGGCCCGCGGCACGCGCGCTCCCACTCCTCGGGCTGGCACAGGCGCTTGCCTGCCGCGGCGCACGCCTCCGCGGCCTGTGCGCCGCTGAGGTAGCCCTGCGGGACGACCCCGGCCCGCGACACGGCGCGCAGCCGCGCGCCCTTCGGACCCACCGACACGCGCTCGGGTGGCGGGCTCTGGTAGGGCGACCAGGCCGTCTCCGCGCCGTCCGGCGCCACGACGACGAGCGAGGCCTCCCAGCGGTCGACGCACACCTGTCCGTCGACGAGCGCCATGTCCTCGGGGCACGGCGCCGCAGGGTGCGCGGCCGGCCCGCGCCCGCCCGTGTCGAGCGAGCTCGGCGCCGCGTCGCCGTGTGCGAGCGGCTCCGCGGCGCTCGGCGTCGCGCCCTGCGGGGACCCCGCGGCGGGTGGGCTGCTCGGCGGTGCCTCCTTGCCCCGGACGGTCGGGGTCGGTGCGGCCTCCACGGCGCCGGCGTGCCCGGCCGGGGTCTGCTCGCGCGCGACGCCGTCGGTCGCGCCGAGCTCCGCGGGACTCGTCGCGCCGCGACCGGCGCCCGCAGCGGGCGTGCACGCCGCCGTCGTGCCGAGCGCCGCGACGAGCGCGAGCGCGGCGCCGCCGCGACGCACCGCCGCCGCGCGCGGCGCGCACACCGCGACCGTCGGGCGCTGTGCCGGCCGTGCGCCGCTCACGCCCCGAGCGGGCCCGTCGCCGAGTGGCATCTCGCGAGCATCGCGCGCCCGCGCCGCATCACCAAGTGTTTTCTCGTGCGCCGGCCGGCGGCGGCGCGGGATTCTTCCTTCCACCGCCCCGCTCTGACATCCTCGCTCCGGTGGCTCCAGGGAGACTGCGCAACGCTCACCCCGTGGCGGCGCGCTCGCCGCGGGCCCGGCCGCTCGCCGCCTGCCTCGGCAGCGCGCTCGCGGCGACGAGCTGCGCGCCGGACGCGCTCGCCCCGCTCGAGCCGCCCTACGAGCAGCCCCCGGCGCGCTGCGACGCCGCCGACCCCGCCGTGCCCGCCGAGCTCGTGTTCTGCAACAGCGGCCGCGGGGACTTCGGCAGCTGGGAGCTCGACGAGCAGGGGCTCCCCGCCTACGACTACGGCCTCGACCAGAACGCCGACCCGCGCGCGGCCTTCTTCAACACCGAGGCGCTCGACCGGCGCGACCACTGGGCGAGCTTCGGCAACGACCGGATCGACGGCCTGTTCTACAACGACGGCTACGTCGAGCTCGTGACGCAGGACCGCGGCCCGAGCTACCTCAACAAGTTCGATGCCGCGGCGGGGCAGTGGGCCGGCGGCTTCTCGTACCTGCGCGAGGGCGACGACGCGTGGTGCACCGCCTACAAGTGGCGGCCCCCGGGTGCCCGACCCCGGCGTCGCTTCGGCGCGGGCTACGCCGAGAGCAGCCTCGAGCACGCGGGCATCGCCGTGCGCCGTCGGCTGCACGCGCCGGCCGGCGACGCCGCCGCGCTCGTCGCCGAGGTCGAGATCGCGAACGCGAGCGCCGAGCCGCGCCGGCTCAGCCACTACGAGCTCTGGGATGTCGCGCGCCGCCCCATCGAGATCGACTGGATGGTCTCCGGGCTGCCCTTCGCGGGGGTGCCCGACGAGGTGCGTGCCGCCCGCGACGGGCGCAATGCGCTCTTCGAGGAGCGCGCCGAGTACGACCCCGCCGAGCGCCTGCTCGGCGTGCGGCGGCGTCACGTGGAGCCGCCTCCGCCGCGCGGCGCACCCGATCCGGTCGACCACTACCCGGGCGATCCCTACCTCGTGGCGCTCGTGGGCGACGTGGCGGACGCCTACGTCGACGGCACGGCGTTCTTCGGCGCCGAAGGCGACCCCGAGGCGCGCGTGCGCGCGCCGGCCGCGGTCGTCGCGGGCGCGCCCGGCACGGGCCTCGCGCCCGGCCCGAAGGACGACTGGCGGAGCGCGCTCGGTCAGTCCCACGTGCTCGTCCTGCGGAGCGATCTCGAGCTGCCCGCCTACGGCCGCGCGGTGCTGCGCTACGCCTTCGGCTACGCCGAGCTCGGCGCGCCGTGGAGCGTGCCCGCCGCGTGGCGCGCGCGCCTGGCTACGACGGCGTCGGCGCGACCGCCGCGGCGCTCCGCCCCCACCTGCTGTACTTCGCGAGCGCGGACGCGCCCGCGCTCCAGCGCGAGCTCGCCTGGCACGCCCAGGCGCTCGAGACGAGCGTCGCCTGGCGCGAGTACTGGCAGCGCCACGTGGTGCCGCAGGGCTCGGCCTACCTGTGGCTGCACGGAGCCGACGGCGCGGCGCGCGATCTCTCGCTCTTCGCCGTCCCGCTCGTCTTCACGCACGCCGCGCTCGCCCGTGACGAGCTCGCGCTCAACATGATGATGACGCACGCGGCCGACCATCGCATCGCCTACGCCTTCCAGGGCCACGGCGTGCTCGACGACGCGCTCGGGCTGCACGCCCGCCCGAGCGATCTCACGCTGTTCCTGCTGTGGTCGCTCGGCGAGTACCTCGGCGCGACCGGCGACCTCGCCTTCCTCGACGCGCCCATGCCCTACCACCCGGTCGAGGCCGACCCGGGCGCCACGGTCTGGGACCACCTGGTCGCCGCGGTGCGCTACCTCGTCGATCGCGTGGGCCTCGGTCCCCACGGCCTCGTGCGCATCGGCGACGGCGACTGGAACGACGGCATCGTGCTCGCCGCCGCGGACCACGATCTGGCGGTGGCCGACGGCGAGAGCGTGCCCAACACGCAGATGGCCATCGCGGTCCTGCCGCGCGTGGCCGAGCTCGTCGCGCCGCGCGACCCCGCGCTCGCGAGCGAGCTCGTCGCCTACGTCGCGGCCCTGCGCGCCGCCCTGCCGGTCGCGTGGACCGGGAGCTTCTTCGGGCGCGCCTTCTTCGGCGACGGCGTGCTCCACCACGCCGACCGGATCGACCTCGAGGCGCAGGTCTGGGCGCTCGTCGGCGACACCTTCGCGAGCCCCGCCGAGCGCGACGCCCTCGTCGCCGCGGTGGCGAGCGAGCTCGACGACCCTTCGCCCGCAGGCGCCACGCTCGTCCCGGGCGGCGAGGTCTGGCCGGCGGTGAGCGCCCTGCTCACCTGGGGCTACGCCCGCAGCGACCCGACCCGCGCCTGGCGGCACCTGCTGCGCAACACCCTGGCCGCCCACGCGGACGCGTACCCGGACCTCTGGTACGGCATCTGGAGCGGCCCTGACGGGCTCGCCGGGCCCGGCGGCGCACGCCCGGGCGAGGCCTGGTACAGCCCGGTCACGCCGATGACCGACTTCCCGACGATGAACAACAACCAGCACGCGCTGCCGCTGCTCGCCGCGCTGCGCGTGGCGGGCGTCGAGGCGACCGCGGCCGGCCTGCTCGTCACGCCGCGCGTCCCCGAGCGCACGCTGTCGCTCCGCACGGAGCTCGTCGACCTGTCCGAGCGCCCCGACCACGTCGAGGGCAGCTACCGCCCGCGCGGCGGGGCGGACCGCGTGCTCGAGGTCGCCGCGCCCCCGGGCCGCGTGGTCGTGGCTGCGAGCGTCGCCGGGGTGGCCGTGCCGGTGCCGGCGAGCGCCGCGCGGGTGAGCCTGCCCGCGCCCGCGGGTCTCACCACGACCTTCGCCGTCGACTTCGCGCCGGCACCCTGATCCGCCCTTCGGGCCTCGAAGGCGCGGCTGCCGTGCGCGCCCGCGGCTGCTACGCTCCACGCCTTGTCGCGCCCCCTGCCGCCCGAGCCCGCCGTCGAGGTCGCGGCGACCTCCCAGCGTCCGGCCGTCCCCGCTCTGCCGGGCGCCGACCGCGCGCTCGCGCGGCGCCGCTGGAAGCGCCATGCGCTCGCGCTCGCGCTCGAGGCGGTCGTCGTCGCCGCCGCGGTGCTCTTGGTCGGCGGCGGGGCGGGCGACGACCTCGCGGGCAGCGTCGTGGCGAGCGCGCTGCCGCCGTTCGCGGCCGCGGCGTTCCTGCTGCACGCGGCCATCACGAGCAGCTTCGTCGCGCTCGTCGAGGGCGTGTCGCTCGTGGCGATCCACGCCGGTACCCTCACGCCCCTCGGCCTGTGCCTCGGGGCCTGCGGGGCGCTCGCCGGGAGCTGAGCGCCGCGTCGGCTCAGCCGCCGACGGCGGTCACGGTGTCGAAGCACGCGTCGAACGCGGGCTGGCACGCCACGGCGGGGTCGGTCCCGTTCACGCAGTCGATGATCTGGTTCACGCCGCTGACGCTGAAGACCTTGAGGGCCCACGAGCACTCCGCCACGTCGAACGGGTCGGCGCCGCACACGTCGGCGATGCCCTGGCACGTCTCGTCGATGAACGGGTCCGCACACGCGTCGGCGTACACCTCGGACACGCAGTCCCCGACCAGCGCCTCGTCGCAGGTGCTCTCGACGCCGATGAGCGCGAGGCAGGCCGCGAAGTCCTCCGCCTGGCCGGCCCTGTAGATGTCGAACGCCCGGTGGCACGAGGCGTGCCCGAGCGGGTCCTGGTCGAAGCTCGGCCCGCACATGAACGCCGCACCGCCGTGGTTCACCGGCGTGATGTTCATCGTGTCGCACACGGCCTCGGTCTCACCGGTGCCGGCGGCGGGCACGCAGCTGCCCCCCGAGCCGCCCTGGCCCGTCCCGCCACTGCCGGTGTCGCCGCCGGCGCCGCCCGTGGCGGTGGTGGTCGTGGTGGTGCTGCTGGTCGTCAGGTAGCCGCCGCCGGTGCCGTCGTCATGGCGCTTCGACCCGCCGGGGCCGACGATGATGCACGCCCCGAGCAGGGTCGCCGCCGAGCCGATACCGACCAGAGTGACGAGTCTTGAAGCCATGGTGAACACCCTTTGCAGCAAATCCGAGGTAGCTACCAGGTGATACGGAGCCGTCCCGCATTCCATTCCATCTTGAGCATCCCGGTGCCCCGGAGATACTGAACACGCGAACAGTTTTCGTCCGGGCCAGCGTTGCATCGCGTGCTGCGGCGCGGTGCCGAGCCGGGGCCCCGGCAGCGACCGACCTGAATCGAGCTTGCACGGCTCGACCACTGCTGCTAGAAAGCGCTCCCTTCGTCCGGTACCCACGTGGTGCCGACACGGAGCACGTAACGGCGCCCCGCGCGCCGCTCGCCTCGTCGCCACCGTTCCGGCGCTTCATGCGATCACCGGGCGGTCGTGCGGCGGGGGATTCTGGGAGCCGCACGGCTCCCTCGGGCGACACGGTCAGAGGCGTACGACGAGCCAAACGACGAGCTGTCACGCGGCCGTCCCGGACCAGCGCGGTTCGGACCGAAGAAGCGAGTTTCCCATGGTCAGCAAGGCCAGCGCCAGGTTCTCCAAGGTTGCGCCCCGCAAGGCGCGCGTGATCGTCAACCTCGTTCGCGGACGCGACGTCGGCGAGGCGATCCTCCTCTTGCAGTTCACGAAGAAGGGCGCCGCGAGCGTCATCCGTCAGCTGCTCGACAGCGCCATCGCCAACGCCCGCCAGGTCGGCGCCGACCCCGACGCCCTCTACGTGTCGCGCGCGTCGGTGGACAAGGCGGCCAACAAGTTCACGCGCCGCTGGCGGCCCCGCGCCATGGGTCGCGCCACGCGCATCACCAAGGGCGTCTCGCACATCGCCATCGAGCTCGACAAGCGCTGAGCGAGCCCTCCGACCTCCGAGAGATCAAGCATGGGACAGAAAACCCACCCGTATGGTTTCCGGCTCGGCGTCATCAAGACGTGGAGCAGCAAGTGGTACCAGGCCGGTCCGAAGTACCGGGCCTGGCTCCATGAGGACATCCGCATCAAGCGCGCGATCAAGAAGTACCTCTACAACGCGTCGCTCGCCGGGGTCGAGATCGAGCGCGCTGCCAACCGCGCCAAGGTGATCGTGTACACCGCGCGGCCGGGCATGGTGATCGGCAAGGGCGGCAAGGGCATCGAGACCCTCAAGACCGGCAACATCGGCACCGCCTCCAAGGACGAGCCGAAGTTCCCGGGCGTCGTGTCGTTCACCAACAACGAGGTCTTCATCGACGTCCAGGAGGTGCGCAAGGCCGAGACCAACGCGCAGCTCGTGGCCGAGAACGTCGCCGCCCAGCTCGAGCGCCGCATCGCGTTCCGCCGCGCCATGAAGAAGGCGGTGGCCATCGCGATGAAGTTCGGCGCCAAGGGCATCCGCATCCGCTGCGCCGGCCGCCTCGGCGGCAGCGAGATGTCGCGCGTCGAGACCTACCGCGAGGGTCGGGTTCCGCTGCACACCCTACGCGCCGACATCGAGTTCGGCACCGCCGAGGCCAAGACCAAGGTCGGCATGATCGGCGTGAAGGTGTGGATCTTCAAGGGCGAAGTCCTGCAGCGCAAGGCGCGCCCCATCGGCGCCTGAAGGAGCATCGACGTGCTGTCCCCGAAGAAAACCAAGTTCCGCAAGGCCCAGAAGGGGCACACCCGGGGCGTCGCCTACCGCGGCTCCGACGTGTCCTTCGGCGACTTCGGCCTGCAGGCTCGGGAACCGGGCCGCATCACGGCGCGCCAGATCGAGGCGGCCCGCATGGCCATCCAGCGCCACTGCAAGCGCGCCGGCAAGCTCTGGATCCGGGTCTTCCCGGACGTCCCCGTCACGAAGAAGCCGCTCGAGGTCCGCATGGGTGGGGGCAAGGGCGCGCCCGAGGAGTGGGTCGCGATCGTCCGCCCCGGCCGCGTGCTCTACGAGCTCGCCGGTGTCACCGAAGTCATGGCGCGCGAGGCATTCCGCATCGCCGCGCACAAGCTCCCCATCGACTGCCGCCTCGCCGTGCGCGGCATCCTGTGAGCGAGGGCCGACCGTGAAGACCAAAGAGTTGCGCGAGTGCAACGATGAGCGCCTCGAGGAGCTCGAGAAGACGCTGCGCCGTCAGATCTTCGAAGCGCGCATCAAGAACTTCACCAATCAGCTCGACGACACCGCGTCCATCGCGCGCGCCCGTCGCGAGCTGGCGCGGGTCAAGACCTTGAGGACCGAGCGCGCGCTCGCCGCGGTGCCGGCAGAGAACGAAGGGGCCTAGACATGGCGACCACGAAGAAGAGCGAGCCCAAGGCTCCGAAGAGCGCCCCGAAGGCGCCCAAGAGCGAGCCCAAGGCCGAGAAGGCCGCGAAGGTGAAGGCCGCGCCCGAGGCACCGCCGGCCCCCGCGGCCGACGCCGCCGCCACGCCCGCCGCCACCGAGCGCGCGCACAGCTTCCGCCGCAAGCTCGTCGGGACGGTGACCAGCGACAAGATGCACAAGACCGTGACGGTCGAGGTGCAGCGCCGCTACCCCGACCCGGTCTACAAGAAGTACGTGCGCACGCGCGAGCGTTACAAGGCGCACGACGAGAACAACGAGTACCGCGTCGGCGACCGCGTCGAGATCCAGGAGCACCGTCCGATCTCGCGCACCAAGCGCTGGGCCGTGACCCGCCTCGTCGTGCGGGCGCTCGAGCACCCGGAAGCCGAAGCGTGACCGGCGCCCACGAAGGAGGTTCGACGTGATTCAGGTCTCGACCGATCTCGAAGTCGCCGACAACTCGGGCGCCAAGGTGGTGCGTTGCATCAAGGTCCTCGGCGGCTCGCGGCGTCGCTACGCCGGCCTGGGCGACGTCATCGTCGTCAGCGTGCGCGAGGCCCTGCCCACCTCGAAGGTGAAGAAGGGCGAGGTGACGCGCGCCGTCGTGGTTCGCACCACGCGCGAGTACCGCCGCGCCGACGGCAGCTACATCAAGTTCGACGCCAACAGCGCCGTCCTCATCAACGCCCAGAAGGAGCCGGTCGGCACGCGCATCTTCGGGCCCGTGGCGCGCGAGCTGCGCGCCAAGCGCTTCATGCGCATCGTCTCGCTGGCGCCGGAGGTTCTGTGATGCGACGGCTCAAGGTGGGCGATCTCGTCAAGGTGATCGCCGGCAAGGACAAGGGCAAGGAAGGGCGCGTCACGCGCATCCTGCGCGACGACGACCGCGTGGTGGTCGAGGGCCTGAACAAGGTCGTCCGCCACACCAAGCCGAACCAGCGCGACCGCGAGGGCGGCAAGCGCGAGAAGGAGGCGCCGATGCACATCTCGAACGTGATGCCGCTCGACGCCTCGACGGGCAAGCCGACGCGCGTCACCTCCAAGGTCGCCGACGACGGCAAGCGCCAGCGTGTGGCACGCAAGACCGGCGCGGAGCTCAAGAGCTGAGAAACGACGGCGCGCCTGAGGTCACGACCCCAGGCGCCGCCGGCCGCAACGTGGGAAACGAAGCACCATGGCGAAAGAGAAAGCGGTCAAGGAGAAGGCCGGCAAGAAGCCTCAGGCCGAGCCTGCCGCGGCGGAGCCTGCTCCCGCACGCGATCCGAACTACGTCCCGCGCCTCCTCCGGCGCTACCGCGACAAGGTCGTCCCGGCGATGAAGGACAAGTTCGGCTACACGAACGTGATGATGGTGCCGACGATCGAGAAGGTCGTCGTCAACATGGGCCTGGGCGCGGCCATCAGCAATCCGAAGCTCATCGAGACGGCGGTGTCCGATCTGCGCGTGATCACCGGCCAGCAGCCGGTGGTGCGCAAGGCCCGGAAGTCGATCGCCAGCTTCAAGCTGCGCCAGGGCCAGTCGATCGGCGTCAAGGTGACGCTGCGCGCCAGCCGCATGTGGGAGTTCGTGGACCGGCTCTTCAGCCTGGCCCTGCCGCGCGTGCGCGACTTCAAGGGCGTGAGTCCCAAGGGCTTCGACCAGCGTGGCAACTTCACGATGGGCGTGCGCGAGCAGACGATCTTCCCGGACATCGACTACGACAAGGTCGACGCGGTCAAGGGCATGAACATCTCGTTCGTGACCACGGCCCGCACGAACGAGGAGGGGCGCGAGCTGCTGCGTCAGCTCGGGATGCCGTTCCGCGGCTTGCCCGTCGAGGTGAACTGAAATGGCCCGTGCACAGGCATACGCGAAGCTCAATCGCCCCCCGAAGTTTTCGGTGCGACACCGCAACCGCTGCAAGACCTGCGGACGGGCGCGCTCGTACTATCGCGACTTTCAGCTCTGCCGGATCTGCCTGCGGAATCTGGCGCTGAAGGGCGAGATCCCCGGAGTTATCAAGTCGAGTTGGTGATGGCATGGTGACCGATCCCGTTTCCGATATGCTGGCGCGGCTGCGCAATGCGATTCGGGCGCGCCACGACCGGCTCGAGCTCCCGTCTAGCAAGCTCAAGAAGGGCGTGGCGGAGATTCTCAAGCAGACCGGCTACATTGCGGACGTGCGCGAGAACGAGCAGCAGGGGCGCAAGTCCCTCATGCTCGTGCTCAAGTACGGTCGCAACCGCGAGGCGGCCATCGACGGCGTGCGGCGCATCTCGCGTCCGGGTCGTCGGGTGTACGTCGGCCACGACAAGATTCCGCCGGTGTTCTTCGGCCTCGGGATGTCGATTCTGTCGACCTCCCAGGGTCTGATGTCCGACGGCGAGGCGCGCCGCCGCAAGGTGGGCGGCGAGCTCTTGTGCGAGGTGTGGTGATGGCCACGAAGGACCAGACGACGGTACGCACGTCGCGCATCGGCAAGCGCCCCCTGCCGCTGCCCAAGGGCGTCACGGCGACGATCTCCGGCACGAAGATCGAGGTCAAGGGCCCCAAGGGCACCCTGGCTCGCTCCTTCCCGGAGAGCGTGGGCGTCACGCTCGATGCGGCCGCTTTGCACGTGACGTCGAGCGCGCCCGGGCGCGACGGCGCACGCCTCCAGGGCATGGCCCGAGCACTGCTCGGCAACATGGTCCAGGGCGTGACCGCGGGCTACGAGCGCACGCTCGAGCTGCACGGCACGGGCTATCGCTGCGAGCTGAAGGGCAAGGCCCTGCACTTCGCGCTCGGCTACAGCCACCCCATCGTCTTCGACGTTCCGACCGGCGTGAGCGCGGTCGTGGCGCCAGAGTCGAAGGGCACGGTGCTCGTGCTCGCGAGCAACGACAAGGCGCTGCTCGGGCAGACGGCGGCCACCATCCGGGGTTTCCGCGAGCCGGAGCCCTACGGTGGCAAGGGCGTCCGCTACCGCGGCGAGCGCGTGCGCGAAAAGGCGGGCAAGACCGGCAAGTGACGCTCGGCCGCGCCTGGCGCGGCGAGGTGAAGGACTATGGCTTCCACCATCAAGAAGAACGAAGGCCGCGAGCGCCGCAAGCTGCGCATC
Source organism: Polyangiaceae bacterium (assembly GCA_020848455.1). Taxonomy (GTDB): domain Bacteria; phylum Myxococcota_A; class Polyangia; order Polyangiales; family Polyangiaceae; genus JACRDA01. The sequence goes on from JADLAB010000446.1 coordinate 32,611, forward strand.
CGCAAGCGCGTGTCCGGGACGCCCGAGCGGCCCCGCATCACCGTCTTCCGCAGTGCCAAGCACATCTACGCCCAGGTCGTCGACGACACCCAGGGCGCGACGCTCGCGTACGTGTCGACGTTGTCGAAGGACTTGCGCGGGCAACTCGGCGAGGCCACGAAGGTGGACGCCGCCAAGAAGGTCGGCGCGCTCCTGGCCGAGATGTGCCGCTCCAAGAACATCACGAAGGTCGTTTTCGACCGCAACGGCTACCAGTTCCACGGCCGCATCAAGGCGCTGGCGCAGGCGGCGCGCGAGGCGGGCCTCGACTTCTGAGGTCCACTCGGGTCGAGCGCGAGCTCGGCCGCACTCTCATTTTCGCAGACACCATCGCACCCGCGCCCGCGCGAGTGCCGACCGCGACCGGCCCGGCGGGTGAGCCCGCACCGGCGTCGCAACAGGGACCGAGAACATGGCGTTCGAACAGATCGACGACGAGCGGCTCAAGGAGCGCGTCATTCACATCAACCGCGTGGCCAAGGTGGTCAAGGGCGGGCGCCGCTTCAGCTTCTCTGCGCTGGTCGTGGTGGGCGACGAGGCCGGCCACGTCGGCGTGGGCCTCGGCAAGGCCAACGAGGTGCCCGAGGCGATCCGCAAGGGCAACGACCAGGCGCGCAAGAACATGTTCAAGGTGCCGCTCGACGGCGCCACCATCCCGCACGACGTGATCGGTCACGCCGGCGCCGGGAAGGTGGTGCTGCGGCCCGCGAGCCCCGGCACCGGCGTCATCGCCGGCGGCGCGGTGCGCGCCGTGGTGGCCTCGGCCGGCATCCAGGACGTGCTCACGAAGTCGCTCGGCTCGAGCAACAAGCACAACGTCGTCAACGCCACGATCAAGGCCCTGAAGACGCTGCGCAGCCCGGATCAGTTCGCGAGCAAGCGCGATCTGCAACGCGGCGACATCCAGCACAAGTCGCGCGCGGTGGTGCCCCAGGCGTCGCCGTCGCAGGCAGGTGTGGTCCTCCCGCGGCCGTCGCAGGCCGCGGCGGTCACCGGAGGTGAGTCGTGAACCCCGCGCTGCGCGTCCGTCAGGTGAGGAGCGAGATCCACCACGATGACCACACGCGGCGCGTGCTGCGCGGCCTCGGCCTGCGCGGCATCGGCAGCGAGGTGGTCGTGCAGAACACGCCCTCCTTTCGCGGCATGATCAAGCGCGTCATGCACCTGGTCAACGTGCAGGAGGAAGCGGCGCTTCCCAAGAAGAAGTAGGCCGCCTCGCGGAGCATCCCATGGACATCCTGTCGAAATTGAAGCCCCCCGCGGGCGCGGTTCGCGAGCACATGCGCGTGGGCCGGGGCATCGGCTCGGGCAAGGGCAAGACCGCCGGTCGTGGCCAGAAGGGTCAGCGCGCGCGCAACTCGAACCGCCTCTCCTTCGAGGGCGGCCAGATGCCGATGCAGCGCCGCATCCCGAAGCGCGGCTTCCGCAATCCGTTCGAGAAGAACGTGGCCAACGTGAACGTCGGCGACCTCGACGTGTTCTCGGCGGGCGCCGAGGTCACGCTCGAGGCGCTGCGCGCCGAGCGCCTGGTGCGCGGCGCGTGCGACCTCTTGAAGGTGCTTGGCGACGGCGAGCTGTCGAAGGCACTCACGGTCGTGGCGCAGGCGTTCTCGCAGAGCGCGCGCGAGAAGATCGAGCGCGCCGGCGGCAAGGCCGTCGTGCTCGCGACCCCGACGAAGGCGGCAGGCTGAGGCGGCGCACGCATGGCGACGCTGGAAGGCATCGGCAACTGGTACCGGATCCCGGAGCTCCGGCGCCGGATCCTGTTCACGTTGGCGATGCTCGCGGTCTATCGCGTGGGCGTGTTCGTCACCGCACCCGGTGTCGATCGCAACGCGATGAGCCAGTACATGAACACCCAGTCGGGCAACCTGCTGGGCTTCTTCAACCTCTTCTCCGGAGGAGCGCTGAAGAACCTCTCGATCTTCGCCCTGGGCGTGATGCCCTACATCTCGGCGTCGATCATCATGCAGCTCATGGGCATGGTCTACAAGCCCATCGACGAGCTGCGCAAAGAGGGTGAGGCCGGCCGGCGCAAGATCGACCAGTACACGCGCTACGGCACGATCGCGCTCGCCGCGTTCCAGTCCTGGGGCATCGCGAAGTTCATCGAGGGGCTCAGCTCGCCCGAGCAGGGCGGCGGCGTCGTGAACCACCCCGGTCTCGGGTTCGAGCTCATGACGGTGCTCACCCTGACGACGGGGACGGCGTTCCTGATGTGGCTCGGCGAGCAGATCACCGAGCGCGGCATCGGCAACGGCATGTCGCTCATCATCATGGCCGGCATCATGGTCGGCGTGCCCGACTACATCGTCGGCTACATGCAGCAGAACGCGGGCGATCTGCGGCCGCTGACGGCAGCGGGGGTGGTCGCCCTGCTCGTCGGCTGCATCGCCATCGTGGCGTTCTTCGAAAATGCCCGGCGCAACATACCCATCGTGTACTCGCGCCGGCAGGTGGGCCGGCGGGTGTACGGCGGGCAAACGACGCACCTGCCGCTCAAGGTGAACGCCTCGGGCGTCATCCCGCCGATCTTCGCCAGCTCGCTCCTCATGTTCCCGGCCACGCTGGCCAACATGGGCCTGCCGGGCATGGACTACCTGCAGAGCCTGCTCAATCGCGGCGGCTGGATGTGGCACACCACCTACGCCGTGCTCATCGTCTTCTTCACGTTCTTCTACACCGGCATCGTGTTCCAGCCGGTGGACGTGGCCGAGAACCTGAAGAAGCAGCAGGCGAACATCCCGGGCATCCGGCCGGGCAAGCAGACGGCCGACTTCATCGACCGCATCGTGCGGCGCATTACCGTCGCGGGTGCCGCCTACGTCGCGGCCATCTGCGTCATCCCGTCGATGATCGGCGACGCCATCCGGGTCCAGATCACCTTCGGCGGCACCTCGGTGATGATCGTCGTCGGCGTCGCGCTCGACACCATCACCCAGATCAACGGCCACCTCCTGCAGCGCAACTACGAGGGCATCACCGGGCCGGGCACGGGTCGCTTGCGCGGCCGCCGCGCCCCGGTGGCAACCTGAGCGAGGGAGCCAGCCATGATCATCGTCCTCGTGGGTCCGCCCGGCTCGGGCAAGGGAACGCAGGCCAAGGTCCTGTGCCAGTCCCTCGGGATCCCGCACCTCTCGACGGGCGACATGCTGCGCGCCGCGAAGAAGGCGGGGACCCTCGAGCCGGCGCTGGTCGCGCTGATGGACTCGGGCGGCCTCTTGCCCGACGCGGTCGTGGTGGGGCTCGTCGGGGCGCGCATCGCCGAGGCCGACTGCCAGCGGGGCTTTCTGCTCGACGGCTTCCCGCGCACGGTGCCGCAGGCCGAGGGGCTCGAGACCGTGCTGGCCCGCCGTGCGACGCCGCTCGACGTCGTGGTGCAGCTCGACGTCCCGGACAGCCTGCTCGAGGAGCGGCTCGTCCACCGGCGCGCCGACAAACGCACTGGACAGATCTACCATCTCGTATATAATCCCCCGCCCCCCGATGCGGACCTCGAGCACCGGGCCGACGACCGCCCCGAGGCCGTGCGGGAACGTCTCGCGAAATACGCGAGCATGACCGCCGCCCTCTTGCCCTTCTACGAAGGGCGCGGGCTGCTTCGTCGGGTGGACGGAGCCGGCAAGCCCGAGGCGGTGCTGGCGCAAGTCCTGGCGGTGCTACCGAAGCGCTGAGGTCGAGGCCAGCACCCACCAACGATCGCGAACAGAGGATTGAGAGAAGCCGAACAAGATGGCCAGTAGCCGAGCACGGCGCGCCAAGGCGCCCAAAGAGCCCAAAGAGGGCAAGCTGACGTTCGACGGCGTCGTGGAAGAGGCGTTGCCGAACGCCATGTTCCGCGTGCTGGCGGACAACGGTCTCGGTGTGCTCGCGACGATCAGCGGCCGGATGCGCCAGTTCTACATCAAGATTTTGCCGGGAGACCGCGTCACGGTCGAGGTCAGCCCGTACGACCCGACCCGTGGTCGCATCACCTACCGGCACAAGTAGTTTTTGCATTCCGCGCCTGGCGCGGGAGGCGAGGGAACCATGAAGGTCCGCCCGAGCGTGAAGAAGATCTGCGACAAGTGCAAAGTGGTGCGGCGCCGCGGCGTCGTGCGCGTCATCTGTGAAAACCCGCGCCACAAGCAACGTCAAGGGAGCTGACGATGGCCCGCATCGCTGGAGTCGATTTGCCGCGCAAGAAGCACTTGGTCTACGCGCTGCCGTACCTCTTCGGGGTCGGCCACGCGCTCGCCAAGGAGATCTGCCAGAAGGCCAAGGTGGCCGAGAACAAGCGGGTCGAGGAGCTGTCGGACGCCGAGGTCAAGACCATCCGCGAGGTCATCGACGCGGAGTACAAGGTCGAGGGTGACCTCCGCCGCGAGATCCAGCTCAACATCAAGCGCCTGATGGACCTCGGCTGCTATCGCGGCCTGCGTCATCGCCGCGGCCTGCCCGTTCACGGCCAGCGCACCCACACGAACTCGCGCACCCGCAAGGGTCCGCGCAAGCGCATGGTCGCGCGTCGCCCCACGGGCGCCGGTCCCGCGGCCGCCGGTGGCGCCCCGCGTCCGGCCAAGTGAGCCTTCACCCCTCCGGAAGAATGTAGGGAGCAGCCGCAATGGCAACCGCGAAAGCCAAGGGCAAGCAGAAGAAGCGCGTCAAGAAGAACGTGTCGGCGGGCATCGCCCACATTCGCTCGACGTTCAACAACACGATCGTCACGATCACCGACGTGAACGGCAACACGGTGGCGTGCTGCTCGGCCGGCGCGCGGGGCTTCAAGGGCTCGCGCACGTCGACGCCCTTCGCGGCCCAGGTGGCGGCGGAGGCGGCGGCGCGCTCGGCTCAGGACAACGGCATGCGCACCGTGGCGGTGTTCGTGAAGGGTCCGGGCGCCGGGCGCGAGAGCGCGCTGCGCGCCCTGCAGTCGACCGGGCTCCGGGTCACCCTCATCCGTGACGTGACGTCGATTCCCCACAACGGTTGCCGTCCGCCCAAGCGGCGCCGGGTGTGAGCACGCTGTTTTCCGTTCCCGTTTCCCAGCGCCCCTGAAGGTATCGTCATGGCTCGTTACATTGGTCCGGTCTGCAAGCTCTGCCGCCGCGAGGGCATGAAGCTCTATCTGAAGGGCGACCGCTGCTACTCGGAGAAGTGCGCGCAGCAGCGCCGTCCCTACCCGCCGGGGCAGCACGGCCAGGGCCGCATCAAGCTCTCCGAGTACGCGCTGCGCCTGCGCGAGAAGCAGAAGGTGCGTCGCATCTACGGGGTGCTCGAGCAGCAGTTCCGCGGCTACTACCACACCGCCAGCCGCCGCAAGGGCCGGACGGGCGAGCAGATGCTGTCGCTGCTCGAGCGGCGCCTCGACAACCTCGTGTATCGCATGGGCTTCGCGGGCTCGCGCAACGACGCCCGTCAGCTCCTGCGGCACGGGCACGTGCGCGTCAACGGCAAGCGCGTCGACATCCCCTCCTACGTGGCGCGCATCGGCGACACGGTCACGATCACCGACGCGGGCCGCAAGTTCAAGCGCGTCGAGGGCGCGGTGGCCGGCGCGGACCGCCGCCCGGTGCTGAGCTGGCTCGACGTCGACCGCGCCAACTTCACCGGCACCATCAAGGCCACGCCGCTGCGCGAGGAGCTGAACGAGCCCGACATCCGCGAGCAGCTGGTCGTGGAGTACTACTCGCGCTGAGAGATTCACGCGCCGGCGGGCGGGGCCAAGGCCCACCTTCCGGCGCTCGCGGGCAGGGGACGGCGTCCCTCACCGAGTGCGGTGGGCGACGCGGGCTCCCCGCGCGAAACGGCGGCCCGGGCGTCTCGCGACGCCGGACCGCGCCACACGCCGCCAAGGCAGGGAGAGAGCGAACATGACCCAGACCCACAGCCCCGAGCACGTCGCGCGCAACTGGCGCGAGCTCATCCGCCCGCGCGGTGTCACCGTGGACGCCGAGACGCAGACGGCCTCGTACGCGAAGTTCTCCTGCGAGCCGCTCGAGCGCGGCTTCGGCATCACGATGGGCAACTCGCTGCGGCGCGTGCTCCTGTCCTCGCTCCAGGGCGCGGCTTGCACGGCGATCCGCATCGATGGCGCGCTGCACGAGTTCACGACCCTGCCCGACGTGGTCGAGGACGTGAGCGACATCATCCTCAACATCAAGGAGGTGGTGTTCAAGGCGGCCACGGCCAAGACCTACACCGTGCGCATCGACAAGGAGGGTCCCGGGCCGGTGCTCGCGGGCGACATCCAGCTCGTCGACGGGCTCACGGTGCTCAACCCCGACCACCTCATCGCCGTGCTCGACAAGAAGGGCCCCTTCGTCGCGGAGCTCACCGTGGGGGTGAACCGCGGCTACGTCCCGGCCGAGCGCAACAAGAGCCCGACCATGGCGATCGGGACCATCCCGATCGACGCCCTGTTCTCGCCGGTGCGCAAGGTGAACTACGTGGTCCAGAACGCCCGCGTCGGCCAGGTGACGGACTACGACAAGCTGGCCCTCGAGCTGTGGACGAACGGCGCCGTGACGCCGGTCGACGCGGTGGCCTTCGCCGCCAAGATCCTGAAGGAGCAGCTCAACATCTGGATCAACTTCGAGGAGACCGAAGAGGTCTACCCGCAGCTCGGCGACCGCGAGGAGCCGCTCAACGAGAACCTCTTCCGCTCGGTGGAGGAGCTCGAGCTCAGCGTGCGCTCGGCGAACTGCCTGCAGAACGCCAACATCCAGCTCATCGGCGAGCTGGTGCAGCGCTCCGAGCAGGACATGCTCAAGACCAAGAACTTCGGCCGGAAGTCGCTCAAGGAGATCAAGGAGATCCTCGCGAGCATGGGCCTGAGCCTCGGCATGAAGATCGACAACTGGCCGCAGCTCCTGGAGCGGTGGAACAGCCAGAAGGCGCAGTGAGAGACGGTAGGCCGCGCGTCGCGCGGGATCGAGATTGAGGACGAGCCATGCGTCACCGCATTGATGGTAGGCAGTTCGGGCGCGACACTTCGCATCGCCGCGCCATGCTGCGCAACCTCGCAGCCAACCTGATCACGCACGAGCGCATCGTGACGACCGACGCCAAGGCGAAGGAGCTGCGGCGCGTCGCCGAGGGCCTCATCACCAAGGCCAAGCGTCTCGGCCCCGTGGCCTTCACCGGCCACGCGGAGCTGTCGGAGAAGGACCGCGCGCGGCGTCTGCACGTCGCGCGCCTCCTCGGCGCCTACTTGCCGCGCTGGGGCGTCCAGGCCGACGGCGTGAAGAAGGACCTCGTCGAGAAGGTGCTGACCGAGCTGGCCAAGCGCTTCACCGAGCGACCGGGCGGCTACACCCGCATCGTGAAGCTCGGCGCCCGGCGCGGCGACGCGGCCTCGATGAGCATCATCGAGTTCGTCGACACGCCGGAGTTCGAGCCGAAGGCCGTGCCGGAGAAGGCCGAGAGCGTCGCGGTGGGCGAGCCCGCCGCGGGCGCCGCCGCCGCCGGCTGAGCGCGCGGTCTCGGACCGGAGACAGGGCCGCTGGCGCGCCGCGCCGGTGGCCCTGTTGCATTTGGGGCCCCGGAGGCTCCGGTCGGCGTCGCGCAGGGGTTCGCCGTGGTCGGCTCAGGCGCCGCTCGGGCTCTCGTCGGGCGGAGTGGGGCGGGGCGCCGTCTGCGTCGTGGTGTCGAGCTCGGCCGCCTCGCCCTCGGCCGCGACGCGCGGCCGGTGCGGCACGAGGTTGGCCTGCGGCGGGCCCGAGAACGGAGCGGGCTCGGCGGCGACCGGGGGCAAGGGCAGCGTCGGGACGCTCGCGCTCGCGAGCGGCGTCGGGTCGCGGAGCACGGTCGGGGTGGCATCGCTCGGCTCGGGGCCCGCGATGGCCTCGGGACGCGAGGCCGCCGGCCCCGAAAGCGCGGCCTCGGCGAAGGCGCTGGCGCCGGACCAGGGAGCGGTGTGCTCGGTGGGCCCGCGGTCGGCGGCCCGGGCGCGCGCCATGTCGAGCGTCGGGGCGACGGGCGCCGGGCCCGGTGCGGGCGCGTGCGCGTCGGTGGCCGGCGCGCGCGTCGGCGCGGCGCGAGGCGCCGGCGCGTCGGTCGGTGCCTCCGACGGCGACTCGCGCGGGCGCTCCCGCGCGGCGGTCTTGGCCGCGTCGCGGCGCCTGGGGCGCGGGCTGCGCGCGAGCAGGACGAGCGCCACGAGCGCGGTCAGGCCGACGCCGAGCGCGTAGACCGTGCGCATGGAGCGCGCTTCGCGCGCGACGGTCTTCTCGTCGAGCGAGGCGAGCAGGGCCCGCGGTGGCGCGTAGTCGGGATCGAGCTCGATGGCGCGCCGCAGGAGCGCGATGTCCGGTGTTCCGGCCTCGGCGAGCGCCTTGGCCTCGAGGAACGCGATGCGCGCCTCGGCCCGCGGCGCCTCGGCGCCCGCCGGCGCCAGGCGCAGCCCCTTGCGGTAGAGCTCGAGCGCCTCGCTCCGCTTGTCTTCCGCGAGCAACTGCTCGGCGCGACCGTGGTACGCCGGCGCCATCTCGGTGCGCCGCTCGAACAGCGGCAGGAACGCGAGCACCTTGTCGAAGGCCGCGACGGCATCCGCCCAGCTCTCCCTGGCCTGCGCGGCGACGCCTTCGTCCATGAGCCTGTAGACGTGGTCGAGCCGGCTCTTGTCGTAGAGGCGGAACAGCTCGCGCGCCGTCCGATCCCAGGTCCAGTCCTTCGGGGCCTTCTGCCCGGTGAGCGACTCGTAGGCGCTCTCGAGCTCCCACTCCGCGGGCTTGCCCACCGCGCCCACGGCCTCGCGCGCCGCCTGGCGCAGCGCGATGCGCTCGCTGTTGCAGAAGCTCAAGATCGGCCCGAGCGCCTCCACGTCGCGCACTCGTCCGAAGGCGCGCAGCACGTCGGCGAGCACCTCCGGGTCCGTGGTCTGCACCGCCTCGCCGGGGATCGCTCGGCCGAGGGCGTCGAGCTCTTGCCGAGCCCAGCGCGCCACCTTCTTCGCGTCGTGCTGCTTCGCCTCGATGAGCGCCGGGACCGCGCGGTCCTTGAGCCGCGCGAAGGCGCGCTGCAGATCGATGCGCACGAGCTCACCGAAGTAGCTGAAGGTCTCGATCATGAGGCGCGCGGCGGCCGTGGTGCCCACCGCCTCGAGCACGCGCAGCATGCCGTAGAGCTCGACGCTGCCTTGCCAGACCTCGCTGTTGCGCTTGCCGAGCGCGAGCAGGAACTGGAGCCAGTCGCCCTCTTCCTCGTCGCTGCCCTTGCGCTTGTGCTTCTTCAGGGCCTTCTTGCCGAGATCGCGCGCATCGCGCAGCAGATCGACCGCCTTCTTGCCGTCGAAGTGCGCGCGCATCTCCTCGAGCCGGGCGGCGATCGCCGACACGAGGGCCGGGTCGGGGTCGGCGGTGAGGAAGCCGAGATCGAGCTTGGGCTCGACCGGGTCGCTCGCCTTCGTGCCGACGAGCTGGGACAGGCGCGCGTCGAGGCTCTGCACGGCACCCGGCGACGCGGCAGGGAGCTTGACGTCGGCGAGCTTCGGCAGCGGGGCGAGGGGCAGCTCGCCCGGGACCGTCGCGCTCGGTTCGGGTCGCGCGCTCGCGGCGGGCTGGGCCCACGCTCGCGCCGGGAGCGCGAGGCCGGCGGACAGAGCGAGCGCCAGGGCCGCGGCGCGGAGCCAGCCCGCATGGGCGCTCGGCGGGCGGCAGCCCGCGCCGCGACGAGCGACCGCCTCGGCGACCTGGGTGAGGCGGATCCTGCGACTCCGAGGGGCCATGGCGTGCTCGACGAACGGTCGGCGGGACGGGCGCCTTCCCGGGAGGCGGGTCGAACGCAGCTCCGGCGGGTCGCGCCGCGCCCCGGCGTGTCACTCCAAGATGCGGAAATCGAAGAACTCGCCGGCGAAGCTGCGCCACTTGACGTCGACGCCCTCGACGCGTGCGGCGCTCGGCCCGTGGTGGGCCCATGCGATGAGGTCCTTGATGCCGGCCTCCTCGCCCTCGGCCAGGAGCTCGACCGACTGGTCCGGGCGGTTGCGCACCCAGCCGGTCAGGCCGAGACGGCGAGCCTCGCGCTGCGCCGAAGCGCGGAAGTACACGCCCTGGACGCGCCCGCGCACGCGGATCTGGATCTGTTTGAGGCCCATGCGAGACGCCCCGTTGTAGTCCCTGCGTGCCGCAGCGGCAACTCGATGGGCGCCCGCCGGACGAAGCCGGGGCCGCTTGCGAGCGCCGGCCGGCGGTGACAGCGTCGGGCCATGTGGCGCTCGCGGGACCGGAGGCGCGTGGTCGAGGGCGGTGGGGCGGGCTCGGGCCCGCGCGGCGGCGGGGCCGCGACGGTGGCCGTGCTGCGTGCGGTCGCGCCGGCCGCGGCGCTCCTCACGTGGCTCGGGCCCCTGAGCGCCTGCGACAAGAGCGGCGAGGGCGCCGCGACGACGAGCGCCCCCGTGGCGAGCGCCCCCGTGCCGAGCGCCCCGAGCGCGTCGGCACCGACCGGGCCGGCCCCGACCGCTTCGGCGACCGCGACCGAGGGCACGGCGAGCGCCGCCCCCTCCGCCTCGGTCGCGCCGAGTGCCTCGGCGTCCGCCGGCGACGAGCGAGGCCCGACCCAGACCGTTCCGGCCGGTCGCCTCGTGGCGGGCAACCAGTGCGGCGCCGTGCCGCGCATCACGCCCGAGGAGCTCGCCGGCGAGAAGATCGAGCTCGGGGCCTTCGACATCGACGTGTACCCGTACCCCAACGAGCCGGGGCGCGCGGCGAAGGTCGGCGTCGGCCGCGACGAGGCGGCGGCCTTGTGCCAGGCGCGCGGCGCGCGGCTATGCACCGAGCTCGAGTGGGAGCGCGCCTGCAAGGGGCCGGACAGCACCCCGTACGAGACCGGCGCCGTGCCGCCCAAGGACCCATGCAAGGGCGAGCCGAACCTCATCGCGGGCAAGCGCTCGGGCTGCCGGAGCGCCTTCGGCGTGATGGATCTCCACGGTCTCGCGTTCGAGTGGACCTCGTCGATGTGGGGGCGCGGGACGAGTGGCGGAGCGGCCACCGTGCGGGGGAGCTCCTTCGAGAAGACCTCGCCGCTCGAGCTGCGCTGCGCCTACGGCCAGCCGCGCGCGGCGGGGCAGGGCCACCCGGACGTCGGGTTCCGATGCTGCTCCGGACCCCAGAGCCCGGCCGAGGTGGCGCTCGAGCCGCGCAAGCGCGACACGCTCGAGGCGGCCCCGGGCATCGACCAGGCGTTCGAGGCCTCGCTGCTCGCCGCCATGCCGCCCGACCACCGCACGGTCCCGGGCTACACGCTGCGCTTCGACAACGTCTACTACTGGCACCCCGTGGCGAACGAGGAGCTGGTCCTCGCGCGCTGGAGCGGGGTGCAGCGCAACTCCAAGCCGTTCCGCGAGGTGGCGGTCTTCAAGATCTGCGGTGGTTACGCGATCTTGCAGGCCCACATGCGCGGGCCTGTCGCCGAGCTCGAGCGCCCCGACGCGGGTCTGAGCCCGGCCGCCGTGAGCTACGAGGTGCGCACGGGCGCCGACCGCGGCGAGGTGAAGCTCCAGTACCAGCACGGCTGGGTCGGGCTGCAGCAGCCGGCCTGGGTGAAGGCGGGCAACAAGCTCGAGCTCGAGGGCGACAAGCCCCCGCGTCGCCCGCCCGTCCGCCGCGGCAAGTGACCCGCCGGCGCACGCGCGCCGTCCCCGGGCCCTGTGGTAGCGTGGGCAGGTGGCGGTCCGTGACCCCGGCGCCCGTCTCGGTCCACGCCGCGCCCAACGCGCGACGGCGGCCGGGCTCACGGCGCCCGGTCGCGGTGGACGGCGCGTGTCGCCGGAGCACCGCTCGGCGCTCGAGCGCGCGGAGCGCATCGGCGAGGCGCTGCGGGAGGTGGGCTCCGCGCTCGGCCGCGTCGGCGACCTCGACGTGCTCCTGCGCCTCATCCTGACGCGCGCGACCGAGGTTCTCGAGGCCGACCGCGCGACGCTCTACCTCGTCGAGGGCGACCGGCTCGTGTCGCGGATGCTGACCGGAGGCCGGCTGCGGACCATCACGCTCGGGCTCGGCGAGGGCATCGCCGGCCACGTGGCGCGCACGGGCCGGCCGGTGCGGGTGCGCGACGCCGAGCGCGACCCGCGCTTCGACCCGCGCTGGGATCGCGCGAGCGGCTATCGCACCCGCTCGATGCTCGCCGCGCCGCTCAAGAACCACCTCGGCCGGACGGTGGGGGTGCTGCAGGTGCTCAACAAGCGCGGCGTGCGCGGGGGCGTCGTGTCCTTCACCGCGCGCGACACCGAGCTCCTGTCCGCGCTCGCGGCGCAGGCGGCGCTGTCGCTCGACCAGGCGGAGCTCATCGCCGAGCTCGTGCTCCGCAACCGCGAGCTCGCCGGGACGCACCAGCGTCTCGAGCGGAGCCTGCACCAGCTGTCGCTGCTGCTCGAGCTCGAGACGGCCATGAATCGGGCGACGACCTGGCGCGAGCTCGCAGAGTACGCCCTTGGCTGCGCCGTGCGCGCCTGCGACGCCGAGGGCGGCGCCCTGGCGGTCGAGACGACGGCCGGGCGCGTCACGCTGTTCGTGGTGAGCTCGGCCGAGCCGGGCACGGTGCGCGAGCTGCCGTTGCGGCCCGGCGAGGGCATCGCCGGCGAGGTCATGCTGTCGGGCGATCCGATGCGCCTCGTGTCGCGGCCGCGCGAGCCGCGGCGCGTGCGCGAGGCGCTCGGCCGCCCGCTGCGCTGCGCCCTGGCCACCGCGCTCGCCGGCGCGGGTGGGGCCACGCGCGATGCGAGCGACGCGGCCGGGGGCGGGGGCGTGTCGGTGGGGGCCATCGTGCTCTACAACCGGGCGACCCCGTGCGGGCCCTTCGCCGCCGAGGACGGGGCTCTGCTCCGGCTCATCGCGGCCAACGTCGCGACCGAGCTGCGCCTGTTCCGGGCGCGCGCCGAGCGGGAGCGCAGCGAGCGCCTCGGCGCGATCGGCCAGCTGCTCTCGTCGGTGCTACACGACCTCACGACGCCCCTGACCGTGATCCGTGGCTACACCGAGCTCATCGCCGCGGCCGGTGACCCGACCGCGCGGGCGCTGCTCGCGCGCACGGTGGACGAGCAGTTCGAGCTCATCGGCGCGATGCAGCGCGATCTGCTCGCCTACGCACGCGGCGAGAAGAGCGTCATCGTGCGCCACGTGGTCGTGTCCGAGCTCCTGTCGGCCTATGCCGAGCGCATCCGCCCCGAGGCCTCGGCGCGCCGCATCGAGGTCGTGCTCGACGTCGCGGACCGCGGAGCGGCGCTCTTCGACCGCGCCAAGATCGAGCGCGCCCTCGACAACCTGGTGCGCAACGCCATCGATGCCATGCCGCGCGGCGGCACGCTCACCCTGGGGGCCGACCGCACCGCCGCGGCGCTCTGCCTGTGGGTCCGCGACACCGGGCCCGGCGTGCCGCGCTCGGTGCGCGCGCGCATGTTCGAGCCCTTCGTCACCGTGGGCAAGCGCAGCGGCACCGGTCTCGGCCTGTCGATCGTCAAGGCGATCGCCGAGGAGCACGGTGGCGGGGTCGAGCTCGAAACCTCGCCCCGCGGCAGCACATTCACGCTAAGTCTGCCGCAGCGAGCGCCGGGCTCGGGCGCGGCCCTGGCGCGCCGCGCGCCCGTCGTCGCCACCCCGCGTCGGGCTCGAGCGCCCGCCCGCGAAGCCGCCGCGCCATGAAGAGCCGACTGAAGCTGCCGCTGCTCGCCGCCCGAGAGTCCGAGCTCGAGAAGTGCGTCTACTGCCCGAAGCTCTGCCGCGCCGTCTGTCCGGTGGGCAACGTGGAGGCCAGCGAGACCCTGACGCCGTGGGGCAAGATGTCGCTCGCCTACTTCGCGGCGCGCGGCGATTTCGACCTCGATCGGGCGCACGCGGACACGGCCTGGGCCTGCACCGGCTGTCTCGCGTGTCGCGAGCGCTGCGAGCACAAGAACGAGGTCGCCCAGGTGCTCGGCGCGGCGCGCGCCGAGTTCTTCGCCGCCGGTCTGGCCCCGGCCGGGGCGGTCGCCGTCGCGGCGAGCTGGCCCGAGCGTTCGAAGAAGCTCGCCGCGAGCGTCGCCGTCCTGTGTCGCGACACCGGGACCGCGCTCGCGCCGGCGGCACCGGGCGCCGGCGGAGCGGCCCGGCAGAGCCCGGCGCGCACGGCCCTGCTCGTCGGCTGCAGCTACGCGCGCCACGCGCTCGCGGAGGCGCGCGCCATCGTGGCGCTCGGGCGCCGCTTCGGGACTGGCGCCGGCCAGGCGGGCGCGTCGCACCCGCTCGCGCTGGTCCCGCTCTGCTGCGGGCTGCCGCTCCTGCAGGCGGGCGCGCGCGGCGCGTTCATGCAAGCCGCTGCCGCGCTGTCGGAGACCCTGCGGCGCTTCGACCGGGTGATCGTGGCCGACCCGGGCTGCGCGCTGGTGCTGCGTCGGGTGTATCCCGAGGCGGGGATCCCGCTGCCGCCGGTGGAGCTGCTCGTCGACGTGCTCGTGGCGCGCATGGGGGCCCTGCCGGCGAACCGCCTCGCGGGACGCAAGCTGCGCTACGCCGACCCGTGCAAGCTCGGGCGCGGGCTCGGCCGCTACGACGAGCCACGCGCGATCCTGGCGCGCCTCTGCGGCGCGCCGCCGGCCGAGATGCCGCGCGCGCGCGAGGCGGCCGAGTGCTCCGGTGCGGGTGGGCTCTTGCCGGCGACGCGCCCCGAGGCGTCCGCCGCGATTGCCGCCGAGCGTGTCGCCGAGCACCGCGAGCTTGGCGGCGGCACGCTCGTCACGGCGTGTGGCGGAAGCCTGCGGCGCCTGCGCGGTCTCGGCACCGAGGTGGCGGACCTCTACGCGCTCGTGGCGTCGGCTCTGGATTGAGCATGGGCCGCGAGACCTCTCGGTCGGAGCCGGCGGCGCCGCCGTCCGACGCCCCGTCGGGCGGGGCGAGCGCGCCGGCGCCCGGCGGGCAGCGCGCGCGGCGCACCGTGGCCGGGCGGCTGCTCGCGTCGTACCTGTTCGTGCTCGTGGCCTTCGGTGTCACGCTCGGCTGGAGCTTCTTCGCCCTGCGCGACGCCGCGCGCGACGCCGGGTTGCTGCGCGGCGCCTACGTGCCGCTGCTCGGCTCCATCGGCGAGGCGCTCTCCGGCCAGAACGTGATGAACACGCAGCTCAACCACGTCACGTCGGCCAAGAACCCGTCCGACGTGCGCGAGTGGATCGACACGGCGCGCCGCCTCCGACCCGCCACCTTGAAGCGCATCCGCGACGACGCTCGCGCGGGACTCGGCCACGCGCCGCTCGGCGAGCTCGTGGTGAGCGAGGCCGACGGTCTCGAGGTCCTGCTGAGCGACGATCGGGGAAAATTCGAGCAGCTGTTCCGCGCGCTCGCCGGTGGGGAGGGCAAGGCGGCGGAGAAGCTGCGCGACGAGCTCGTCGCGCAGGAGGCCGAGGGAGCCCAGCGCCTGCGCTCGCTGCGCCAGCGCGTGGAAGACGAGATGAACCTGCTCATCGAGGCCGCCAAGCGCCGCGAGGCGCGCAGCGTCGCCCTGCTCGTGGGCCTGAGCGCGCTCACCCTCGCCGTCGGCGTGCTCCTGTCCCTGTACGCGCGGCGGGTCCTGCGCCCGCTCTCGGCCGTGACGGCGCGCGCCGCGGCCGTGGCCCAGGGCGACCTCGGGCCGCGCCCCATCCTCGCCACCGACGACGAGATCGGCGAGCTCGCGTCGACCTTCGAGTCCATGGTCGCCGCCATCCGCAAGGCGCGCAGCGAGCTCGTGCAGGCCGAGCGGCTCGCGACGATCGGCAAGATGGCGGCGCACATCACCCACGAGGTGCGCAACCCGCTGTCGTCGATCGGGCTCAACCTCGAGCTGCTCGAGGAGGAGCTCGCCAACGGTCCCGCCGCGCCCGAGGCCGCGCAGCTGCTCGCGGCCATCAAGGCCGAGGTCGAGCGCCTGGCGCAGATCGCCGAGCAGTACCTGGCCGCGGCTCGGGCGCCGCGGCTCGAGCTCGAGCTCGGGGACGCCGCCGCCGTGGTGCACGCCTGCCTGCGCTTCGTCGCGCCGGAGCTGCGGCGCGCGGGTGTGACGACCCGCCTCGAGGTGGAGGACGACCTGCCCCCGGTCGTGCTCGACGCCGCGCGGCTGCGCCAGGCGCTGCTCAACCTGATCCGCAACGCGCGCGAGGCCATGCCGCGCGGTGGCGAGCTCCGCCTCTACCTGTCGCGCACGGCCGAAGGCGTGGCGCTCGGCGTCGAGGACGAGGGCCCGGGTATCCCGGAGGAGCACCGGCGCACGATCTTCGACCCGTTCTTCACGACCAAGGAGCGCGGCACCGGCCTCGGCCTCGCCGTCACGCGCGCGGTGGTCGAGGCGCACGGCGGCACGATCCGCTGCGAGCCGGGCCGCGAGGGACGCGGCACGCGCTTCGTCCTGTCGCTCCGCTCAGCCCTGCCCCAGGAGGCGCATGAGGAGCGCGACGGCCACGAAGCCGACCACCATGAGCCCGAGCGCGCCGAGCACGAAGGCGAGCCACAGCCTCCGGCGTGAGCGCGGCGCCGTCACCGCGACGATGCGCTGCGAGCCGTCCGGTGCCTCGAAGCGCGTCGGCGGCGGTGCGTTGCTGCGCGCCGCTTCGAGGTCGTAGGCTGCGCGAGGCGCCGCTGCGCCGTCGTAGGCCACCGGGCGCGCGGCGGCGGCGCGCGCCAGCGCCATGGGGTCCGCGCTCGGCACGACCGCCGGCAGGTTGGGGTTCATGGCGATGGTGCCCGAGCCGAACGACTGCCCGGAGCGTATGCGCGGTACCGTCACCCCGTCCTCGGCGCCGGTGCCCTCGCCGAGCGGGACGAGCGAGGGCAGCTGGAAGACCTGGGCGCCCGGTGCCGAGCTCGGGTAGGTGGGGCGCCCGCCGCCTCCGATGGGCTGGGCGCTCGGCGCCGCGGACGGCAGGTACTGTGGGCCGCCCGTCGGCTCCGCGTGCAAGGCGCTCGCGCCGGGAGCCGAGGCGTATCCTGCCGGGCCCGCCGCCGGCGGGGTCTCGGCGCCGGCCGGGCGCACGCGCCGCGTGGTCGGCCCGGAGAGCGGCGCCGTGGAGGCCGTCGACGAGTGGGGCGAAGAGGCGGGACCCGGCAGGGTGCCGCTGCCGTCGAAGCTCGGGCGGGCGCCCGCCCCCGCGCGCGAGCGCTGCCCCTCGACGCTGTACACGCCGGGGCCGCTGTCGGCGTCGCCGAAGGAGTACGCGCCCGTCGGCCGCAGCGTGCGCCACGCCTCCAGGGCCTCGAGCGCCGACTGGAAACGCGCGTCCGGATCGCGAGCCAGACCCTTGGCGATGAAGGCCTCGAGGCGCGGATCGACCGGGGCGCCCATCGCCTCGCGCAGGCTGCGCGGCTCGATGCGCCCCTTCAGCTCCATCATCGTGACGACGTTCTTGGCCTGGTAGGGCAGCTGGCCGCTCAGGCCCTGGTAGATGAGCGTGGCGCAGGCGTAGATGTCGGCGCGATGGTCGACGTTCTTCGCCTTGCCGATCTGCTCCGGCGGCATGAAGGAGAAGGTGCCCAGGCTCTGCCCGACCTGCGTGAGGCTGTCGGAGCTCATCTGCTTGGGCAGCTTCGAGATGCCGAAGTCGAGGATCTTGACGCGCTTGACCGCGCTGCCGGGGCGCGTCTCGAGGAACACGTTGGACGGCTTGAGGTCGCGGTGGACGATGCCGGCCGCGTGGGCGTCGGCGAGCCCGATCCACACCGCCTCGACGACGGGCCACAGCTCGGTGAAGGACAGCGGGCCGGTGCGCTTGAGCCGCTCGACCAGCGACTCGCCCTGCAGGAGCTCGAACACGAGCACGATGCC
This sequence comes from Polyangiaceae bacterium, assembly GCA_020848455.1. Classification (GTDB taxonomy): domain Bacteria; phylum Myxococcota_A; class Polyangia; order Polyangiales; family Polyangiaceae; genus JACRDA01. Next base: position 50,389 of record JADLAB010000446.1, read on the forward strand.
GTGCTCGGGGTCGTCCTCCACGTCGAGCACCTGCGTGACGTGGTCGCTCACGATGGCGCCGGCGGCCTTGGCCTCGCGGCGGAAACGCTCCACCGCCGAGGCCTTCTGCTTCGACTCGGCGCGCAGCACCTTGATGGCGACGTGGCGCCCGGTGCGGATGTTCTCCGCCGCGAACACCTCGCCCATGCCGCCCTTGCCGAGGGCGCGCTCGACGCGGTAGCGCTTGGCGACGAGCGTGCCGGCCTCGATCGGCACCGTCACGCCCCCCTTGGGAACCGCGTGGTGGTGCTGCGCCCGCACTCGGCAGCTCGGGCCGGCCGCGCCATCGCTAGAAGCGTGCGGTGACGAATGCCCCGCCGCCCGCCGCCTCGACGCTCGGCGCGATGACGTAGTCGACCCCGAAGCGCGGCGCGTCGCCGGCCTGCTCCGCGGGCTCGACCGGAACCTCCGGTCGCACCAGGAACAGGATGGTCGAGATGAGCACGGTGCCTCCCGCGAGGCCGAGCATGGCGTCGGCGATGACGTTCGCCTTCTTCACGTCGTCGCGCTTCTGGTTCTGCTCCTCGATGGGCGCGATGCCCTTGACGTTGTTCTCGTAGTCGTTGCGCACGAGCTTGGCGTTCACCGCGAGCCCGATCCACACGGGAATCGTGGCCCAGGAGATCGCGCCGACGGCCCACGCGTACGCCGGCACGGGCCGGTGCATCTCGACGGTCTTGTCGTCGCCGTGCGGCTTGAGGTCGTCCGGCTTCAGGCCCTCGGCCGTGACCGGCGTGTCGGTGTCGAACAGGAACGAGTGGTTCTGCTTGCTGCCGTTCTCGAGCTTCACGTTCCAGCTCTGGTCCTTCTTGCCCGACAGCGTGGCGGTGAAGGAGTGCTGGCCCGGGTGGATCCCGAGCTTCGTGCCCTTGATGCCGATGGTGTAGGTGTTCGTGACGGTGCTGCCCTTCGCGGGCGTGCGCACGTCGGTCAAGGTCACGTTGGTCTTGTCGGACTGCAGCGTGACCCACGACACCGTGCTCTTCAGCGTCGACAGATCGCGCTCGACCTGCTCCCGCGCCCCGGCTTCGAGGCTGTCGCCCTTGCCGGCCAGGAACTTCTCGTAGTGGTCGATGGCCTCGCCGTCGCGCTCGAGCTTCATGGCGCAGATCGCCATGTTCTGCAGAGCGTTGAGCGAGCCCGACAGCTCGTAGGCACGCTTGAACTCGGGGTACGCTTCTTCGTAGCGGGCCCCGTCGGGGTCCTCCATGAGCGACACCCCGTTCTTCATGTGCACCTTGGCTTCTTCGATGTCCTTCGGACTCGGAGCCTGTGCCCACCCGACCGCGCTCGACAGGACGAGCGCACAACCCAGAGCCCAAGCGGCAGCGCCGCGAAGAGAGTGTTTCCCGCGCATGGCCGAAGCGTAGCGCGACACCGGTGCCCGCGGGAAGCTTTGCTCCGGCGCCCCGTCCGGGCGCCCCGCCACGCAACGCGCGGTCAGTATCGCCCCCCCGGGGCGGCGCCGGCGCGCTACCCTGCGGGCCGCGGCGCCGGGCCCGCGAGCGCGCGCACGCCGGCGAGCAGGCGCGCGCGCGGGCTCACTCGTCCTCGGCGCGCAGCTTGGCGATGACGCCGAAGTCCTCCAGCGTCGAGAGGTCGCCGCTCGTCTCCCGGCCGGCCGCGACGTCCTTCAGGAGCCGGCGCATGATCTTGCCGCTGCGCGTCTTCGGCAGCGCCTCGGCGAAGCGGATCTGGTCGGGGCGGGCGAATTTGCCGAGCTGCTCGCCCACGTGCTGCGCGAGCGTCTCGGCGAGCTCGGCGCTCGGGTGATGGTTGCCCTTGATGGTGACGAACACGACGAGGGCCTGGCCCTTGAGCTCGTCGGCGCGACCCACGGCCGCCGCCTCGGCCACGGCGGGATGCGACACGAGCGCGCTCTCGATCTCGGCCGTGCCGATGCGGTGACCGGCCACGTTGAGCACGTCGTCGATGCGCCCGACGACCCAGTGGTAGCCGTCCTCGTCGCGGCGGGCGCCGTCGCCGGTGAAGTAGGCGCCCGGTATCGCGCTCCAGTACTGCTCGCGGTAGCGGGCATCGTCGCCCCACACCGTGCGCAGCATCGCCGGCCACGGACGTCGGACGACGAGCTTGCCGCCGCTGCCCGGCGCCACGTCGACGCCCTGGTCGTCCACCACGGCGACCTCGACGCCGAAGAACGGCAGCCCGGCGGCGCCCGGCTTCGAGAAGGCGGCGCCCGGCAGGGTGGTCAGCATGATGGAGCCGGTCTCGGTTTGCCACCACGTGTCGACGACCGGGCAGCGGTCCCCGCCGATGAAATGATGGTACCACACCCATGCCTCGGGGTTGATGGGCTCTCCCACGGTACCCAGCAAGCGCAGGCTCGACAGGTCGCTCTTCTGCGGCCAGTCGCTGCCCTGCCGCATGAAGGCGCGGATGGCGGTCGGCGCGGTGTAGAGGATGGTGACCCCGTGCTTCTCGACGATGCGCCAGAAGCGCCCCCAGTCGGGGAAATTCGGCGCCCCCTCGTAGAGCAGGCAGGTGGCGCCGTTCGACAGCGGCCCGTAGACGATGTAGCTGTGCCCGGTGACCCAGCCGATGTCGGCGGTGCACCAGTAGACGTCCTCGTCGCGCAGGTCGAAGACGTACTTCGACGTGACGTGTACTCCTACGAGGTATCCGGCGCTCGTGTGCAGCACACCCTTGGGACGTCCGGTAGAGCCCGACGTGTAGAGGATGAACAGCGGGTGCTCGGCGTCGACCGCCACCGCCCCGCCCCCCGGCAGCCGGTCGGCCTCGCTCATGAGCGCGTCCCACTCGTGGTCGCGGCCCGGTTGCATCGCGATGCGGCAGCCGTCCGGCCCGATGCGCCGGAACACCACCACGTTCTCGACCGAGCGCGCCTCGTGCTGGGCGAGGGCCCGGTCCACCATGTCCTTCAAGGGGACCACCGTGCCGCGCCGGTAGGCTCCGTCCTGGGTGATGAGCACCTTCGGCTGGCAGTCGTGGATGCGATCGCGCAGCGCGTCCGGCGCGAAGCCGCCGAACACGACCGTGTGGACGGCGCCGAGCCGCGCGCAGGCCAGCATCGCGATGACCGCCTCGGGCACCATCCCCATGTAGATCGCGACCCGGTCGCCCTTCTGGACGCCGAGCTTCACGAGCGCGCGCGTCAGGCGCACCGTGTCGCGGTGGAGCTGCGCGTAGGTCCACGTGCGCGTCTCGCCGGGCTCGCTCTCCCACACGAGCGCGGCCTTGTTCTTGCGCGGGCCGCGCAGGTGCCGGTCGAGGCAGCTCTCGGTGACGTTGAGCTCGGCGCCGACGAACCACTGTGCGTGGGGCGGCTGCCACACGAGCGTCGTGCGCCAGGGCTTGCGGAACACGAGCTCCTGCGCCTCGCGCTTCCAGAAGGCGTCGGGGGCCTCGAGGCTCTCGCGGTAGAGCTTGTCGTACTCCTCCCGCAGGCTCACGTGCGCCTGCTCGGCGAAGGACACCGGGGGCTCGAAGCGGCGCTCTTCTTTGAGCAGCGTGGCGATGGCATCGTCTGCGGGCTGTTGCGTCATGGGGCTCCCCACCAGGGTGTGTGTGCGGGCTGGAGACGATAGCGAAGGCGGGCGCGGTGCGAAACCCTCGGCCCCGAGCCCGCCGCGCGGCCGGGGTCCGCCGCGCACGCTCGACCGGGCGGCGCGACCGATTCGCCCGCGCGCCGCGCGCGGCCGCGGCGTGGTCGCGAATTTGTCTTTTGATATCCAGGTATTGCGATGTTGTCCGCGCGCGCTCTCTGCGGCTTGAATCGCCCGCCGGTGCAGCCTAGAGTCGCCGCCCCTGCCGCGGGTGTGAGGCGTGAGACCTCGCGACGCGGCGGGTACGTGGAGTGCCTCGGCTCCGGTGGTGCGCGAGGCCTCCCGATGCCCGAGCGTATGCCTTCGACCGCGGTCGTCGCGAAGCTTCCCAGATCCGGGGTGCCTCCGACGGCTGCGGGCGGGCCGAGGTGGAGATGAGTGCTGAGAACATTCGCAAGGCTCTCGCGTTGCTGGCCGAAGACCCCGACAGCGAAGAGGCCTGGTTGGGCATCGAGGAGGCCGTCACCGACCCGGGTGACGAGGCCGCGCAGGTCGAGCAGGCCATCGAGATGGCGCGCGCCGACGCGGAGCGCGCCCGCGAGTGGCGCACGGTGGCGCGCCTGCTCGCGCTCGAGACGGAGTTCGGGGGCGACTCCAAGATCCTCGTGCCGAAGCTGCTCGAGCTCGCCCGCATCCAGGACGAGGAGCTGTGCCTCGTCGACGCGGCGATCGCGACGTGGAAGAGCGTGCAGAAGGCCCGGCCGGGCGACAAGGCGGCGGCCGAGGCCATCCTGCGGCACGAGGCGGCGGCGGCGCGCTGGGCAGACGCTGTCGAGCGCTGCCTCGTCGAGGCGCTCGACACCGAGGACGCGACGGTTCGCAGCCGCTCGCTCGCGACCGCGGCGGAGACCGCGTTCCGCTACGGCAGCGGCACGCCGTCCGAGCTCGACAAGATCGTCGACTACCTCGAGCAGGCGCTCGCGGCGCACAAGTCGAACTGGCGGGCCGCGGTGCTCGCGGAGCTCGTCTACACGCGCCGGGGCGACTGGCACAAGCTCGCCGTCGTGCTCCGCCACCAGGCCGCGGAGGGACCGCGCAAGGAGGACCGCGCGGCCGCGGCGCGGCGCCTGGCGCGCCTGTGCCTGCACAAGCTCGGCGACGAGGACGCGGCGCTCGACGCCTACCAGAGCGTGCTCGACTACGCGCCCGCCGACCGCGAGGCCTTCGGCTACCTCGTGCGCCACTTCTCGGAGACCGAGGCCTGGGACCACCTGGTCGCGCTCTACGAGGACCAGCTCCAGTCCGGCACCGTCAAGGGCGCCGACGAGCTCGGCATGTGGATGCAGATCGCGATGATCAACTGGAAGCGGCGCAACCAGCCGGACGCCGCCGAGGCCTACTTCGAGAAGGTGCGGCGCGCCGAGCCCACCAACCCGGGCATGCTCCAGTACTTCCGCGAGCGCTTCGGGGCGAGCGGCGACACCACGCGCCTGTCGGCGATCCTCACCGATGCCTCGCGCGCCACCGAGGATGCGAAGATCAAGCGCGCCCTGCAGGAGGAGGTGGCCTCGCTCGCCGAGGGCCAGGAGAACGCGCGCGGCGCCATCGAGCAGTACAAGGCGATCCTGCGCACCGACCCGGACAACGACGAGGCGCGCGACGCGCTCAAGCGCCTCTACCGCCAGACCGAGTCCTACACGGCCCTGGTGGAGCTCTTGCGCCAGGACCTGTCGCGCCTGCCCAAGGACGACGCCGCGGGGCGCATCGCCGTGCTGCGCGAGATCGCGGGCATCTACGGCGAGCGGATGAAGAGCGACACGCAGCTGCTCACGGTGCTCACGCACATCCTGCAGCTCGACGAGAACGACATCGCCGCCCTGCGCGCGCTCACCACCGTGTACGAGTCGCTCGCGCGCTGGCGCGACCTCCTGCAGACGCAGCAGAAGCTCGCGCAGGTGACGCCGAGCACGATGGAGAAGGTGAGCCTCTACCGCTCCATCGCGCGGCGCTGGCTCGAGCAGTTCTCGAACGTCCAGAACGCCATCCAGAGCTACGAGTCGCTGCTCGAGGCTGCGCCCGAGGACGGCGAGGCGCGCGAGCAGCTGCGCGACCTCTACAAGAAGCGCCGCGCCTGGCCCAAGCTCTACGATCTCTACGAGGCGCAGGTCGACAGCCTCGAGGGTGAGCGGCGCGTGGCGCTCATGATCGAGATGGCGCAGCTCGCGGCGGAGCGCCTCGATCGGGGTGCCGACGCCATCCGCCTGCTCAAGGAAGTGCTCGTCTTCGACCCGAAGGCCGAGGGGGTGCTCGACGCGCTCGAGAAGCAGGCCGAGCGGCAGAAGGACTTCCAGACGGTGGCCTACGTGCTCGAGCACCGCGTCGAGGAGGCCGGCGACGACGCCCAGCGGCTCACGCTGCTGCAGAAGCTCGGACAGCTCTACGCCGAGCGGCTCGAGGACCACGTCGCCGCGAGCCGGGCCTGGCGCCGCGTGCTCGATCTTTCGCCCGGCCACCAGCGCGCGCTGCGCGTGCTGCGCAAGAGCTACGTGGCGGTGGCCGACTGGGACGGCCTCGAGGAGCTCTACCGCTCGCAGAGCGACTGGGAAGGGCTGGCCGACTTCCTCTCGACCACGGCCGATCGCGCCGAGGTCGACGAGCACAAGGTCGAGCTGTCGTTCCGTGCGGCGCGCGTGTACGAGGGCGAGCTCGCGGCCCCGGAGCGCGCCGTCCGCTCCTACGAGCGCATCCTGTCGGTCGAGCCTCACAACGTGAAGGCTGCCCAGGCGCTCTTGCCGCTCTACGAGACGGAAGAGAAGTGGGCGCGCCTGCCCACCCTGTACGGCGTCTTGCTCGAGGCGAGCGACGACCTCGAGCGCAAGATCGACATCCTGCAGAAGGTGGCGGAGATCACCGGCGGGCCGCTCGCCAACAAGAGCGCCGCCTTGAGCTACGCGCGCCGCGCCTACGAGCTGCGCCCCGACGGCGAGGGGCTCGAGCGGCTCGAGGCCTGGTCGCGGCAGTCGGGCGAGTGGACGGCGTTCATCGAGGCGGTGCAGCAGCGCCTGGCCAAGGGCGGCGATCTCGAGCCGGCGGCGGAGCGCGCGCTCAAGCAGAAGCTGGCGCGCGTCTACTCCGACGAGGTCGAGCGCACCGACGACGCCATCGAGATGTACACCGAGCTCGTCAAGGCAGAGCCCGGCGACGCCGCCACCGTGGCGCTGCTCGAGGACCAGCTGCGCGCCGCCGACCGGCGCGAGGAGCTGCGCTGGCTGCTCGACCTCAAGGTCGGCGAGCTCGAGGGCGAGGACAAGTGTCGCGCCCTCGAGGAGTGGGCCTCAGTCGAGGAGGAGGCCTTCGGCGAGCCCGCGCGCGCCATCGCGCTCCTGCGCCGCGTGGTCGAGATCGACGGCTCGCGCACCGCCACCCTCGCGGCGCTGACGCGCTTGCTCGTGGCCGCGAAGGACTACGCGGGCGCCGTGGTCGTGATGGCGGCGCACCGCGACGTGGCCGAGGGCGACGTGCGCGCCGACCTCGAGATCGGGCTCGCGGAGCTCTACCTCGCCGAGCTCGGTGCGCCCGGCCTCGCCTTCGAGGCCGTGACGCGGGCGCTCGAGCTGCGCGCGAACCACCCGCCGGCGGTGCGCCTGCTCGAGCGGCTGCTGGTGGTCCCGGAGACGCGCCGGCGGGCCGCGGCCGTGCTCGTCGGCCTCTACGCCGCGAGCGGGCAGCCCCGCCAGCAGACCCACGCGCTGCGCGCCCTGCTCGAGAGCGAGCGCGACCCGGCCGAGCGCCTCGCGCTCTCGCGGCGCCTGGTGACGGTGCTCGAGAGCGAGCTCGCGGACGCCGCGTCGGCCTTCGACGCGGCGCTCGCGGCGCTCGCCGAGTTCCCCGATGACCTCGGTCTCTGGGACACCGCGCGCACGCTGGCTCGCGCGGCGGGTCGGCCCACCGACATCGCCGAGGCCTACCGCACCCACCTGCAGCCGGCGCGCCCGCGGCGCGCGCGGGCCACCCTGCCGCTCGACGACCGCACCCACGACGGCGAGCAGGCCGCCGACGCCGAGGGGGTCGACAGCGCCCCGGCACCGGCGGCACCGAGCCCCATGCCCGTCGAGGTCATGTTCGAGCTGTGCCAGCGCGCCGCGGCGCTGCACGAGGACGAGCTCGGCGACGCCGAAGGCGCCATCCCGTACCTCGAGCGCGTGCTCGCCGCCGAGGCCACGAACCGACAGGCGCTCGAGCGCCTCAAGAACATCCTCATCGCGACCGAGCGCTGGAGCGAGCTCGAGCAGCTGTTCGAGCGCGCGGTGGAGGCGGCCGCCAGCGACGCCGAGCGCGTCGAGCTGCTCCACGCCGCGGCGGTCGCGGCCGAGGACATGATGGGCGACGACGCGAAGGCCATCGCCTACTTCGAGCGCGTGCTCGGCGTGGCCCCGGCCCACTCGCCCGCGCAGAAGTCGCTCGAGAAGCTGTACGCGCGCGAGGAGCGCTGGAGCGCGCTCGCCGCGCTGCTCGAGACGCGCCTGTCGACGGCCGAGGGGGCGGAGGCGCAGCGGGTCAGGCTGCGCCTGGTGGATCTCTACCTCCATCAGCTCGCCGCGCCCGGCAGCGTGATGGCACACCTGGCGGATGCGCTGGCGCGGAGCCCCGAGGACAACGAGGCGCGCGAGCTCGCCGAGGAGTGCCTCGGCGTGCCCGAGCTGCGCCAGCCGGCGGCCGAGCTGCTCGACGGTGTGTACCAGGCGCGCGACGACATGCGCGACCTCGTGCGGATCCTCGGCGTGCGCCTCGAGGGCGCCGCCGAGCTCGCGGCGCGGCGCGAGCTGCTGCGCCGCATCGCCGAGCTGCGCGACGAGCGCCTGCGCGACGACGCCGGCGCCTTCGAGGCCATCGAGCTGCTCCTGCCGCTCGAGCCCGAGGACGCGGCCCTGCGCACCCGCATGCAGGAGATCGGTCGCCGGCTCGGCGCCTGGTCGCGCATGGCCGACGCGCTCGTGCTGTCGGCGCAGGCGAGCGCCGTGGCCTCCACCCGTGGCGAGATCCTCATGGCGGCCGCGGCGCTGTTCCGCGGTGAGCTCGCGGACCCGACGCGCGCCGAGGCGGTCTACCGGCAGGTCATCGACATCGACCCGAACGACGCCACGCTGGTCATTCCGGCGGCGCGGGCGCTCGGCGAGCTCCACCTGGCGGCCGGCAAGCACGCCGAGCTCGCGGGGGCGCTCGGCATCGAGGTGCGCCTGGTTCAGGACGCGGCCGAGAGCGCCGCGCTCTACCGGCGCATCGCCGAGCTCTACGAGGGCGTGCTCGACGACAAGCCGCGCGCCATCGAGGCCTGGAAGGGGCGGCTGGCGGAGAACGCCGCCGACGGCGAGGCGCTCGCCGCGCTCGAGCGGCTCTACGAGCGCAGCGAGCTGTGGCGCGAGCTCGTCGACACGCTGCGCCAGATCGAGCAGGGCACCGAGGCGGTCGAGGAGCGCAAGCGCTGCATGACCAAGGCGGCGAGCGTGCTCGCCGACCGGCTGGGCGACACGGGCGAGGCGATCATCGCGTGGCGCGCGGTGCTCGACGACTTCGGCCCCGAGCCCACCACCCTGAGCGCGCTCGCCGACCTCTACGAGGTGGCCGACCGCTGGGACGATCTGGCCGAGGTGCTCGACGTCTGGCTCACGCTGAGCGAGGGCGAGGCCGAGCGCATCGCGCTCTTCACGCGGCTCGGTGACGTGCGCCGCGCGCACCTCGCCGACCCGCAGGGCGCCCTCACGGCCTACCGCGAGGTGCTGGTGCTCGATCCCTCGCACGCCGGGGCGCGCGCCGGCCTCGAGGCGATGCTCGAGTCGCCCGAGCCCGACATCAAGCGCGAGGCGGCCGAGACCATCCGCCCACTCTACGAGGCCGACGGGGACGCGGCGCGCCTGCTCAAGGTGCTCGACATCGAGGTCGAGGCGACGCTCGACCCGCTGGCGCGGCTCGTCACGCTCAAGAACGCGCTCGTCACCGCCGAGGAGACGGTGCAGGACCCGGGACGGGCCTTCGACTACGCCGCGCGCGGCCTGCGCGAGGCGCTGGGCGATCCGAGCGTGCCGGAGTGGATCGCCACGTGCGAGCGGCTCGCTGCCGCCACCGAGCGCTGGCGCGAGCTGTGCGACCTGTACGAGTCCGTGGTCGAGGACATCCTCGACGCGGACGAGCAGCAGAAGGTGCGCCTGCGCGCCGGCGAGCTCGCGCGCGTCCGCCTCGAGGACCAGGCGCGCGCCATCCGACACTACCGGGCGGCGCTCGATGCCCGGGCCGAGGACACGCGCGCCATGCGCGCGCTCGAGGAGCTGTACGAGGCGACCGGGGACTCCGCGTCGCTGCTCGGCATCCTGAAGCTGCGCACCGAGGCGACCGAGGCCGACCCCGAGCGCATCGCCCTCTTGTACCGCACGGCCGAGCTCGAGGCGGGCCCGCTCGGCGATGCCCGGGCGGCCATCGACAGCTACGAGGCACTCATCGACATCGCGCTCGAGGACAAGGCCGTGACGGCCCTCGACGCGCTCTACCGAAAGGAGGCGCGCTTCGACAACCTCGTGACCCTCTACGAGCGGCAGCTCGAGAGCGCGGGCGTCGCGACCGCCGCGCAGCTGCGCGTCCAGATCGCCGCCGTGGCGCGCGAGAAGCTCGACGACGTGCCGCGCGCGCTCGACGAGCTCAGCGAGGCGCTCAACCTCGACCCGACCCACGCCGGGGCCGTGGCCGCGCTCGAGGCGTTCCTCGACGAGTCGCAGGACCCGGAGCACCGCGGCCAGGTGGCCGCCCTGCTCGAGCCCTACTACCTGCGCATGACCGACTGGCAGAAGCTCCACCGCGTGCTCGAGGCGCGCCTCGAGAGCTGCCAGGATCCGTCCGAGCGCGCCGACCTCCTGCGCCAGCTCGCGACCCTGTACGACGAGCAGCTCGAGGACTACCCGGCCGCGACCGAGACCGTCGCCAAGCTGCTCCGGGACGAGCCGGGCGACGAGAGCATCTGGAAGGAGCTCGAGCGGCTCAGCAAGGTGACCGGCAACTGGAAGCGGCTGGCCGAGATCTACGCCGAGTCGCTGAAGGAGGTCGGCGCCGACGACCCGAGCACCGCCAGGCTGTGCGAGCGCACCGGCGAGCTGTTCGCCCAGGTGGGGGCCGCCGAGGACGCCCTCGTCTGGTACCGGCGCGCCCACGAGTTCAGTCCCGACTCGCCGGAGCTGTTCGCGGCCATCGACGGCCTGCTCGTGAAGCTCGACCGCGCGGCCGAGCGCGTGGATCTGTACCGCGCGAGCCTCGACCACGCGGCCGACGACGCCGCCCGCGTCGCGGCCCTGCACATCATCGCGGCGCTCGAGCGCGACAAGCTCGGCCGCACCGACGACGCGATTCGCACCCTGAACGAGATCTGCGACATCGAGCCGCAGAACGAGGCCGCCCTCGAGGCGCTGACCGCGCTCTACCGCGGGCAGCAGAAGGAGGACGACCTCGCCGACCTCTACCTGCGGCGTGCCGAGCAGGCATCGGACGCAGCAAGCGCCGCGCCGCATCGGCTCGACCTCGCGCGCCTGCTGCGCCCGAGCGACCCCGACCGCGCGCTCGACCAGCTCGAGACCATCGTCATCGATCTCCCGTCGCATGCCGAGGCCATCGCCGAGCTCGAGTCGTTCATCGGCGACAAGGAGCACAAGGGACGCGTGCTCGAGATCCTGCGCCCGGTGTACGAGCGCGGCCAGGACTGGCGCGGCCTCGTGCGCCTCGGCGAGGAGCGGCTGACGCTGCTGGAAGAGCCGAGCGACAAGGTCGAGGTGTGGATGGAGATCGCCGGCCTGTGGGAGGTGCAGGGCGAGGATCCCAAGCGCGCCTGCGCCGTCGTGCGGCAGGCCTTCGAGCTCGTGCCGGCGGACGAGCCGGCGCGCGCCGCGCTCGAGCGGCTCACGGCAGCGCTCGGCGCCTGGCCGGCGCTCGCCGACAGCTACACCCGCGCCATCGCGGCCGTGGACGACGAGCTCGTCAAGCGGCAGCTGTGCGACGCGCTCGCCACGGTGTGCGACAAGCGCCTCGACGACCCGCGGCGCGCCCTCGACGCCCTCGCACGGCTCGCGGAGCTCGAGCCCGACGAGCTAGGCCCGCTCGAGCGCATGGAGCGCCTGTGCCTCCTGCTCTCCGACTGGACGCGCCTCGTCGCCGTGCTCGAGCGCCAGGCCGAGCTGACGCCCGACGTGCCCGCGCAGGCTGCCATCCTGCGCCGCATCGGCGGCGTGAAGCAGGAGATGCTGGAGGACGAGGCCGGCGCCGTCGCCACCTACGAGCGCGCGCTCGACCTCGAGCCCGACGCGCCCGTCACGCTGGATCGGCTCATCGCGCTCTACGAGCTGCGCGACGACAAGGAGCGGCTCGCCGAGCTCTACGAGCGCCGCGTCGAGCTCACCGCCCCCGACGACGCCCTGCGCTACGACCTCACGCTGCGCTGCGCCGAGCTGTTCGAGGGGCCGCTCCACAACGCCCAGGAGGCGATCCGCATGTACGGCCAGGCGCTCGACGTGCGCGCCGGCGACACCAAGGTGCTGGTGGCACTGCAGCGGCTCTACGCCGCCGAGGAGCAGTTCGAGGACCTGCTCGAGAACCTGAAGCTGCAGGCCAGCGCGGCCGAGACCCAGGCCGCGCGCCTGGCGCTGCGCAACCAGATCGGCGACCTGTACATCGAGCGCTTCGAGAACGTGGTCGACGCCCTCGAGCAGTACCGGCTGGTGCTCGACGAGGTCGGTGTGGACGAGCACGCGATCGGCTGCGTGCGCAAGATCGGCGAGCAGCACGCCGACATGCGCCTCGAGGTGGCGGCCCTGCTCGAGCCCGTGCTCGAGCGCGCCGGACGCCACGCCGAGCTCGTGGCCGTGATGGAGCTCAGGCTCGCGGCGCAGAGCGACGCGCCGGAGCGCGCGGCCACCCTGCGCAGCATGGCGCGCATCGAGGAGACGGAGCTCAAGAACACCGCGGCGGCGCGCGACGCGCTGTTGCGGGCGCTCGACGAGATCCCCGAGGAGCAGAGCCTGCACGACGACATCACGCGCCTGTGCGAGCTCACCGGCGACTGGACGCGCTACGCCGACGCCCTCGAGGCGCGCGGCGAGGCGGTGCTCGACGCCGAGGTGGCCGGCGGCCTGTTCCGTCGGCTCGGCTGGGTGTGCGAGGAGAAGCTCGCCGCCGTGGAGCGCGCGATCGCGGCCTACGGTCGCGCCGTGGAGCAGGCGGGCGACGAGCCCGAGTTGCTGACGGCGCTCGACCGACTCTACGTGCGGACGGGCGACCACGAGAAGCTCGCCGGCGTGCTCGAGCGTCGCGTGATGAGCGAGAACGACCCGGCCGTTCGCGCCGACCTCTACCAGCGCTTCGGCGATCTCCAGATCGAGCGGCACGGCGACAAGCAGCAGGGCGTCGCGATGCTGCGGCAGGCCGTCGAGATCGTTCCCGACCACGCTGGCGCCCGGAAGAGCCTCGAGGGCTTGACCGACGACGCCGAGCTCTTCGAGGAGGTGAGCGAGCTGCTCGAGGGCATCTACCGGGTCGCCGGCGACACGGCCGCGCTCGCGCGCCTGTACGAGAAGCGCATCGGTCACGCCCCGGGCGTGCCGGAGCGCGTGCGCATGCGCTTCGACCTCGCGCGCGTGCTCGAGGAGCAGGCCCGCGACCTGCCCGGCGCCCAGCGGGTGATGGAGAAGTCCTTCGCCGACGACTGCACGAACAACGAGATCCTCGCGGAGCTCGAGCGCCTCGCCAAGGCGAGCGCGGCTGCCGGCGAGGGCGCGCAGGCGTGGCGGCGTGCGGCCGAGGCCGTGTCGACGTCGGTGGCCGCCGCGCTCGGCGCGGGCAAGGAGGAGGTCTCGCTCACGCCGGACCTGGCGCGCGACCTCTACCTGCGCGTGGCCGAGTGGTACAAGAGCGAGCTGTCGGACCCGGCGGCGGCCGAGGTGGCCCTGCGCCAGGCCCACCACCAGGATCCGCGCAGCGTGGACGCGCTGACGCGCCTCGAGGAGATCCAGCGGGCGCCGGGCCGCGAGCAGGATCTGTGCGCCACGCTGCGGGCGCTCGCGGAGCTCTACCAGTCCGGCGCCGCGGTCGGGCGCGAGCCGGCGGCGCTGCGCCGGGAAGCCAAGGTGCTCGCGGAGACGACGCTCGGCGACACGAAGCTCGCCGAGCAGATCCTGCGCGACATGCTGCAGGCGAACGACGCCGATCTCTGGGCGCTCGGCGAGCTCACCAGCCTGCGCGAGAAGGCCGGCGACTTCCAGGAGACCTACGCGCTCCTGTGCAAGCGCGTGGAGCTGCGGCAGGAGCCGGAGCTCCTGCGCGATCTGCGGCGGCGTGCCGCCGAGATCGCCGAGCAGAAGCTCGACAAGCCCGAGGCGGCGGCCGATCTCCACGAGCAGGCGTTCGAGGAGGACCCGAGCGACGCCGTGGCGGCCGAGGCGTTGAAGCGCCTCTACGCCAAGCTCGAGCGCTACGAGGACATGCTGCGGCTCACCGAGCGGCTCACCGACCGCGCGACCACACCGGCCGAGCGCGCCGCGCTGCGGCTCGAGAGCGCACGCATCTGCATCTCGGTGCTCGAGGCGCCGACCGAGGGCATCGAGCACCTGCACGCGGTGCTGGCGGAGGTGCCGGGGCACGAGGGCGCCGTCCTCATGCTGTCGGGCCTGCTCGAGAAGGAAGGGCGCGACGACGAGCTCGCGGAGCTGCTGCAAAAGCAGATCGACCTCGCCAAGACGCGCGGCGAGCGCGAGGCGGAGCTCGCCTTCCGGCTGCGCCTGGCGGACGTGTACGAGTCACGCCTGAACCAGCCCGAGCGCGCCCTCGAGGGCTACCTCGGCGTGCTGGAGCGGGACGGCAAGCACCGTGGGGCGCTCGAGGCGGCGGCGCGTCTCTACCAGACGCGCTCCGAGGCGCCGAAGGCGGCCGCGATGCAGGAGCGCTTGCTCGCCGGCACGCTCGACGACCTCGCCGCCGGCGGCGCCGCGGCCGAGGTCGAGGAGCAGGCGGTGCGCATCGCGCTCAAGGCGTGCGAGCTCTACCTCGACGCGGGCGACCGCGAGGCGGCCTGCAAGCCGCTCGAGAGCGTGCTCGCGGCGCGTCCAGCGCGCGCCGAGATCAACGACAAGCTGCGCAGCCTCTACAAGGAGCGCGGCGCGTGGGACAAGCTCGCGGAGCTCATCGCGCGCGAGGCCGAGCGCGCCCCGACGCCCGGCGAGAAGGTGTCTCTCTACGTGCGCGCCGCCGAGATCCAGACGCGTGAGCGCCAGGATCACGGTGCCGCGGCCAGCCTGCTCGAGAAGGCGCTGGCGCAGAAGGCCGACGATCGCGATCTGCTCCTGCAGCTGTGCGACGCCTACACCGCGGCGGGGCGCAGCCAGGACGCCGTCGCCGCGCTCAACCGCGTGGTCGATTCCTACGGCGGGCGCCGCAGCAAGGAGCTCGCCGACATCCACCACCGCATCGCCTCGGCGCACATCGCGGGTGGCGACCTCGCGGCGGCGCTCGCCGACCTCGAGTCGGCGCGCAAGATGGACCCGGGCGCCATCAAGATCCTGCACGAGCTCGGCTTGCTGTCGATCCGCCTGGCCGACGCGGCCAGCGGCGACGAAAAGAAGGCTCACCTCGATCGTGCGTCGAACACCTTCCGCTCGCTGCTCTTGCAGCGGCTCGAGGACACGGGTGCGGTCAGCAAGGGCGAGGTGTTCTTCCTGCTGGCCGAGGTGAGCGTCCGTCAGGGCGAGCCCAAGAAGGGGATCCAGATGTGCGAGCGCGCGCTCTCGCACGACAAGAACCACGAGCGCGCCAAGAAGCTCCTCGCCGAGCTGAAGGCGGGCTGAGGGCGGTGGCTCGCGCGCACCCCAGACGGGAGGCTGCGTGGGTCGCCTGGCGCTGATCGACGGCACGGCGTTCCCGCCGGAGCAGGCCAAGGTCTCCGTCTACGACCGCGGCTTCCTCTACGGCGACAGCGTCTTCGAGACGCTGCGCACCTACGGCGGCAAGCTCTTCGCCGCGCCCGAGCACTTCGCGCGCCTGGCGCACTCGGCCGCAGAGGTCGGCATGACGCTGCCCGTGTCGCAGGGCGAGCTCGCCGCCGAGGTGGAGCGCGCGCTCGGCCTCGCGGGCAACCCGGACAGCATGGTCCGCATCGTGATCTCGCGCGGCGCGGGGCCGCTCGGGCTCGACCCGACGCTCGCGCCGACACCGCTGCGGGTCGTGCTGGTGGAGCCCCTGCGGTTGCCGCCGGCGGCGCACTACCAGCACGGCGTGCGCGCGGCGTGCGTGCAGACGGTGCGCGCCTCGGACGCGGCCGAGGGCGCCAAGGTGGGCAACTACCTCGCCTCGGTGCTCGCCCACAGAGTCGCGAAGGAGCGCGGCGCCGACGAGGCGCTCATCGTGGACCGAGAGGGGCGCGTCGTCGAGAGCACGACCGCGAACCTGTTCGCGGTCGAGGGCGGCGTGCTCGTCACGCCGGCACTCGAGGCGGGCATCCTCGCGGGCGTCACGCGGGCGCTCGTGCTCGAGCTCGCGCGCTCCCTTGGCCTCGTCGTGCGCTTCGACCGCCTGACGCCGGAGGCACTCGCCGCCTGCGAGGAGATCTTCCTCACCTCCACCATCCGGGAGATCTTGCCGGTCGTCGCCGTCGACGGGCGAGCCGTGGGCACCGGGCAGCCAGGTCCCGTCACGCGGCGCCTGCACCTCGCCCTGCGCGCCCGGGTGGGGCTCGCCGCCGCCCCGCCGCCCTGGGCTGCCGGCTAGATGTGGCGAAACATCCTACCTGGTGGGTGGGTCGCGAGGCGAGGACGGAGGGCTTCGACGGCCGGGGCGCGAGTCAGCATCAAATCGTCGTAGAATGCGCGAAACCGCGCGGCGCGAGGGTAGCCATCGGCCCGGCGAGCGGTATCACTCAGTACGAACGCTATCTTCAGGAGAGGATCCATGTTCAAAGCGCTCCGTCTCGCTTCCGCTTCCGCGTTGCTCGTCGGCCTGCTCGGCGTCGGAGCCCAGGGCTGCATCATCGGCGAGTGCGACAACGGCAAGGAGAACTGCATCCAGCTCGAGCCGGCCTACGCCTGGTACGGGACCGAGGTGAACCAGACCCTCACCTACACGGCGGGCAAGAACATCCGCGTGGACGCCATCAACGGCCACGTGACCCTGCTGCGCGGCGCTTCGACGACCCAGATGACCGTGAAGTTCATGCCGTTCTCGCTGCGCGGGGGCGACGAGGAGACGGTCGCCCAGCAGGACATGAACAACGACCTCATCCTGAGCACCGACGACACGCTGGCGACCGAGGTCCTCATCGTCACCGACCGCACGCCGAACGGCTCGGGCGGGCTCGGCGCCGACATCGAGATCGTGCTCCCCGCGGGCTTCGACGGGGGCGTCACCGTGGACAACGGCAACGGCAGCATCGAGGCCGACCTGACGGGCGGCCTGCCGGCGTTCACGACGATGACCATCCGGGGCGCGGGCGACATCGCGGTCGACGGCGCCGCCGGCAAGCTCGACGTGACCGGCCCGTTCTCCATCGACGTGGGCGTCCAGGCGTGGAGCACCGAGGTGGGCCGCGTCATCGGGGACCGCGACATGATCTTCCGGGTCGCGCCCGGGCTGAGCGGGCACGTCGTCGCGCAGGCCGGGTCGGACGGCGCGGTGATCGGCCCGAGCGACACCTCGTGGACGGTCATCGAGACCGCTCCGAATCACAAGGAGTTCACCTTCGGTCCGGACAGCGCGACGGCCGGCGTGGTGTCGCTGTCGATCGACGGCTTCGCCTTCGCCAACGTCACGATCCTGCAGGAGTAGACCGCGACGCGGCGCCGCCGCGTCGGTCGAGCTACGGGCCGCCCGCCCCCTCTCACAAGCGGGGCGCGGCGGCCCGTCGCATTTCGCGCCCGCGCCTCGCGGCGCTCGGGGGCTACTCCTCGGGCGCGGGCTCGCCCGCCGTCGGCTCGGCCGGGGCGGCGTCGGGCGCGCGCATGGGCGCGAGGCCCGACTGCGCCACCGACGAGGGCACCCGCAGCCGGCCCTGGCTCTCGTGCACCAGCATGGCGAAGCCCTTGTGGAAGAAGGTCGCCAGGAAGGGCACGTCGCGCGGCGGCGCGGTGATGAGGCCGGCCTCGCGGACGGCGCGAGCCAGCGCGAGGACGCGGCGGGCGGCGGCGTCGCCCTGACGGCGGCGCACCGAGATGGCCGAGTCCGCGAGGCGCTGCGCCAGCGCGGTGCGCGCGTCCGGGGTGAAGAAACGATCGGTCGCCGCGGCGATCTCCTCGGCGAGGATGCCGTCGAAGCGCGCCTGATCGGGCTCGCCCTGGTCGCCGAGACGCTTGGCGATCTCGCCGACCATCCCGTCGAGGGCCGGCCGATCGAGGCGCCAGCGGCTGAACTCCGGCTCGTTGTGCAGGGCGTCGGAGCCGGCGACCGCGGCCTGCACCGCGGCGGCATCGAGCTCTGCCTCGAGCTCGGCGACCGGATGCGGCGGCGGGCTCGCGGGCGGCGGCTCCACCAGCGGCAGGCAGCCGTCGAAGGTGAGCGGCACGATCTGCCCCGTGCGCGCGTTCAGGGCGCGCGCCTCGGCCACGCGCTGGCGCGCCCACGCGAGCGGCACGTCGACCGGCGCGGTGCCGAAGCGATCCTGCACGCGCTCGCGCCACTTGCGGATGTGCTTGCCGGCGATGCGCCCGCTCGAGGCGTGCACGACGCCCACGCCCTCGCGCACGAGCACGTCGGCCACGCGGAAGCGACCGCTCGGCTCGCGCTGCGTGAACGAGTAGAACACCGTGCCCGTCGCGTCTGCGGGCACGAACGTCGCGGAGGCGGCCTCCGCGCCGGCGCGGGTCTCGAGCACGTCGGGGGCGATCTCCGGGATCGCTGCGCCGCGCGCCCGCAGCACGCCGAGCGCGCGCCGCGCCGCCTTGCGCAGGGGGCTCGCCATGCGCTCGGTCGCCGCCGCCGCCGCGATGGCCTCGGTGTTGCTGCCGTCGAGCCACGCCTTCACGAGCGCGTCGGTGGCGCCGACGGCCGCCGCCGCCTCGAGGCTCTCGGCCGCGGAGGCCGCGTCGGCCTCGACCCAGCTCGGATCGAGCGCCTTCGGGCCGGTCGCCGGCCTCGCCTCGGCGGCGGTCGCCTTCGCGGCCTGCGCGAACCGGGCGGCGCGTGCCTTCAGGGCCTCCTTGGCGGTCAGGGGCTTCTGGGCCTCGGCCCGCTTCGGCACGGCGGCCTTGGGCGGCGGATGGAGAATGAGCGTGATCTTGTCGTGCGCGGGGCCCTGCTTCGCGGCGGCGGGCTTCGGGGCCTGCGCGCCGCTCGGCGGCGGTGCGTGCGGTCGATCGCGGGGCAGATCCTGCCGGAACACGCCGCGGTCCGAGGGCCCGCCTCCGCCGACCGGGACGTGGGCTCGTGCGGGCCCGCCGGGGTGTCGGTCGCCGCGCGGTCCGCCGGCGCGCGGGTCGCGTCCAGGCGGCCCGCCTGCCCGGTCCGGGCGAGGACCACGGGGTCGCTCGCCGCCGCCGAAGCGCGGTCGAAACTCGCCGCCGCCGGGGCCCCGGGCCGCGTCGCCCGGGCGCGGGCGCTCCTCGCGTGGCCCGCGCCCCGGGGGCCCGCGCCGACCTTCCGGGCGAGGGCCGCGCGGGCGCTCGGCGCGCGGCGGTCGCGGTCCTTCGGCCGCGGGACGGGCGGCGGCCGGGGCGGCGGTCGCGGGCTCCGCGGGCAGCGCGCCCGTCTCGGCCGGGGCGGCCGCGCGCTCCGCGGGGGCCTGCAGGGAGGGCTCCGCGTCGGTGCCCTCGCCCGCGGTCGTGCTGCGGCGCCGATGGCGGACGCGCCGCGCGCTCGCGTCGTCTGCCGCCGCGCTCGCCGCGGAGCCCGGCGCCTGCTCCGGCGTGGCTGGGGTGCTCGGCTCGGCCTGGGCGGCTGCCGCCGGCTCGTGGGCGGCGGGGGCCTTGTCGTCTCGGGTCTCGCTCATGGTCGCTTCTCCAAATACGCGATCGCGTCGATCTCGACCGCGGCCCCGCGCGGCAGCGCTGCGACACCCACGGTCGCGCGCGCCGGTGGCTCGGCGCCGAAGAACTCGCCGTACACTTCGTTGACGGCCTGGAAATGGGTGAGGTCGGTCAGGTAGATCGTCGTCCGCACGACGTCGGCGAGGCGCGCGCCGGCAGCGGCGAGCACGGCC
This sequence comes from Polyangiaceae bacterium, assembly GCA_020848455.1. GTDB lineage: Bacteria > Myxococcota_A > Polyangia > Polyangiales > Polyangiaceae > JACRDA01. The sequence goes on from JADLAB010000446.1 coordinate 70,156, forward strand.
TCGAGGTTGCTCAGCACCTGCCGCGTCTGGTCGCGCACGTCCCCCGGGACGAGCGCGCTCGTGCCGGGGACGAGCGGGATCTGACCGCTGCAAAAGACGAGCTCGCCTGCCCGGATGGCCTGTGAATACGGGCCGATGGCGGCTGGTGCGCGCTCGCTGCTGATGACCTCTCTGGCCATGGGGCTCCTACGCCGCGCCGAGCCGAGCGGCTCCACGCGGGTTGCGGGGATCGAGGTGGGAGCCGGGCATAGCACACCGGCCTGCGGGCGTGACCCGGCTTGGACCGGACCGGCAGGGCCGCAGGGCACGCGGCCGCCCGCCGCTCACTCGAGGCCGCGGCGATGCGCGATGGCCCGACCGATCGTGACCGGGTCGGCGAACTCGAGATCGCCGCCGTGGGGCACGCCGCTCGCGAGCCGCGTCACGCGGATGCCGAGCGGGCGCAGCTCCTCGGCGAGCAACAGGGCGGTCGCCTCGCCGTCCACCGACGGAGGTGTGGCGAGCAGCACCTCGGTGACCGGCCGCGCCGGATCGCGCAGGAGGTCCTTCAGTCGTTCGAGCGGCAGGTCCTCGGCCCGGATGCCCTCGAGGGGCGCGAGCAGCCGGCCGAGCACGAAGTAGCGGCCGCGGTACGCGGCACTGCGCTCGATCGACAGGAGGTCCTGGACCCGGCCCACCACGCAGAGCACGCTCCCGTCGCGGCGCGGATCGGCGCAGATCGAGCAGAGACCGCCCGCGGCGCTGCGGTCGGCCACGTGTCCGCAGCGGGTGCAGGGCCCGAGCTCCGCCTCGAGGCTCGCGAGCGCGAGCCCGAGCTCACGCGCGACGGCCGGATCGGCCGTGCACAGGAACAGCGCATAGCGCTGCGCCGTCTTGTCGCCCACGCCCGGCAGGCGCGCGAGCAGGCGTACCAGCGCTTGGAGCTTGTCGGGGAGCATGGCGCGTGGCGTCGCCCGGCGCCGTCACATCCCGGGCAGCTTGATGCCGCCCGTGACCTTGCCGAGCTCCGACGAGACGTGCTTGTCGGCGGCCTCGAGGGC
>JADLAB010000447.1 GCA_020848455.1 Polyangiaceae bacterium
ACGCTCCACGCGTACCAGGTGGCATAGCGAGGCTCCTGGCGATAGCGTGGCTCCTGGCGCGTGCGGGTCCGGTCGCAGTAGCGCGTGGTGCAGCTCTGGCCGCCGCCCGAGCACACGCGGTCGCCGCCCGAGCAGCGCGCCGAGCCGTTCTTGTTCGAGGTGCAGCTCCGCGGCGTCGTCCTGCAGGTCTCGGGACGCGTCGTGCAATCCTGCCCGCACGCCTCGCGGTAATGCTCCGTGACGGTCTCGTAATGGTCGAGGACCTGGTCGTAATGGTGGATGCGCTGGCCCTGGCTCTGGATGTCGTAGGCCCCGGGGTCGGGGCTCCAGCCGTCGCGGTGCCAGATCTTGTACTTGTCGACGAGGACGTCGTGCTGCCAGTGGACGGCGGTGACGGTGCCCTCGACGATGCGGGTCCGGAAGACGAGCCAGAGGACGGCGGCGACGACGGGCGCGAGCACCGCGAGGACGTAGAGCGCCTTGCGCGGGACGAGCGGCGTGCGGTAGCGGCGGATGTCGGGGTCGGGGCCGGTCGCCGCAGCGGCGACGGGGGCGCCCGGCGCGCGCGCTCCGATGGCAGGCGGCGTCGCCGCGCCGACCTGCACCCGTTGCGCGCTCTCGGTCCGCCCGCCGCCCGCGGCCGACTCGGTCGCCGTGCGCTCGGTCGCGGTCCAGGGCTTCGCGCCGGTCTCGCGGTCGGCGCCGCAGTTGCCGCAGAACTTCCCGATGCTGTTCGCGAGCGCGCCGCAGTAGGCGCACTTCCAGTCGGGGCCCGCGCCCGCGCGGAGCGCGTCGGCGCCCGTGAGCGCGTTCCGCTCGCTGAGGTCGTCGGGGAAGTACTCCGGGTCGCGGTCGTCCTTCGGCTTGCCGCAGCCCTGGCAGTTGCGCGCGAGCCCGCGGTTGCCGCGCTGCTGGCAGTGGCCGCACGCCCAGAGCATCTCGATGTCGTAGGTCGGCATCGCCGGAGTCCTCGCGGCGCGGACTCTGCACCAGGCGCCTCGCCGCGTCAGCGGCGCGCGCTCGGGCACCGAGCCTACCGGCACCCACGACGTGCGTTCGCGGTTGACATTTGTCCTACATGGTGGTTATACAGCGCCTCGACTCGCACCCGGGAGGCGCACCATGAAGGTAGCTCGTGTTTTCGGTTTCTTGGCGGCGGTCGTGGCGCTCGGCGCCTGCGCGGTCGGTCCGGGTCCCGAGGTGGACGAGGCGCTCGGCGAGGTCGGCCAGCCCCAGCGCGTCGACTGCTCGTACGTGAAGTGCGCCCAGCCGGTGTGCGCGCCGGGCGAGCACCTGGTCGTGAACGCGGGCGCCTGCTGCGGCAAGTGCGTCGGCCACGCGAAGGTCGCCGGCAGCCCGGGCGGCGGGCCGGCCGAGTGCGCGTGCTCGGGCGGCCACCTCGACGAGGCCACCTGCGGCGTGTTCGGCGAGCCCTGGGCCTGGGACGCGGACGAGGACGCCTGCGTGTCGCCGGATCTCGGCGAGGCCGAGTGCGCGTACGTCGAGGCCAAGCACGCCGGCGACGGCAGCGGCTCGGACCTCTACAACCTCGGCCTCCACTGCTCGTTCGGCCACTGACGCGTCGGCGGCCGGGCGCGTAGGTCAGCGGTAGGGGCCCGCGTCCGCGCGGCTGAGCGCACGGGCGACGGCGGCGAGCTCGCCGAGGCGCAGCCGCACGTAGGCGAGGGGCTCCGCGAGCGGAGCGGGCAGGGCGAGCTCGAGCCACTCGCGCCCGAGGGCGACGCCGAGGACGTTCGCCGCAAGGGCCCGGAGCAGCTTCTGCGCCGCGGGCGGCAGCGCCTCGAGCGGGCGGCTCCAGCCGTCCTCGGGCCGGAACGTGCGCTCGTGGCCCTCGCCGAGCGGTGGCTCGGCGCGCAGGGACACGGTGGTCGCCTCGGGCGTGCCGTCGGCGTGCCACTCGGTGACGACGCGCGCCTCGAGGCCTTCGTGGAGGCCGAGGACGGCCATGCGCCCGAGCTCGAGCTCGGAGCCGAGCGCGGCGGCGAGCTTGCGCCACGCCGGGACGTGCTCGGCCATCAGGGTCGGGGCGGGGATCGCGCGCCGGGCCTCGCCGAGGCCGTACGCGAGCTCGAGCGCCGCCTTGGCGAGCTCGCCGACGACGGCCGCGTCCTGGGCGGCGCCGCGCCGCTCGAGCACGATGCGCTCGTCCTCGACGGAGGCGAGCGGCGCCCGGGCGAGCCACGGTGCGACGGCCGTGACGAGCGCGTCGCGCTGGCCCGGATCCCGCGCGCCGATCCAGGCCTTGCCCTGGGGGAGCGGCACGAGCACGCCGCTCGCGGCGCCTGCTCGCCCGGGCGCGAGATCGTTGGCCACGAGGCGCTGCCACACGCTCGCCGGTCCGCCCCGCAGGCCGAGGCCGAGCGTCGCGAACCGGAGCTCGCCGACGAGCACGTGGCCGCTCGCGCGCTGCTCGGCGCGCAGGCGCACCACCGTGCCGGCGACCTCCTTCACGAGCGCGCCGTCCTCGAGGCGCATGCCCGTGCGCAGGGCGAGCTCCGTCCACAGGCGCAGGACGCGCGCGGCCCCCACGCTCGGGGGCGCGGCGCGCGAGGCGGCCTCGCCGGTGGAGCCGAAAGGCGCGAGGATGAGCGGCAGGGTCGCGCCGACCTCGCGATTCCAGCCGCACGGGGCGCGGAGCTCGAGCGCCCAGCGCAGCGCCCAGGTCCGGGCCTCGTGGCTCGGGGGCAGGTTCTTCGGCACGCCGAGCGCGAAGGGCACGCTCTCGCCCTCGCGGAGCGCCGGGAGCACGAGCTCCGTCCCGAAGCGGTGCTCGCCCCCGCCGCTCACGACGAGGCTGCCCGCGGTGCGCAGCGCCTCCCGGCCGACGAGCGTGAGCGCGAGCGAGCGGTAGCGGTTCGTGGCGACGTTCTGGAACGACACGGCGCCGTGGAGCTTGCCGCCGAGCGCGACGACGTCGCAGGCGAGGCTGCACTCGAGGTGCGGCTCCTTGCCGCGGGGCCCGCTCGGCGCGGTCGACACCACGCGCGCCGTCCCCGCGGCCGGGCGGGCGGGCTCGGCGAAGCGGAGCGCGAAGGAGCGCGTCGCGTCCGGCCACCACGGGATGTCGACGTGTACCGTCGCCGTGTACGCCACGCGCACGATCTTGCCCGCGTAGGTGGGCGGCGCGTCCGCCGGCAGCTCGAAGGCGACCTTGAAGGTCGACGGCCCGGCCGGCAGCTCGCGCGCCTCGCACAGGCGCGCGCCCCAGCGCCCGATGCGCCGGCTGCCCCAGTCCTGGCCGCGCTGGATCTGCTCGCTGCCCTCGAGCTCGATCGAGACCCCGCCGATGGGCAGCGGCCGCTTGCACTCGAGCACCACCTCGAGCCTGAACGGCTCGCCCACGAAGCCCAGGGGCGGCGCGAGCACGCGGATGCGCGGCCTCGACTTCAGGAGCGCCACGGGTGCCGTATAGCCCGCGCGGCGCGCTGCATCGAGGCGCCCCGCGCGCCGAGCCACTGCTCGAGCTCGGCGCGCCGGGCGCGGCGCCGCTCGGCGACGAGCCGGTCCATGCCGCGCTGCATGACCGCCTGGACGCTCTCGACCGTCGCCTCGTCGACCGCCGAGGCCGGGATCGGCTCGAGCGCCTCGGCGGTGATGCGTGCGGGCAGGGGCACGAGCGCGGCGGCCGCCGCGAGGGGCGCGAGCGGCCAGAGCGGCGGCACGAGGAGAGTCGCGGCGAGGACGACGCCGCCCACCGTCATGGGCACGGCCTTGAGGCCGAGCAGGCGCCCGAGCCCGGAGAGCTCGGCGCGGCGCCGGGCACCGCGCAGCATCACGTAGGCGGCGTGCGCACCGTGCACGACGAGCGGCACGATGGGGACGCGCGCGCGGCGCGCGAGGTCGAGAAAACCGCTCCGCCCCCCGAGCAGGATGCGGTGCCGCTCCGAGAACGGCCGGCATACCGAGAGCTCGCCACCTGGAAAGACGAGCAGCGCCGCGCCGCGCTCGAGCGCCCGCAGGGCCACGCGCGGATGGGCGAACACGCCGCCGAGCCGCGGCAGGAGCGGGATCTGGCGGAACGGGAACTCGTAGACCGCCCGGTGCAGCAGCCCGCGCGCCGGCCGCTCGCCGAAGCGCAGGTACCACGAGCGCAGGATGAGCAAGATCTCCTGGACGGCGGCGGCGGAGTGGTTCGCGACGAGCAGGACCGGGCCGTCGGGCACGCGCTCGAGGCCGCGGCACTCGAAGCGGTGGTAGCGCTCGAGCGGCGCCGTGAGCTCGACCACGCGGCGCACGAGCTCGGGCGAGCGCTCGTCCTCGTCGAGCAGCTCGGGATGCTGCGCCAGGAACTCGTCGGCGGTGCGGCTGGCCACGGCGCCGGCAAGCGTATCACCGGGGCGCCTCGGGCCGGGCTTCGGCTACGCTGAGGCCGATGGCGGACGAGCTCGCGCAGCGCATCGCAGCGGCCGAGGCGCGCGCCCGGGCCGCGCAGGCCGAGGCGCGCGCGCTCGACGACCACCTGACCCTGAAGGAGCTCGTCGGCGACGAGCGCGCGGCCTCGGAGCTCCGCGCCCGGCGCGCGGCCCTGCTCACGCTCGCGGAGCGCCACGCCGCCGAGGCGCGCTCGCTCGGCGCCGCGGCGCCCGCGGCACCTCCACGCGCGGCCGCGCCCGAGGCGGGGGCGCCCGCGCGCGCGTTGCAGGCGAGCGTCGTGGAGCCGGCCGGGCCGGGACGTGTCCGCGCCGCGGCCCCGGCCGGCCGCGGTGCCAGGGACGACGGGGCGGCGGGTGCGGGGCCACGGCTGCTCGGCCTCTACGAGGTGCGCGGCGTGCTCGGCGAGGGTGGGATGGGTCGCGTGCTCCGCGTCCACCACCCGGACTGGGATCTCGATCTGGCGCTCAAGATCCCGACCGGCCGCATGACGGCGCGCGAGCGCGAGCGGGTGGTCGCGGAGGCCGACGCCTGGGCCGGGCTCGGCCTGCACCCGCACGTCGTCACCTGCTACTTCGCGAGCGAGGTCGAGGGCGTGCCGTGGATCTTCGCCGAGCTCGTCGAGGGCGGGAGCCTCGCGGCGTGGATCGCGGATCGGCGCCTGTACCGCGGCGAGGCACCGCTCGCGCGCCTGCTCGACGTGGCGCGCGAGTCGGCGCTCGGCCTCGATCACGCGCACGGCTGCGGGCTCGTCCACCAGGACATGAAGCCCGGCAACGTGCTCATGACCGCGGACGGCACGGCCAAGGTGACGGACTTCGGGCTCGCGCGTGCGGGCTCGGGGGCCGGGGCGTCGGGCGCGCTCCGGGCGGCGCTCGACGGCACGGGCGGTGCCGCCGAGCAGACGCTCGCCGCGACCTTCGCCGGCATGACCCCGGCCTACGGCTCGCCCGAGCAGGCGGCCGTGGCGCGCGGCCTCGCGCACGCGAAGATCACGCGGCGGAGCGACCTCTGGTCGTGGGCCGCGACGGTGCTCGAGTGCTTCACGGGCCGGCTCACCTGGCGCGTGGGTCCCGAGGCGGGCCAGGCGCTCGCGGCCTACCGCCCGCCGCCCGGGCTGCCCCCGATGCCGGCGGAGCTCGCCGCGCTGCTCGCGCGCGCCTTCGAGCTCGACGAGGCGCGGCGGCCGGCGTCGCTGCGCGAGGTGGCCGACGCCATCACCGGCTTCTACGAGCGCGTGACGGGCCGAAAGCCGCCGCACGAGCGGCGCGCGTACTACGACGGCGCCGACGAGCTCTACAACCGCGGCACGTCGCTTCTCGCGCTCGGGGCCGACGACAAGGCGCTCGCCTGCTACGAGCGCGCGCTCGCGACCGACCCGCAACACTTCCTCGCGGCCTACGGCCGCACGCTCCTCGGCTGGCGGGCGGGCCGGCTCACGGACGTCGAGGCCGTGCGGCAGGTCGAGGACGCGCGCCAGTTCGTGGCCCTGCGCTCGCGCGGCTTCGCGGCGTCCCAGGCGCCGCGCGCGCAGGCGCTCGAGGCGCTCGCGGGGCTGCACGCCGAGCGCGGTGCCGCGGGTGCCGCCGACGGTCTCGTCGCCGAGGCGCGCGCCACACGCCGCAAGCTGACGCCGAGCCTCGACGCGCTCCGCCAGAGCCTCGTCGACGGCATCGAGCCCGGCAAGATGTTCCGGGCGCACGAGCGCGCCGCGGGCTACGCGCTCGCCGAGGACGGGCGGCGCGTGGTGGCCCTCGGCGTCGACGGCGCCGGGACGGCGACGCTCGTGCGCTGGGACCTCGGGGTGCAGCGCGCGACGGCTCGCTCGCCGCTGCCCGGCGTGGGCGAGCTCCGCGGAGTCGCGCTCGCCCGCGACGCCGGGCGCGCGCTCGCGGTCGGCTCGGGCGGGGCGTTCCTGTGGGACGAGGTCGCGGACGCGGCGCGCGCCCTGCCCGGGACGGCGGGCGCCGTGGCCGGCGCGCTCTCGCCCGACGGAGCGCGGCTCGCCCTCGCGTTTGCCGATCGCGTCGTGCACGAGACGCTCGGGGGCGCGCGGCGCGAGCTCGCGTACGCCGGCGCGCGCGCCCTCTTGCTCTCGTCGCGCCCGGACGAGGTGCTCGCGCTCGGAGAGGCGGAGCTCGCGTGGCTCGACGCGAGCGGTCGGCCGCGGCTCGTGGTGGGCGGCGTGTGCGCGGCGGCGTGGCAAGACGACGGTCTCGTCTGCTTCGTCGCGCGGCGCGACACGGCCGGCCGGAGCCTGCTCGAGGCGCGCGCGCCCGCGGCGGCCGCGGCCAGGTGGTCGCACGTCTTGCCGGAGCCGCAGGCGGCCCTCGCCGTGTCGCCGGACGGCGGGACGCTCGTCACCGTGGCCGAGGACGGCACCTTCCGGCGCTGGGACGCGCGCGTCGGCCGGTGCCGGACCACGGCGCCCATGGGCTTCGCGCTCCCGCCGCGGGCGATCCTCGTCGGGCGCGCCGGCTCGGCGCCGGCGCTCGTCGACGCCGAGGGCAAGCTCCACGGCTACACGCTGCCGCGCGCGCTGCCGCGCGCGCCCTTTCCCATCCTGCGCCCCACGCGGAGCGAGGAGCTGCTCGGCCGGCAGGAGCGGGTCGAGGCGGCGCTCGCCGCGGCGCGCGCGCGGGTCGCGACGGACGTGCCGGCCGCGGCCGCGCTGCTCGAGCGGCTACTGCAGACGCCGTGGATCGCGCGGCTGCCCGAGGTGCGCGCGCTCTGGGAACAGCTCGCCGCGCGCTCGGCGAAGGGTGAGCTCGTCGCCGCGTGGCCGTCCTTGGAGATCGCCGCGGCGTCCGCCCCGGTCGTCGCGGTCGAGCTCGCCGCGGACGGCGCGCACGTCGTGTCGGCGTGCGCGCGGGGCGAGGGGGTCAGCGTGTGGAGCGCGCAGACGGGCGAGCGCCTGCGGCGCCTGCACGAGGGCGTGCCGGTCACGGGGCTCGCGCTCGCCGAGCTCCGCGATGTCCTCGCGGTCGCGACGCCGGGCGAGGTGGCGCTCTGGGACTTTCGCCTCGGGCGCGCGCTCCGCTCCTTTCCCGAGCTCGCGGGCGCGCGCTCGGTTGCGCTCTCGGCCTCGGGTCACAGGCTCGCCGCCCTGCGCGGGCCCGACGTCGAGGTGTGGGACGTCGCGACGGGTGCGCGGCTCGGACGGATCGCCGCGGCCGCCGGGGCCGAGGTGCGGCGCGTCGCGCTCGACGCCGCGGGCACGAGCGTGCTCGTCGCGGCCTCGTCCGGCCTCTTTCGCCACCCGCTCGCCGGGCCCGTCGCGGCCGCGCCGTTCCCCGCCTCGGTCGAGACGCTCGACGTCGCGCTCTCGGCCTGCGGCGGCTGGGCGCTCTCCGGGGCCCGGGACGGCACGCTCCGGCTGTGGACGGTCGACGGCGTCGGCGTGTACCGCGCCGCCTCGGAGCACGCGCTGACGGGCGTCGCCATGTCGCACGACCGGCGGCTCGCCGTCACGGTCGACGCCCGCGGCGTCGCGGCCGTGTGGAGCTTCCCCGACGCCGCGCGCCTCGCCGTGCTCTCCGGGCATGCCGGGCCGGCGACCGACGTCGCCATGACGCCGAGCGGCCGGCACGCGGCCACGGCGGGACAGGACGGCCGGGTGCGGGTCTGGACGCTCGAGTGGTCGCTCGATCCGTTCCCGCGCTCCGACCACGACGCCGCCGCGCGCGCCGTCGTCGCGCACCTGGTCTCGGCGCTCGGGCCGACGGCGACCGGGGACGACGCGACGCGCCGGCTCGCGTGGGCGGCGCTCGGCCACCACGGCCCGGCCTGGGCCGCGCGCCTGCTCGCCGCCGTGCGCGGCGGCGCCGCGTGATCGCCCCGGCCGCGGCGCCCAGGCGAGCCCGGGCGATCCCTTCCCTCATCGACGGCTCTCCATTAGGGTTCTCATCATGCCCGTCTTTGGATGCTCTGGAACCCAGCCCTGCGACCGCATGATCTCCGTGTCGGCGGTGCCCGGTGGTAATCCCGCCGCGCTCGCCGACCCCGAGGGCTACGCGAACGTCTGGACCTTCTGTCCGAGCTGCAAGGCCTACACCTGCGACCGCTGCCTGCCGAAGCAGCAGAATCGCTGCCGCTGCGGCGCGCCGGCGCGGCTCTTCACCGAGGCCGAGCGCATCCAGATGGCGAGCGGCGGTCCGCCCCCGGCCGACGCGGGCGGCGCGGCCCCGGCTCCGCAGCCGGCGCAGCCGCCGCCGCCGGGGTTCGGCCAGCAGCCGGCGCCGGGCCAGCAACCGCCGCCGGGGTTCGGCCAGCCGCAGCAGGCGTACGGCGCTCCGCAGCCCCAGGGCTATCCGCCGCAGCAGCCAGGCTACCCGCCGCAGCAGCCAGGCTACCCGCCGCAGCAGCAAGGTTACCCGCCGCAGCAGCCAGGCTACCCGCCGCAGCAGCCAGGCTACCCGCCGCAGCAGCCAGGCTACCCGCCGCAGCAGCAAGGCTACCCGCCGCAGCAGCCGGGCTATGGCGCGCCGGCCGGCTACTACCCGCAGCCGGGCCCTGGCCCCGGTGCGCAGGGCTCGTCCGGCGGCGGCATGGGCAGCTGGGTGCGCTTCGTGGTCTTGGCGCTCGCGGTGATCAGCCTCACGGGCATGGTGTTGCCGTACTTCGACCGGGGCAACGTCTCGATCGTCAAGCTTTTCGGCCTCATCGATCGCATGCGTGGCGACAAGATGGTCTTCTTCGCGCTCATGATCCTCTCCACGCTCGGCCTGGTCGGCGTCTCCATCACCGGGGTGGCCTCGAGCTTCGGCCGGGCCGTCGCCGGCGCGACGCTCGGCGTCGCGCTGTTCGCGCTCGGGAGCCACATGGCGCTGAGCGAGGCCCGCTTCGACCAGATCGGCGCCGGTTTCGGCATCATGCTCGGCTGCACGCTCGGCATCGTCATCTTCGCCATCCTCGGGCTCGTGAGCCCGCAGCAGCCGAAGGGCGGCGCCTACCGCGTCCAGCGCTTCTAGCGAGGAAGCTCGGCTCCAGCGTGACGTGGCGTCAGGCTACGGGGCTACGGGTTTCAGCCTTCAGGCACGCGACTCGAGGGAGCGAATCGGTCCCTCGAGTGCGCCGTCAGCGACCGGCTCGGGCGGCCGCGACGAGGAGCTCCGCGGCGCGGCTCGCCGGATCGTGCCGGGCGAGGCGCGCGGCGAGCGCTCGAGCCCGCGCGACCGCGCCGCGGTCGTCGAGCACGCTCCCGAGGGCCTCGGTCAGGCGGCGCGCGTCGAGCGAGGTGCGCGGCAGCGGCGGCCCGCCGACGCCGAGGCGCCGCGTCGCGCCGGCCCAGTAGTGCTGCTCGGCGATGTGCGGCACGACGAGCTGCGGCACGCCGGCCCGCGCCGCCGTGGCCGTCGTCCCGGCGCCCCCGTGGTGCACGACGGCCGCGACGCGCGGGAACAGCTTGCCGTGAGGCAGCGCGCCCACCGCGAGGACGGTCGCGGGTAGCTGGCCCTGGCCGAGGCCCGCCCCGCCCCGGTGCAGGATCGCGCGGCGCCCGAGCGCGGCGAGCGCGGTCACGATGGCGCGGGTGGTGCGGCCCGGATCGCCGTCGGGCATGCTGCCGAAGCCCACGTACACGGGCGGCGCCCCGGCGCCGAGGAAGTGCTCCACCTCGGCCGACAGGGCTGCGTCGTCGCGCGGCTCGAGGTAGCCCGTCACGATCGGGCGCGGCCGGCAGTCGTCGGGCGCGGGTGCGAGGTCGGCATCGCACGCGAGCAGGGGGGCTCGGGTGAACACGTGCTCGTACACGTCGCCGATCGGCCCGAGCCCGACGCGGCGGCGTCCCGCCTCGATCGCGCGGCGCAGCCAGCCGTTGTACGACGCGCGTACCAGGCGCCACGCGAGCCCGTACGTCCACGGCGGCAGCCCGGCCAGGGGGAGCAACGCCGGGGCGTGGTGCCGCGACTCGAGCATGGCCGGACAGTAGGCGAAGTAGCGGTAGGGCTTGCCGGCGAGCTCCGCGACCGTGGGGGCACCGACCTGCAGGCCGGCGCCCACGACGAGGTCGGCCCCCGCGACCGCGCGCGGGAGCTCCGCGAGCTGCGCGCCGAGCGCCTCGCGCAGCGTCTCGTTGAAGACCCGGAAGGCCCGCAGCGGGCCGCCCGCCCAGTCCGCGGCCCCCTCGCCGAGCAAGACCTCGATGGGTCGGCCGATCGGTCGGAGCTCGAGGCCGGCGCGCGCGGCGGCCGGCTGGAAGTCGGGGGGCGCGCACAGCACGACCTCGTGACCGTCGGCGCAGAGCCGCTCGCCCAGCGCGATCATCGGATGCACGTCGCCACGCGTGCCGTGCGGCGCGAGCGCAAAGCGCATGGCTCTCATCGTAGCTCAGCTCTCGCGGAGCACGCGCTCGTACACGTCGAGGGTGGCCTCGGCCTGGCGCTCCACCGAGAACCTCGCGACCCAGCGCCGGCCCGCCTCCACGCGCGCCCGCCGCGCGGGGTCGCCGGTCGCGACGGACAGCACCGCGTCGGCGATGGCGGCGGGGCGCTCCGGATCGACCGTGAGCGCCACGTCCCCGGCGAGCTCCACCAGGCTCGAGGTGTTGCTGGTGACGACCGCGCTGCCGGTCGCCATGGCCTCGAGCACCGGGTAGCCGAAGCCCTCGGCGCGCGACACGAACAAGGTGGCGTGAGCGATGCGGTAGAAGCCGGCCAGCATCTGGTCCGGCACCCAGCCGAGGAGCCGCACTGCGTTTCGCACGCCGGCCTCGGCGGCATGGCGCAGGATCCTGCGCCGCGTCTCGGCGCCGAGCTTGCCGAGCCAGACGAGCGTGAAGTCGCTCGACGGCCGGCGCCGTCGCACGAGCGCGAGCGCGGCGAACATCCCGTCCGCGTTCTTGCGGTAGTCCCCGTCGCCGGCGTACACGAGCAAGCGACGCGCGCCGAGCCCGTAGCGGGCGCGCAGCGCCTCGTCGGTCGGCGTGAGCTCGGCGCTCCAGCGCTCGAGGCTCACCCCGTTGTGGACGACGCTGATGCGCTCGGCCGGGATGCCGACGAGCGCCATGAGATCGTCCGCCGTGGCCTGGCTGATGGCGATGATGTGGCGCGCGCCCCGGTAGCGTCGCGCGTCGAGCGCGCGCCGCCCGGCCGAGTAGCCGTCCTGCCACGCGCGGTACTGCTTCGGGAACTTCTGCGGGATGAGGTCGTGGCAGGTGAGCACGCGCGGGCAGCCGGCATCGCCGAGCGGCGTCACGTTGGGGTAGCCGAGGTGCAGCAGGCGCGCGCCTCGGCGGCGCGTCGCGCGCGCCAGACCGACGCGCTGGCGGTACGCCCAGGCCATGCGTGGCTCGGGCTCGGGCGTGCCGAGCAGGCGCGCGATGCTGGCGCGGGCATCGTCGCTCACGCGACCGCCCCCGACCCACGCGCTCCGCTCGAGGAAGGACATGCGCACGCGGCCCGAGCGCTCGGCCGCGCGCTGCAGCGCCGGCGCGAGCTCGACGAGGTAGCGACCGATGCCGCGGACGCGCGTCGAGGTCGCCAGGATCGTGAGATCGAACAGGACTTCGGCGAGTGCGTCGGCGTCGCCGCGTCGGCTGCTGCGTCCAGTGAAAGACAATTTGTCCAGGTTTCCCGCTCGGTTAAGTCGTCCGGCGAGGGTAGCGTCCGGGCGCGCGCCTCGCAAGCCGGCCCGGGCTTGCCCCGGCGCGCCGCGGGCGCGAGCGACGTCAGTCGCGCAAGAGGTAGACGAGCGCCGCCGCCAGGGCCGCGAGGGGCACGAGCGCGACCGCGAGCCACCACCACGCCCGGCGGCGCGGGGCCGCCGGTGGCGGCACCTCGACGAGCGTCGGATCCACGAGCGCCGTGGGCGGGGGCGAGCCTGGCGCGGCTCCGGCCACGCCGGCCGCTCCGGCCGCGCGACCGCCCGCGCCGCCGAGGGGGCTCACCACGTCGGCCACGGTCGCCGCGAAGGCGAGCGAGCCGTCCGGCGCGCCCGCGCTCGGGATCTCGGGCGGCCGGAACAGGGCCGTCGGCACGAGATCGAAGCTCGCGCCCTGACTCGGCGGCGGCGCCTCGTCGTCGTCGGGCGCCGCGTGGGCCGGCGCCGCGTGAGGCGCGCCGAGGCAGGCCTCGAGGTCGGCCCGCATCTGCAGTGCCGTGCGATAGCGGATGTCGAGCGGCTTCGCGAGACCGCGTGCGATGACCCGGTGGAGCGGCGAGCGCGTCACCGACTCGGGCAGCGGCAGCGGCTCGGGCGACGAGTGCGCGAGCATGACCTCGATGCTCGCGCGCGCGGTCACGAGCGGCTTGCCGTGCAGCATCTCGGCGATGACGAGCGCGAGCCCGTAGAGGTCGCCCGGCTCGGCGGCGCGCTGGCCGCGCGCCATCTCCGGCGACATGTAGCGTGGGGTGCCGACGCGAAAGCCGGTGCGCGTGAGCGTCTGCAGGTCGGGGGCATCGCCGACGAGCGCCTTGCCGAGTCCGAAGTCGAGCACCCGCACGAGGTCGCTCCCGTCGGGCGCGCGGCACACGAAGATGTTCGCGGGCTTGATGTCGCGGTGCACGATGCCGAGCGCGTGCGCCGCGGCGAGCGCGTCGAGGACCTGCAGGGCGACGCGCCCGGTGCGCGCGACGTCGAAGGGACCCTGGTCGCGGATCGCCTCCTTCAGCGAGACGCCCGCGAGCAGCTCGAGCACCAGGAACGGCACCTCGTCCTCGCCCTGCCCGTAGTCGAGCAGCGGCACGACGTTCGGATGCCGCAGCCGCGTGAGCAGCGCGATCTCGCGCGCGAAGCGGTGCGGTGCGACGTCGCCGGGGTCGAAGGCGTGCATGCGCTTCAGAGCGACGTGCAGCCCGTCGGCCCGCTCCGCCTCGAACACGGTCGCGCACCCGCCCTGTCCCAGGTAGCCGACGATGCGGTAGCCGCCGAGGACGGTGCCCGGCTGGAAATCGCGCTCCGCCACGGCGGCCATTGTGCTCGTTTCGTGCGCTAGCGTCGCGGATTTCGCTCGCGCGCGGGCCTCAGGGCGCGGCGGCACGCTCGCAGCCCGCGCGCGGGTGGGCCTCGAGGTAGCGCGCCAGGCCCTGCCAGAGCGCGTAGACGAGACGATCGGCGATCCACGCGCCGCCCTTCTCGTTGAAGTGGGTCGCGTCCTCGATCGACAGGTCCCGCAAGCGGAAGCGCGACATCGAGCTCATGCCGCCCATCGCCTGCCACATGTCCCAGAGCGCGGTCTCGTTCGCGCGCGCGAGCGCGCGGCGCTGCTCCACGGCCTCGAGCGTCTTCGGGAAGCTCACGCCGGCGCCGCGATCGGCCGGCGTCACGAGCAGGACCGCGACCTGGGGCAGCGCGCGGCGGTCGGCGGCGATCATCTCGCCGAGCAGGCTCGGCGTGACGTCGAGCGTGAAGATGTCGTTCGCGCCCGTCATGTAGACGAGCAGGTCGTAGGGCCGACGTGCGTACATCTGGCGGTTGAGCTCGGGCGAGCGCCGTGACTGGGCCTGGGTGTTGAGCGAGCCGACGCCGAAGGAGTCGACGACGAAGCTCGGCTTGCCCGTGCGCTCGAGCGCGGCGCCGACGAGGCGCACGCGCGCCGCCGTGGTCGCCACGAGCTCGAGCCGGTGCGGGCCGTCGTCGACCTCGATGCGCAGAAAGCCGAGCTCGTCCGCGGCGGCCGCGGTGTCGACGGTGGCGCGCGTCACGCCGTCCACGCGCGCCTCGAAGCTGCCGTAGCCCTTGCGCTTGACGTAGAACACGTCGAAGCGGTCGACCGAGCGGCCGACGGGGGCGCCCGCCTCGGCGGTGGCGAAGAAGCTGCGCCCGCCCGAGCCCGCCTCGACGACGATGCACCCGAGGCCATACGAGCGGTCACCGGTGGGATCGGTGGAGCAGGCGTAGGGCTGCACGCCGCCGCGCGTGCCGTGGACGACGTCCATGTGCCGGTAGTGGCTCCAGGGCTGGCCTGCGGCCACGAAGCCGTGGCCGGCGTCGCCGTGGCGCTCCTGCAGCACCCGCCGCATGCGGCCGGTGATGAAGTCCATCGTCATGTTGGAGTCGCCGTAGACGCCGATCCGTACGTGGTCCGTGGCGGTGCCGCGCAGGACCGCGGCCACGTGCTCGTAGAAGGGGTCGAGCGTGCCCGTGCCGAAGTCCTGCAGCGGCTCGGGCGGGGGCTCGCCGGGGCCGCTCGCGATGGACGGGAGCTCGGGGTGGAGCGGCTCGCAGCGGGCACTCGCGGTCGCGGGGGTCGTCGCGGTCGCGGCGGCCGGGGTGGACGCGGCGGCCGTCACCGGTGCGAGCTTGGCGGTGGCCGCGAGCGGTGCGGCGGTGGTCGTCGGCGGACCGGGCGGCGCCGGGGGTGGCGCGGCGGTGCTGCACGCGGCCAGGGCCGCCGCGAGGCCGAGGGGTGCGCGCGCGAACCTCACAGCGCGGTCGGCTCCGCGGGCTTCCTGCGCGGTCCGTCCCGGTCGAGGTCCTCGACCCGCAGCGCCGCCTCGCGCATCACCGGCTCGGCGACGTAGATCGGCCGCTCGTTACCGACGGCGAGGGCGATGGCGTCCGACGGGCGCGCGTCGAGCGTGACGAGCCCTGCGGCGGTGCGGAGCGCGACGCTGCCGATGAAGGTGCCGTCGCGCAGCGCGTCCACCTGCACGTGATCGACGCCGGCGGCAAGGGCGTGCAGCGTGGCGTCGAGCAGATCGTGCGTCAGCGGCCGCGGGTACTTCGCCCGCGCGAGCCGCAGGCCGATGCTGAGCGCCTCGGTGCCGCCCACGTAGATGGGGATGACCCACTGCTCCTCGGCGTCGCACAAGAGCAGCGCCTGGCCGTGCTCCGGGCCGGTCTGGGCCTTGACGTGCATGCGCACGTAGCCCTTCGGCACCTCGCCGGCGGGCGCCGCCGCGGCCGGCTCGCCCGCCGCTGGTCGGGGGTGGGAGGCGAGCGTCGCGAAGGCACGCGCCGCGGCGAGCTCGAAGCGCCCGACGAGCCGCTCCGGTCGGTCGCGCCCACAGCCTCCGAGCAGCGCGATGGCGAGCAACACAGCCGAGCGCATGGCGTCACCTCCTGGCCGAGCATAGCGCCGCGCGTCGCCTGGAGCCGTCACGCGCCGTCACTCGCCGTCCTCGCGCCGCCGGGCCAGTCCCGGACTCGTGCCCGTGCCCACGCGCCGCCCGCCGCGTCCGCCCTCGCCGACGGGCGTGGTCGTCGCGAGCGCGCGGCAACGCGCGAGGATGGCCTCGGGCGGCTCGGGTCGCGCGAACAGGAACCCCTGCCCGAGCTCGCAGCCGAGCCCGCGCAGGGCGGCGAGCTGCTCGGGTCGCTCGATCCCCTCGGCCACCGTCTCGAGCCGCAGGGCCGTGCCCACGCTGAGCACGGCGCGCGCGAGCGCGGCCCCGTCGCCCGGCCCGTCGACGCGCGCCACGAAGGAGCGATCGATCTTGAGCACGTCCACGGGGAAGCGATCGAGGGTCGCGAGTGACGAGTAACCGGTGCCGAAGTCGTCGATCGCGATGCGCACCCCGAGGGCCCGCAGCTCCTCGAGGCGCCGGGTCACCTCCGGCGCATCGCCCATCATCACGCTCTCGGTGATCTCGAGCACGAGCTCCTCGCTCGGCAGCCCGGACGCGCGCAGGGCGTCGGCGACGTCGCCGACGATCGAGCCCTCGATGAGCTGCTTGCCGGAGAGGTTGACCGCCATGCTGAGCGGTCGGTCGAGGCGCAGCTCGTCCTGCCAGCGCCGCGCCTGCGCGCAGGCCTTCTGCAGCGCGACGCGGCCGAGCGGCACGATGAGGCCCGTCTCCTCGGCCACGGGGATGAAGAGCGTCGGCGAGAGCGTACCCTGCGACGGGTGCGCCCAGCGCATGAGCGCCTCGACGCCCTTGATCCGACCGGTGCGCAGCTCGATGACGGGCTGGTAGAGCAGGAACAGCTCGTCCCGCTCGAGGGCCTGCCGGAGGTCGGTCTCGAGCTGCAGGCGCCGCAGCACGGCCGCGTGCATCTCTTGCTCGAACACCTCGATGCGGGCCTTGCCGCGCCCCTTGGCGACGTAGAGGGTGAGGTCCGCGTTGCGGAGCACGTCGTCGGCGGTCTCGCGCGCGGCGGCGTGCGCCACGCCCACGCTCACGCTCACGACCGCCTCGTGGCCGTCGAGGTGGAAGGGCGCCTTGAAGGCCTCCACCACCGCGCGGGCCGTGGCGTGCACGAGCTCGCTGTCCTCGATGTCCTCGAGCAGCACGCCGAACTCGTCGCCGCCGAGGCGGGCCACGGTGTCGCCGGAGCGCACGCGTGCCCGCAGCCGCGAGGCGACCTCGACGAGCAGCCGGTCCCCCTCGCCGTGGCCGAGGCTGTCGTTGATGGTCTTGAAGTTGTCGAGGTCCACGATCATGACCGCGAGCTTGCGCTCGGGACGCAGCGACAGCCGCGCGAGGGCGTGAGCCAACCGGTCGTGGAAGAGCGCGCGGTTGGCCAGCTGCGTCAGCGGGTCGTGGAAGGCGAGGTGCGTCAGGCGCTGCTCGAGCTGCGTGCGCTCGGTGATGTCGCGCGAGTTGAGCACCACGCCCTGCACCTGGGGGTCGTCCTTCAGGTTGGTGCCCACCGTCTCGATGTGGAGGTAACGGCCGTCGGCGTGGCGCAGGCGCCAGGCGAGGGGCGTCGTCGCACCCTGGCGCAGCTCGAGGTCCGACAGGTACGCCCGCCCGAGGTCCTGGTCGTCCGGGTGGACGAGCTCGAGGAAGGGGTGACCGGCGAGGCGCTCGGGCCGGTGGCCGAGCACCTTGCCGAGCGAGGGGCTCACGAAGACGATGCGCCCTTCGGCGTCGAGGATGCAGATGACGTCCGAGGACTTCTCCACGAGCGCCGCGAAGCGCGCCTCGCTGGCGCGCGCGGCCTGCGCGCGCAGCAGCCGTTCGTTGTCACGGGCCGTCACGACCTGGCGCGCCACCGCGAGTGCGACGAGCGCGATGACCGCGAGGACCACCACCCCGAGCGGGGTCGCGTAGTGGCGCGCCGAGGCCACGACGAGCAGGGCGAGCACGCCGAGCACCGACAGGTAGGGCACGACGTCGACGGCGCGCAGGCGCCGCGGGACCGCGGGCTCGGGCGCGACGACCACGCCGCGCTGCACCTGCGCGGCCACC
>JADLAB010000448.1 GCA_020848455.1 Polyangiaceae bacterium
GCATCGCGACGGTCATCATCGCGGCGGCGCGGCGCGCGGAGCCGCTGCCGCCCGCGAAGTCGGCGTACAGCCAGGCGAGCGGGGCGCCCAGGGCCGCGGTCGCGCGACCGACGTCGAAGCGCGCCGCGAGCGCGGCAATGCGCGCCGCGAGCGCGCGCAGGGCCCGCTCCACCGCGAGCACCACGAGCACGAGGTGCGTCCCCGAGACGGCGAGCAGGTGCGACAGACCGCTCTGGCGAAAGGCCTCCGAGTCGGCCGGGTCGAGGTCCGTCTCGCCGAGCACGAGCGCCCGGGCGAGCGGCTCGACGCCCGGCGCGAACGTCGCCTGGATGCGGCCGCGCACCGCGTGCCGCGCGCGGTCGACGAGCGCCGCCACGCCGCCCCCCCGCGCCGTCGCGTGGGCGTCGAGCACGGTGCCGCTCGCGGTCACGCCCGTGGCGTGGATGCTGGTGCGCGGATCGGCGAGCCCGGGGTTCCAGAAGAGGTGCACGGGGGCGAGCTGCGCCAGCAGCTCGAGCTCGTCGCCGCGCTCGGCGTCGTCCGGCGCCGCGTAGAGTCGCACGCGCAGCGGCGCCGCGAGCGCGATCACGCGGTCTGCGGGCTCGGCCTCGGCCTCGGCGTGGGCGTCCGCCGCGCCGGGATCGGGGCGCTGGGCGAGCGTGCACTCGCCGCCGAGCACGTCGACGTCGACGCGCGACCGACCGGTGGACGGCGCCCGGGCTCGGGCGCCCTCGTGGGCCCCGGACGGCCCCGGGCCCGCGCCGCGCTCGAGCACGACGGGCGACGAGGCCACGCGGGCCCGGAACGCGCAGAGCGCCGGGGCCGGCAGCGCGCCGAGCGTGGCCGCGTAGCGCGCGCTCGCGGCGCGTAGCAGCGCGGCGCTGCGCCAGGCCGAGAGCCCGAAGAGCGCGGCCGCGAGCACGACGAGCGCACCGAGCCGGGCGGACCCACGGGCGTCGCGGGCCGCACGCGCGCGGTCCGCGACGAGCACGACGACGGCGCCCCCGGCCGCGGCGGCGCTCGGCCACGGTGCCAGGACGAGCCCGCAGCCGCACGCCGCCGCCATGGCGCAGAGCAGGATGGGATCGAGCCGCCCGGTCGTCACGGGCCCGCCCTGGCAAGCGTCGGGCCGTGCGGAGCGGCCGCGATCCCGGCGGGTTGCGGCGGCCCGGGCCGGCGGGCGCCCGGCGGGCGGTGGCGGGCGCCGGCGGGCGCCGGTGCTATGGATGGCGCGCGGCGGACCCGGACCTGCCCTCCCATTCCCATGCGCAGAGACGCCTTCGCATCCCTCACCCGCGAGCGGCTCCTGCGCGAGACCGGACGGCTCGACAAGCAGGCGCCCTACACCGTCGCGCTCGCCTACCCGTCGCCCTACGGCGTCGCGATGAGCTCGCTCGGCTACCAGCAGATCTACCGCCTGATCCAGGCCGAGCCGGGCATGGCGTGCGAGCGGATGTGCCTGCCGGACGACGCGGGCACGGGCCCGCTCGCGGAGGAGCCGCTCACGCTCGAGGGGCTGCGACCGCTCGGGGCCTTCCCGCTCGTCGCCCTCAGCGTCGCCTACGAGCTCGAGATCGCCGGCGTGGTGCAGCTGCTCGAGGCGAGCGGGCTCTCGGCCCTGGCGGTCGAGCGCGGCGCCCACGATCCGCTCGTCGTCGCGGGGGGGCCGCTCACCTTCTCGAACCCCCTGCCCCTGGCGCCCTACGTCGACGCCATCGTCATGGGCGAGGCCGACACGCTCGCGCTCGAGGTGCTGCGCACGGCGCGTGACGTGCGCGACGCCGGTGGCAAGGAGCGCGCACTCGCGGCGCTCGCCGCGGTGCCGCACGTCTTCGTCCCGACGCACCACGGCGTGGAGCTGCCGCCGACGGCGCGGGCCGACGACGAGCTCCTGCCGGCCCGGAGCGCGATCCGCGCGCCCGACAGCGAGCTCGGCGGCATGTTCCTCATCGAGACGGAGCGCGGCTGCTCGCGCGGGTGCGCCTACTGCGTGATGCGCCGTTCGACGAACGGCGGCATGCGCATCGTGCCGGCCGAGCGGGTGCTCGCGCTCGTGCCGCCCGGGACCGAGCGCGTGGGGCTCGTGGGGGCCGCCGTGAGCGACCACCCGGAGATCGTCCACATCGTGCGCACGCTCGCCGAGCGCGGCATCTCGGTCGGCCTGTCGAGCCTGCGCCCCGACCGGCTCAGCGACGACTTCGTCGCGGCGCTCAAGCTCGGCGGCTACCGCACCCTCACGACCGCGATGGACGGCGCGAGCGAGCGGCTGCGCGGCCTGCTCGAGAGGAAGGCGCGCGTGCGCCACCTCGAGCGCGCCGCCGAGCTCACGCGCGCACACGGCCTTTCGCGCCTCAAGCTGTACCTCATGCTCGGGGTACCGACGGAGACGGACGAGGACGTCGACGAGTGCGCCGCGTTCGTCGCCGAGCTGTCGCAGCGGATCCCGGTCGCGCTCGCCATCGCGCCCTTCTGCCCGAAGCGCAACACCCCGCTCGACGGCGCGCCCTTCGCGGGCATCGACGTCGTGACGCGGCGGCTCGCGCGCCTGCGCGCCAGGCTGCGCGGTCGCGCGGACGTGCGCGGCACGAGCGCGCGCTTTGCCTGGGTCGAGTGGCGGCTGGCGCAGGGGGGGCTCGCCGAGGGGCTGGCCGTCCGCGCCGCCGTCCACGCCGGCGGCTCCTTCGGCGCCTGGCGCAAGGCGCTCGACGCGGCCGCGCCGGCCGCCGTCGACGCCACCCGCCGCGGGGCACGCCGCAAGCTCGCCGTCGTCGCGCCCCGGTCGGACGAGCCGTCCTGAGGCACCCATGCGACGGCTCACGTTCTACACGCGCGAGCGCTGCGGCCTCTGCCACGAGGCGCTCGCCCTCGTCGAGCGCGTGCGCGCGGCGCGTCCCTTCGTGCTCGAGGTGAAGGACCTCGACCGCGACGCCCCCGCCGACAAGCGCGCGGCCTACGACCACGAGGTGCCCGTGCTCGAGCTCGACGGCAAGAAGGTGATGAAGCTCCGCTTCGACGAGGCGCGCCTGCTGCGCCTGCTCGGCTGAGGCGGGCACGGTGGCGCCCGTCCTCGCCCTGCCACCGTCGCGCTGCGACGACTGCGGCCTCCGGCGCGGGGACTGTCTCTGCCCGGAGCTTCCGCGCCTGTCCGTCGCGACGCGGGTCGTCTTGCTCACCCACCGGGCCGAGCGCCGCAAGAGCACGAACACCGGTCGCCTCGTGGCGCGCCTGCTCGTCGGCGCGGAGGTGCGCGTCCGGGGCGAGCGCGACGGCACGCCGCGCCCGCCGCTGCCCGCGGGGCGCAGGCTCGTGCTCTACCCCGAGCGCGACGCGCGCGTGCTGTCGCGCGCGGACGCCGAGGGCGGGCCCGTGGTGCTCCTCGTGCCGGACGGCAACTGGAACCAGGCGCGCCGCTGCTACCGGCGCGATCCCGACGCCCGCGGGTGCGAGATCGTGCGCCTGCCCGAGACCGGGCCGGGCCGCTACCCGCTCCGCCGCGGCGCCGCGCCCGACCGGCTCTGCACCCTCGAGGCCGTGGCGCGAGCGCTCGGTCTGCTCGAAGGGCCAGCCCTCGCGGCCGAGCTCGAGGGCTGGCTCGCGCGCTTCGTCGAGCGGTCGCTCCGGGCGGCGGGACGGGGACCGGGTCGAGGAGTCGAGGGGCCAAGGGGTCGAGGGGTCGCGGGCTGAGCGGCCCGCGTTCGTACTCTCGAGGAAAATGGGCGCAGCTCGAGTCGGCTCACGCACTCAATCGAGGAGCGCCGTCTCGGCCGCGGGCTCGCTCGCGAGGGGTGCGACCTCGGCGTTCGTCGCCTCGGGGCCGAGCAGGGCGCGCGTGGCGGCGGCCTGCTTGCAGCCCACCTGGTCGCCGAGCTCGCAGGCCCGCTCGAAGGACCGCAGCGCGCGCTCGATGCCCCCGTGCTCGCCGAGCTCGAAGCCGAGGGTCGTGCAGGCGACGGCGAGGTCGTGGGCGCAGGCGCGGTTCAGGAAGTCGAGGTAGCGCGGCTCGTCGCCGCCCTCGCTCCGCGCCCGGTGCAAGAGCGCCGCCTCGAGGCAGCTCTTGCCGTCGCCGAAGGTGCAGCCGCGCTCGAACGTCTGCAGCGCCACGAGGTCGTTCGACTCGAGACCGGCCCCGCCGCGCAGCCAAACCTGGCCTGCCTCGGCGCAGCGGGCCGCCTGACCCGCGTCGCAGGCGCGCGCCGCCTCGCGCAGCGCTTGGGCGGCCGCGCGTGCCTCGAGCTCGTCGGCGGCCGAAACCGGCGCGGCGACGCTCGGCTCGGGCGCGGTCGGGGCGGCGGCGGGCTGGGCGACGCTCGTCGAGCACGCGACGGCGAGGAGGCACGGGGCGATGAGGAGTGCGGTGGCGAGGGTGGTCTTCATGGGGCGGCTCCTATCTTGGCGATGGATCTCTCGAGCGTTGGAGGTGTTGGACGAGCCGGCAGCGCGGCTGTTCACGGCCCGGCGCACTATTTCGACACCGCTCGGCACCGGCTGCGACCTCGGTGTTCGTCGCCTCGGGGCCGCGGCGAGCCGGCAGTGTTCAGAGACTCCTCCGTGTCACGCTCCGTGTCTCGGTGCCTCCTGGTTCGGCTCGTTCCGCTTCCGGCGGATCGCCCCCGCTGGCGCCTTGGCGCGAGACCGCTGGATCCCCTGGAGCCTGAAGCCGGGAGCCTGGAGCCTTCGGAGCGTCACTCCGCCGCGCCGGCCCGCTGCTCGATCGCGCGGCGCGCGGCCTGCAGCCGGTAGAGCCGCTCGTACACGCCCTTCTTCGCGAGCAGCTCCTCGTGCGAGCCCTGCTCGACCACACGGCCGTGGTGCATGACGACGATGCGGTCGGCGGAGCGGATGGTCGAGAGGCGGTGGGCGATGATGAGCGCCGTACGGCCCTGCATCGCGGCCTCCATCGCGCGCTGCAGGCGCGCCTCGGTGTCGGAGTCGATGTTCGACGTCGGCTCGTCGAGGATGAGGATGGGCGGGTTCTTGTAGAGCGCGCGCGCGAAGGCGACGAGCTGGCGCTCGCCGGCCGAGAAGTTCGCGCCGCGCTCGACGACCGGTGCCTCGAGGCCGCTCTGGCCGCCACCGCCGGCGGCCGCGGCCCCGGCTCCGCCCGCGCGCCGCTCGAACAGCTCGAGCGCCCCGATGCGCTCGAGCGTCGCACGCACCCGCTGCATGTCGACCTCGGGCTCGCCGGCGCACACGTTGCTCGCCACCGTGCCGGGGAAGAGAAAGACGTCCTGCGGGACGACGGCGAACTGCTGGCGCAGCTCCGCGCGCGACGAGCGGCGCACGTCCTTGCCGAAGACGCGCACCTTGCCGCGCGTGACCTCGTAGAGGCGCAGGAGAAGCGACGCGACCGTGGTCTTGCCCGAGCCCGTCGGCCCCACGATGGCGATCGTCTCCCCGCGCGCGGCACCGAACGACACGTCGTGGAGCACGTCGTGCCCGGCCTTGTAGCCGAAGCTCACGCCCTCGAGCTCGAAGGCGAGCGCGGCGCGCTCGGGCGGGAGCTCGTCCTCGGCCTCGTCGCCGGCGGCGGCCCGATCCCGCGCCGCGCCGCCCTCCCCCTCGCCCGCGTCGTGCTCGGTCGAGTCGAGCAGCTCGAAGACGCGCTCGGCGCCGGTCATCGCGCCCTGGATGAGGGTGTAGCGCGCCGACAGATCGCGCACCGGCCCGAAGAACATCTCGATGTACTGGACGAACGCGAACAGCGTGCCGAAAGAGACGCCCAGCCCGGCGGCGCCCGCGTACCAGAGGATGGCGGCGATGCACATGCTCGCCACGGCCTCGATGGCGGCGTCGAGCGCGGCCTCGAAGTAGATCGCCCGCAGGTTCGCGCTCCGGTAGGCGACGTTGATGGCGTCGAACTCGCGCTCGCTCTCCTTCTCGTGCGCGTAGGCCTGGACGACGCCGACGCCGGTCACCTGCTCGTTCAGGAAGGCGTTGATGCGCGCCGTGCGGACGCGCACGTCGCGGTACGCCGTCCGGATGCGGCGGCGGCTCCACTCGACCGCGAGCGCGACCGGCGGCAGGGCCGCGAAGGCGAAGAGGCTCATCTTCCAGTCCATCCCGAGCAGGATGACGACGATGACGAGGAGCTTGACGAGATCGCCCGCGGCGTTGAGCGCCCCGGAGGCGAACATCTCGCCGATGGCGTCGACGTCGTTGGTCACGCGCGTGACGAGCCGCCCGATGGGCGTGCGATCGAAGAACGCCATGCTGCGCGTGTGCAGGAACGCGAAGAGGTGGCGCCGCAGGGCGGCCATGGCGCGCGCGCCGGCCGCCTGCATCCAGGACATCTGCGGAAAGGACAGGAGCTGCTCGGTGACGATGACGGCGCCGAGCAGCACGCCGTACTCGGCGACCGTGCTGCCCGGATTCGCGTGCGACGCGAAGCCGTCGAGCGCGGCCTTGATGACGAGCGGCCGCGCGAGCGAGAGCGCGGCGTTCGCGAGCAACAGGCCGAGCGAGCCGAAGAGCAGCCGGCGCTCCGGGCGCACGAAGGGCCACAGGCGCCGGAGCATGCGGAAGTCGGCCGCGCGCTCGATCTCCACCTCCTCGTGGAAGCGCTTCAACGCGCGCTCGCCCGCGCTCGGCTTCGTGCCGGGGGAGCTCATGGCTCCTCCTCGGCCGCCGCCGTGCGCGGCTCGCGCACGCTGATGGCCGCGAGCTCGGCCTCCATGGCCTGCTCCTCGGCGAACAGGGCGTAGAGCCCGCCCGCGGCGAGCAGCTCCTCGTGCGTGCCGCGCTCGATGACCCGACCGTGGTCGAGCACGCATACCTCGTCGCAGCGCCGCGCGGCGGCGACGCGGTGCGTGATGAGCACGACCGTGCGGCGCGCCTTCTGCCGGTCGATGGCCTCGAGGATGGCCGCCTCGGTGCGGGCGTCCACGGCCGAGAGCGGGTCGTCGAGCACCAGCACGGCCGGCTCGCGGACGAGCGCGCGCCCGAGCGCCACGCGCTGCTTCTGGCCGCCGGAGAGCTGCACGCCGCGCTCGCCGACCACGGTGTCGAAGCCCTCGGGCAGGCGCTCGATGTCGGCCTCGACCTGCGCCTCGCGGGCCGCGGCGCGCACGCGCGGATCGACTCCGCCGGCCGCCGTCGCGCCGGCCGCGAGCTCGTCCGGATCGAGCGCGTAGCCGATGTTGGCGCCCGCCGTCGTCGAGAAGAGGAAGGCGTCCTGTTGCGCGTAGCCGATCGCCCCGCGCACCGTCTCGAGCGGCAGGTCGCACACGTCCACGCCGTCGAGGAACACCGCGCCGCGCGGCGTCGGCCGCAGGCGGGGCAGGAGCGCGGCCAGGGTGCTCTTGCCCGAGCCGGTGCGGCCGAGGATGGCGAGCGAGCGCCCGGCCTCGATCTCGAAGGACACGTCGTCGAGCACCTGGCGGTCCCCGTAGGCGAAGGACAGGCCGCGCACGGCGAGCGCGCCCCTCACCGCGGCGGGCGCCGGCAGCGCGCCGTCCACGACGTCGGGCTCGGCCCGGAGCACGGTCGCGAGGCGCGCGTAGCTCGCGCGCCCGCGCTGCACGATCGACGTCACGAAGCCGATGGCGAGCATCGGCCAGGTGAGTCGCAGGAGCGCGAGCCAGAACGACACGAAGTCGCCCTTCGACAGGGTGCCGTCGGCGAGCAGGTAGCCGCCGTAGACGAACACGACCAGCACGCCGAGCGAGCCGAGCGCACCCATGATGGGCCCGATGCTGCCGCGCACGCGCGCGAGCGCCAGGCTCGTGTCGAGGTAGCGCCGGTTCGCGACGTCGAAGCCCACGAGCTCGGCGTCCTCCATCGCGAAGGAGCGCACGACGCGCACGCCCGCCAGGCTCGCCAGCACGCGGTCGCTCATCTCGCCGATGGCCTGCTGGCTCTCGCGGTTGCGCTTGAACATGAGGCCCGAGAAGCGCCGCGTGACGAGCGCGAGCAACGGCCAGATGCCGAGCGCGGCGAGCGTGAGCTGCCACGAGATCGTGAACATCACGAAGAGCGCGCTCACCAGCCCGAACGCCGAGGACACGACGTTGAGCACGCCGAAGCCGAGCAGGAGCCGCACCTGCTGCAGATCGTTGGTGGCGCGGCTCATGATGTCGCCCGTCGCCACCTTGCCGAAGAACGAGGGCCCGAGCCGGTGCAGGCGCGCGAGGAGCGCGGCGCGGAGCTCGTACTCGACGTTGCGCCCGCTGGCGAACATGGTGGCGCGCGACAGGAAGCGGGCGACGGCCGCGACGGCGCTCACGACGAGCATGAGCACGGCCGCGCGCACGGCCGCCTCGCTCGCGCCGCGATCGACCGAGTCGACGGCGGTCCGCACCAGGAAATCGCGCTGGGCCATCAGGACCTGCTGCCCGACGAGCACCGCCGTGCCGAGCACGAAGAGGCCGAGGTTCTTCCGAAACTGGCCCGCGAGGCTGGTCGCGTAGGCCCCCTCGAGGCCCACGAGGGGGCGCGGCGCGAGGCCGACGCGCTGCCACAGCGTGGGTCGCACCGTCGTCGTCATCGGGTTGCTCGAGCCGTGCCGCCGCGCGGCGGGTCAGGCCGCGCCTCCGAGCGCTGGGCGCAGGCGCTCGGCCGCGAGGTGGTCCGCGATGGCGGCGAAGCCCGCCCCCATGGCGGCAGGGGCCAGGTAGCGGGGCGGCACGCTCAGCCGGCGCGCCGAGGCGACGACGTTGGCGACGCCGATGGTCGTGTGGAACGCGGCGAAGCACGGCGCGTCGTTCTCGCTGTCGCCCACGAAGGCGTAGCGCGCGAGCGCCCCGGTCGAGTCCTCGCCGTGGCGGCGCGCGAGCAGCCACAGGGTGCCCGACGCCTTGTCGTCGCCCGACAGGGTGAGGTGCAGGTGGATCGTGGAGGCGTACGTGCGCAGGCCGAGCGCCCCGGCATCGCGCCGCACCGCCGCGAGCACGGTCGCCGGCACGCTCGCGCGCTCGCCGATGTCGTAGGTGACGTCGCAGAGCCGCATGAAGGCGTCGTCGGTCGGGACGAGCTCGGGGTGCGCCGCCTCGAGCTCGCGCGCGAGCGCACACAGGCGCGCGCGCTCGGCCAGCCGCTCCGGCTCGGAGAGCCGCAGGAGGCGCTCGACCCCGCGCCCCGCGCGCGCGAACGCGATGGCACCGTTCTCGGCGAGGCAGGCGTCGACCGGCCACTGGCGCGCGACGACCGCCGCCCATCCGGCCGGGCGCCCGGTGCAGGCGTAGAGGCGCAGGCCCGCGTCGCGCAGCCGGAAGAGCGCGCGGTAGGCCTCGAGGGTGAGCTCGCCGTGCGTGAGCAGGGTGTCGTCGAGGTCGAACACCACGCCCCGCAGGCGCGACGCTTCGGTCGCACCGAGCGCCGAGAGCGGTCTCATGCCGCGTCGATCCGCGCGAACAGGACCTTGAGGTAGAGCCCCTCGGGAAAGGCAGCGGGCACGGGGTGATCGGGGCCCTGGAAGAGCCGCTCGACGACGAAGGCCTCGCACTCGGCCTGGCGCGCGCCGAGCGCGAGCTCGCGCTCGAGCTCGTGCATGCCGACGGCACCCGAGCAGGAACAGAAGGCGAGCAGCCCGCCGCGCGCCGTCGCCCGGCAAGCCCCCTCGGCGAGCGAGCGGTAGGCGCCGAGGGCGCGCGGCCGGTTGCCGCGCGCCGGCGCGAGCTTCGGCGGGTCGCACACGACGACGTCGCAACCGCCCTCGCGCGCCGCCGCCGCAAACGCGAGGTTCGCGTCCTCGACGGTGAACCGGATGCCGTCGGCGCCGCCATTGCGCTCGGCCTGGCGCCGGGCGACCTCGATCGCGGCGGCGCTCTTGTCGCAGGCCCACACCTCGCGAGCCCCGGCGCGCCGCGCGGTGATCGCCATCGAGCCCGTGTAGCAGAAGGCGTCGAGCACGCGCGACCCGCGGCTCACGCGCGCGAGGGCGGCGCGCAGCGGTCGCTGGTCGAAGTAGTAGCCGGTCTTCTGGGCGAGCTCGAGGGGCAGCGCGAAGTCGAGTCCGAGCTCGCGGAACACGAGCTCGGTCACGGGCTCGCCGCGCAGCACGCCGCCGGTCGGGTCGAAGCCCTCGGTGCGCGCCAGACCGGGTGGCGTGCGGTCCACGATGGAGCGCGGGCCGACGACCGCCTCGAGCGCATCGCACACCGCGGCCGCACGGCGGAAGAGCCCGAGCGTCCCGAGCTGCACGCACACGACGTCGCCGAAGACGTCGACGATGAGCCCCGGCACGCCGTCTCCCTCGCCGTGGACCAGACGGTAGCCGGTCGTCTCCTGCCCGGGCTCCACGCCCGGCAGCCCCAGGGCGCGCCGCAGGCCCACGGCCCGCTCGAGCTTGCGCTGGAACAACGCCTGGTCGATGGGCTCGTCGACGCGCCGCGTGTACAGCCGCGCGACGACCGCCGAGCGCGGCGCGTACAGGGCGCGACCGAGCGGCTGACCGCGGGGGTCGACGACCAGCACCTCGCCGCCGGGCTCGGCGCCGTCGTCGACGTGCTCGACCGCCTGGGCGAACACCCAGGGGTGGCCCGCCCACACCGGGCGCACGTGCCCCTGTCGCAGGATCACCCGAGGTATCGCGCTCGTCGTCGTCAAATCCGTCCTCACGCCCCCGCGTCACGCGACCGCCCTGCTCGACGTGCCGCTGCGGCAGCATAGTGGCCGGACGAGCGCGCGGCCATCCCGGCGTGACCGCGCTCGACCGCGCTCCCCGTGGACCAGCCGCGCCCCGCCCCCCCGCGTGTGCGCCCCCCGCGCCCCGGCCGCCGGGCCGCGCCCGCCGCGACACGCCCGCCGCGCCGCGCCGCGCCCGCTCGCGCCGCTTCGAGCCCGCTTCGAGCACGCGCCGGGCATGCGCGACGCAACCAACCCGGGGTAGACCGAAACGAAGGCGGTACTTGGTTACGTGCCGCGCGTCCGGATGGCGGCTCGAGCCCGTCGCGTCGACGAGCGTTCGCGCACTTGGCTGCGCGCCGCGCGCACTCGCGCCCCTTCGAGCCCGCTTCGAGCACGCGCCGGGCACGCGCGACGTAACCAACCCTGGGTAGACCGAAACGAAGGCGGTACTTGGTTACCAGACCGCTGGCGCGATCGGGCGCGACGCATTAGCGTGCATCCGGCCATGCCGCTCGCCTCGCGTCGTCTCGCCACGCTGTTCGCCGTGGTTGCCGGGGCGCTGCCCCTCGCGCTCGGCTTCACC
>JADLAB010000449.1 GCA_020848455.1 Polyangiaceae bacterium
CGCAGCAGTCGAACACGGGCGCGTGCTGGCACTGGCCGCCGGGGGTCGGACACACGTCGGCGGTGCACGGGTTGCCGTCGTCGCAGTCGGTGTTCGAGATGCAGCAGCTCTCGTCGATGGGGTCGCACGGGCCGACGACCGTCACGTCGGACAGCGCCGGGGTCACGAAGCCGGGTCCGGCGAGGTCGGCGCGCAGCTGCACGTAGCGGCCGGCGATGCCCCCGAACGGCACGTCGTTCGCAACCTGGAGGTAGGGAGCGACGCCGAGCAGGGCCGGGGTGTTCGCCGCCCGGACGCTCAAGCTCAGGGTCGTCTCGGCGGGCGCCGCGCCCTGGGGCTCGGTGTTCC
Organism: Polyangiaceae bacterium; assembly: GCA_020848455.1. Lineage (GTDB taxonomy): Bacteria > Myxococcota_A > Polyangia > Polyangiales > Polyangiaceae > JACRDA01. The sequence continues at coordinate 349 of JADLAB010000449.1, forward strand.
AGCGCACCGTCGACCAGGGGATGTCGTCCGCGCCGCCGTCGTAGGTGCCGTCCCAGCTGCCGACGCGCGCGTGGGGCGCCTGGCGGTCGATCTGGGTGCCGGTGAAGTCGCTGTAGAGGTAGGGGTCGCCGTTGGGCACGCCCGGGCCGCCGAGCGGGTACGTCCCGATGATCGCCCCGGTGTTGACGTTGACCTTCGTGACGTTCGGCGTCGGGCCGTGGTTGATGACCCAGAGGTTGCCCTGGAAGTCGACCGACATGCCGTGGGGGCTCGTGCCACCGGCCGGGTAGGTGCCGAGGATGACGCCGGCGGGGCTGATCTTGTGGATCGTGTTCGTGTTGTAGCCGCACGCCCAGATGTTGCCGGCGAGGTCCATCGTGACCGCCGTCACCACGCTGCCGGTGTTGTAGTTCGTGCAGGTGTTGTTCGCGAAGTTCGCCCGGTAGACGCCGTTGCCGGTGAAGTACCCGCCGAGCCATGCGATGTCGCCGCCCGGATCGCCGACGACGCCGTAGGTGGCCGGGCAGGCCGCGAGATTCTGGACCGCGAGGGTGGTGATGTGGACGCGCTTCGCGCCGCCCGCAGAGGAGTTCGAGACGAAGAGGTAGTCGCGACCGGTCGCGAGCGAGTAGGGGTTGCCGCCCGTCGTGACGGTGGCCTCGAGGGCGACGGGCTCGTTCGGGTTGTAGCGGTACACCCTGCCGTCGGACCAGGTCGAGACCCAGATCTTGCCGCGCTTGTCGACCGCGACGCCGCGCGGCCACACGTTGTTCGGCCCGATCTTGATGGTCGTGAGAATGCACTCGTCGTTCTGGCCGAAGTACTCGCCGGCGCCGTTGACGACGCTGATCTGCCCGTCGGCGTTGGCGTCGAAGGAGGTGTCGATGACGCCGTTGTTGTTGCGGTCGATGCAGTGCGCGAGGTCGCCCGAGAACTTCGAGAGCGTGCCCTGCTTGCCGAACGCGCGGTTCACGATCCAGACGTCGCCGTTGGCGTCGACCGCGACGCGCCCCGGGCAGTTGCCGGTGGTCGAGAAGTTGCAGTACTCGTTCGGCGGGGGGGCGCCGGTCGCGATGCCGTTGATGAACTGCAACGACGAGTCGAAGCGGCTCGTCTGCCGGCCGTTGAGCGAATTGATGCGGACCACCCAGCCGTAGAGGTAGTTCGTCGCCCAGACGAGCGTGGTCTTCGACACCGCCGTCGGACCGAGCACGATCTGATTGGCCGGGTTCGTGTCGACCGCGTTGTTGAACGCCCCGGAATCGAAGTCGGCGTTGAGCGTGAACGTCTTGTTCTGCGCCGCGGCCGGCGCGGCGAGCATCGAGGCGGAACACGCGACGGCAAAAGAAAGGGTGCAGAGCGGCGCTAGACGGCTCATGGCTGCCTCCGGCCGGCCCGTGGCTCCCAGCTTCACCACGAGTCCCGGCAAGCACCACGATCGGCGCGCGGGCGACCAGCGTCAAGTCAGCCCGCCGCCAGCCCCGTCAGCGGACGAACGTGCCGTCCGGGGTGAGGTGGTAGCGCTCGTCCACGGCCTCCTTCGACAGCTCGGTCCCGTCGGAGCGGACGACGCGACGGCTCTCGCCGGTGAGGTGCACGTCCGTGCCGCGCACCGCCGCGGTGACGATGCGGTTCTTCACCTCGGTGGCGCCGCGCGCGTCGATCTCGTCGAGCGGCAGGGAGCCCCGCCGCACGGGTGCGCCGCCCGCGAAGCCCACCACGACGAGCTCGGCGCCCGTCCAGGTCCCGTCCGCGCGCACGAAGCGGGTCGTCGCGAGCAGGGCGTCCCCGCCGCCGTCGGGCAAGGCGAGCGGCCGCGCGTCGACGAGGCCGTCGACCACGAGGACCTGCGCGACGTCGCCCTCCACCGCCGCCACGGGACAGGCGCCGGTCTGGCAGGGCACGTACGCGACGAGCGCCCCGCTCGGAAGCTGCGCGCGCCGCAGGCGATCCGCGCAGGCGCCGAGGTCGGCGCTCCGCTCGCCGCGGCCACGGCCGATGGCAGCGCACACGAAGCCCCGCTCGGGCACGTCGATCTCGGACGGGAAGTCGACGCGGAAGCCGTAGAGCGGGCCGTCGCCGTGGGCCCGATGGACGAGGAAGGTCTGGCCGCCGTGGTGCTCCTCGGCCCCGTCGAGGACGCCGGTCCACTCGACGACGTCGTAGCCCTTCTCCGTGACGGGCGAGACGGCGTAGACGAGGTCGCCGGCGTGGAGCGTGTCGAGCGCCGACTTGTTCTTGTCGGGCTTCGGCAAGAGGGGCGAGGCCGTGGCCGTCACGAGCGCGAGCCGCTCGGTGCCAGGCTTCGGGGGCGCCGGCGGCGGTGGCTTCGGATCGTCCTTGCAGCCGCAAGGCGGGCCGAGGAGCGCGGCCGCGAGAAGGGGCACGAAGGGGCTCGTCATCCGCATGTGCAGCCCCGCGAGCGTAGCAGAACGCTGCGGCGCGGCTCAGACCCGGGCTTCGCCCTTCTGGCTCGGTCGGCCCCCGCCCTCGACCCCTTGGCCCCTTCGAGCGCGCGAGTCAGTGCGACATCTCGTACGCCTTCTGGTGGACCTCCTTGCGCATGCGCGCCGAGGGCACCGAGAGCTGCATCTCGGCTGCGGGCATGGGGGACACGAGCTCGTCGTCCGCGAAGTCGTAGCCGTTGACCGACGAGGGAACCGGCGCGGGATCGGTCTCCGGCATGTCGGCCGCGACGCGCTCCATGTCGGCCGCGTGCTTCTCGAGCGCCGGGCTCGGCGTCTGCTTCGCCTGCGAGAGCGCCGCCTCGGCGCCCTCCTTCAGCAGCGCGCGGGCGCGCACGTACTTTCCCTGCTTGGCGAGCCCGAGCGCGGTCAGCGTCGTCGTGCCCGCCTCGGCGAGCGCGGCCGCGAGCTCCACCTCGGCGTTGCGCGCCGCGGCGACCTTGGCGGCGTCCGAGCTCGTCATGGCGCCGAAGAAGACGCGCCGCTCGAGCCGCGCGCCCGTGCCGACCCCGTCCTGGAACGAGAGCACCGCGTCGAGGAGCTCGATCGGCACGTCCGCCTTGCGCGGCGTCACCTTCATGCGCACGACGACGTCGCGGCTGTCGCCGCGCGCGATGTCGCCGATGGGCACGTAGGCCTTGCCGCCCGAGGGCGGGTTGGGCGCACCGGCCACCGCCTCGAGGCGCACGCCCGGGCCGGCCGTCAACACGAGCGAGGCCCCGCGCGCGTACACGGTGTGCATGCGCAGCAGCTCCTCCTGGTAGAACGACGCGACCTTGTCCGCGCTCTCGACGTAGCGGTAGCGACCGCCCGACAGCTCGGCGATCTTGCCCATCAGGATCTCGTCGTAGTCGAGGCCGAGCCCGAGCGAGGTGATGGCGATGCCGGCCTCGCCCGCGTCGCGGGCCGTCGGCTCGATCGACCGGGGGTCGTTGGGGATGCCGTCGCCGAGCAGCACGACGCGGTTGACCCCGTGCGGGTCGAAGTGGCCGCGCACCTCGCGCACGGCCGCCGCAAGGCCACCGCCGAGATCGGTCGTGCCGATGGCCTCGAGCGCGGCGACCTTGCGGTTCACCTCGGCGCGCACCTCGCGGTCGAGCTCGGTCGACGGCAGCACCACGACGGTCTCGGTGTGGAAGGCGACGACCGCGAGCCGGTCGCCGTCCGCGAGGGCGGCGATCATGGCGAGCGCCGCACGGCGCGACTCCTCGATGGGCGCGCCCATCATCGAGCCGGAGGTGTCGATGGCGAGCGCCACGTTGACCGGGCCGCGCGGCCGCTCGGGCAGCGCCTGGGTCTCGATGCGGATGCGCGCGTACACGGTGCGCTCGCTGCCCGCGAGCAGGAGCGGCGTCGCGAGCGCGCCGCCCGCGAGGATGGCGCCGGGATCCTGCGGCGGCTCGGGCGTCTTCGGCATGCAGCCCGGCACGAGAGCCAGAGCGAGGGCGGCCACAACGGTGACGAGCACGGCGCGCGCGCGCACTGCGACGGACATGGAATACCTCCGGCCCGGCGGGCACGCCGTTCGACGGGCGAGACCGCGGCGCCATTCACAACGCGGCCGGGCCGCGGACCTTACAGGCGGTTTCGGGCTCAGCCCTCGCCGAGCCCGTAGCGCTTGATCTTGTAGAGCAGGGCGCGCCGGCTCATGCCGAGCGCGCGGGCGGCGTGGGTGCGATTGCCGTCGTGCGCGGCCAGCGTGTCGACGATGAGCTGGCGCTCGAGCTCGTGCACGGTGCCGGGGTGCGGGGCCCGCGACGCTTCGTCGGGCGGCGGCGCCGACGGGCGGGCGGCGCCGGGCGCACCGAGGCCGACGGTCGGCGGCAGGTGCTCGGGGTGGATGATGCCGCCGCGCGCCAGGATGGTGGCGCGCTCGATCGCGTTCCGGAGCTCGCGCACGTTGCCGGGCCAGCGGTAGCGCCGGAGCAGCTCCTCGGTCTCGGGCGCGAGCCGGCGGCGCTCGTGCGGGGCGAGCTCGGCGATGAAGTGGTGCGCGAGGGGCAGGATGTCCTCCGGACGCTCGCGCAGCGGGGGCAGCACCACCTCGAAGACGTTGAGCCGGAAGTAGAGATCCTCGCGGAAGCGCCCCGCGGCGATGGCCGCCTCGAGGTCGCGGTTCGTGGTGGCGAGCACGCGCACGTCCACGCGCCGGGTGCGCGAGCTGCCCACGCGCTCGAGCTCCTTTTCCTGCAGCACGCGCAGGAGCTTCGCCTGGAGCTCGGCCGCCAGCTCGCCGATCTCGTCGAGCAGGAGCGTGCCGCCCTCGGCCACCTCGAAGCGGCCCGGCCGGATCTTGTCGGCGCCCGTGAAGGCGCCCGCCTCGTGGCCGAACATCTCGGACTCGAGCAGCGACGGCGCGATGGCCGCGCAGTTGACCTTCACGAAGGGGCCCGCCGCGCGCGGGCTGTGCGCGTGCACGAAGGCGGCCGCGAGCTCCTTGCCCGTGCCGCTCTCGCCGCGCAGCAGCACCGGCGCCGTCGACGCGGCCGCGGCCGCGAGGAGCTCGAGCGCAGCCACGAAGCGCGGGCTCGCCGACACGATGCCACCGAAGGCCGGCGACGGGGGTCGCGGCTCGGCCGCGTCTTCGCGCCCCGAGACCTCGCGGAGCAGCCGGCGCAGATCGGCGAGGTCGATCGGCTTCTCGAGGAAATCGAGGGCGCCGAGCTTCATGGCCGCGACCGCAGCGGGCACGTCGCCGTGCCCGGTGATGAGCGCGACGGCGAGCTCTCCGAAGCGCGCGCGCACCTCGCGCAGCGTCGCGAGGCCGTCCATCGCCCCGGGCGCCATGCGCAGATCGAGCAGCACGAGAGCCGGCAGCTCCGCGCTCATGGCGGCGAGCGCGGCCTCGCCCGAGGCGACGCCGCGGGCCTCGAGCCCCGCCGCGCGCACCGCCGCCTCCAGCATGCGCCGGAACGGAGCGTCGTCGTCCACGATGAGCACGTGGGGCAAGGGGGATCTCGCGCCCCGCGCCGCGGGGCTCAGGCGGAGGTGGGGATGAGCAGCGTGGCCGTCGTACCGCGATCGGGCGCGCTGTCGATGTGGAGCGTGGCGCCATGACCTTCCGCGATGCGCTTCGAGATCGCAAGGCCCAAGCCGCTGCCGTGGGCGCGGGTCGTGAAGTACGGCTCGAACACGCGCGGCAAGTCCTCGGAGGCGATGCCCCGGCCGTCGTCCTCCACCGCCAGGGCGATCTCGCCGGTGCCTGCCCTGACGCGCAGGCGCACGCGGCCTCCTTCATGGCAGGCCTCGACCGCGTTGAGCGCGAGGTTGAGGAGCAGCTCCTTCAGCTGGGCGGGGTCGCCCTCGACGACGACCTCGCCGGGTGCGGCCTCGACCGAGAGCTCGATGCCGGCCGCCTGCGCGTCCGGACCGAGCAGCGTCGCGACCTCGTCGCACAGGCGCCGCAGATCGACCGGCTGGCGCCGGACCTCGCGCGGCCGCGCGAAGGCGAGGAACTCCTCGAGCCGCTCGGACACGCGGTCGAGCTCGCTCAGCATGATCGCGGTCCGCTCGCGCGCCTCGCCGTCGGGCGACTGCTCGTGGGTGAGCTGGGCGAACCCGCGGATCGCGCCGAGCGGGTTGCGGATCTCGTGCGCGAGGCCGGTCGCGAGCAGCCGCAGCGACTCGAGGCTCTCGGTCTTCTGCTGGGCGAGCTCCACGCGGCGCAGGAGCCGCTCGCGGTGGCGCGTGGAGCGCACGAGCGCCGTCGCGAAGCCCGCCGCGAACAGGAGCAGGAGCAGGGCGATGCCCGCCTCGAGCAGGATGACCGAGCGCACCTCGGCACCGGCGCTCGGATCGAAGCGCAGCACGAGCTCGTAGGAGCCGGGCGGCATGGGTGCGCCCGGCCCGAGGTGCGCGCCGCAGCCGAGGCCGCACGCCGAGTCGAGCTCGAAGCTCGTCGTGCGGACGAGCAGGCCGCGCTCGTCGCCCCCGGTGGCTGCGGCGCCCGTGCCCTCGGCCCCGCGACCGGCCGACACGGCGACCGCGCCGTCGCCGTCGCGCAACACCACGGACACGACCTGCGGATCGCGCGCGATCTCCTCGAGCACGGCCGCGATGCGCTCTTCCTTGTCGCGGCCGTAGCGCGCGACGCCGCGGATGGCGCTCACCATGGTGCGCTCGAGCGTCTCGGCCTTGTCGGTCGCGGCGCGCGCGACGTGCCCGAGCGCGTCGCCGGTCTGGACGGCGATGAGCGCCACGAGCCCGAGCGCGGTCACCACCGAGAAGAGCAGCAGGAGCTTCGGTCGCGAGCGCATCACGCCTGGCATGCGGTACCCCGCGCGCGCTGTCACCGGCCGGGCCGACGCGGCCACCTCGTCACGGAGCGACCGCGCCGCGCCGGTGCATGCAGCCGCCCTCGGCCGCGCGATCGCACACCCCGTCGCCGTTTGCGTCGACGAAGCCCTGGCCCATGCCGCAGCCCTCGTGCGGGGTCTCGCCCCCGCCCATCATGCCGCCCTTGTGCGGGCACTCGCCCGAGCCGCCCATCATGCCGCCCCTGTGCGGGCACTCGCCCGAGCCGCCCATCATGCCGCAGCCCTTGCCGGCGTGATCGCACACGCCGTCGCCGTTCTCGTCGACGAACTTGCCGCAGCCGCCCTTGCCGGCGAGGTCGCACACGCCGTCGCCGTTGTCGTCGACGAACTTGCCGCAGCCACCGGCGCAAGCGCCCGAGGCGCGCAAATCGCACACGCCGTCGCCGTCCTCGTCGACGAAGCCCGGGCAGGCGGGGGCCGGGGTTGCGGGGCCGTCGCCGGGGGCGGCAGGCTGGGCGAGCGGCTGCTCGTTCGTGCCCGGCTTGGCGGTCTCGTCCGGCGTGGTGGCACAGCCGGCGGCACCGAGCAGAGCGGCGCCGGCGGCGAGGAGGAGGGTTCGGAGCTTCATGCCGCTCACCGTAGCAAGGTCCGTGCCCGCGCGCCGTCCGCGCGCATCACGCGGAACCGGCAGGCTCCGCACCGCGCGGCGCCGCCGAGGTGCGCACGACTTGCGCACCGGCCGGCCCGCACGCGCCGAGCGGGCAATTGCTGCGCACGGGCTCGAGCCACCGCCGCCGACCCGCTAGAACCGCCCGGTCACGCCGCCCTGACCGAAGCCGAGCCAGGGCATCCACTCGACCGAGCCGGTCTTCGGCTCGGCGGCCGTGTCGCTGCCCGCGGCCACGAACATGCCGATGCCCGCGCCGAGCAGCGCCGCGGCACCGACGTAGAGGCCGATGGACACGTTGCCGAGCGTCGTCGCCTTCGCGTCGAGATCGCGAACGGAATCGGCGGGGGCGCCGAAGCACCCGACGCCGCAGGCGTCGAACTCGTCGTCGGCCTCGCCGCGGGTCTTCAGCGACACGACCGTGAGCGCCACGCCCGCCACGGCGGCCGCGCCGCCGAGCGCCATCATCGCGTAGGAGCCGGCGCGCAGGCCCGAGCCCCCGCTGCCATCGTCGGCACCGGGAGCGGTCGGTCCGGGCGTCCCGTCGCCGGGACCGGGCGCCTCGGGCCCCGCACCGGCGTCGCCGGCGAGCGTGAGCTCCACGGTCTTCGTCTCGCCCTCCGCGAGGGTCACCTTGACCTCGGCACGCGCGCCCTTCGCCGTCTTCGCCGCGAAGACGTGCTTGCCCGGATCGAGCGGCCGCGCCATGCCGACGAGGGCCGCCGGCACGGGTGCGCCGTCGAGCGTGACGGCCGCCCCGTCGGCGCCCGGGCCGACGACGACGAGCGTGACCTCGGCGATCCGCGGCGTGAGGGCCTGGAGCTCGGTCGCGGCGGTCGCCTGCGCGCCCTTGAAGGCCGCGGGTGCCTTCGGATCGAGCGTCTCCCTCGTGATCTTGATGTAGGCCTCCTGGGCCTTGACGAGCTGGCCGAGCGCGACGTGGCAGCGGGCCTGCATGAGGACGTGCGTCGGCGCGTGGAGCAGCGCCTCGGCGCGCGTGAAGGCGTCGAGCGCCTCGGCGAACTTCTTCTCGTTGTAGAGCTTCGAGCCGCGCTCGGCGGCCGAGCGCGCGGCCGCCCGATCCTCGGCCGTGGGGTCGCCGGCGTAGGCCGGAGCGCTCACACCGGCGAGCGCGGTGGCTGCGACCAAGGCGACGACGGCGGCGCGGAAGGTACGGTGCATGGGACTCCTCGTCGAGCGCCGGGGCGGTGGCGTGCCGCGGCGCGCTCGTGGGCTCGGCGGCGAGCGTATCACGCGAGCACGGCGCCTGCTGTATCATGGCGGCCATCCTTCGCCCGACGGCGGCGAGCTCCGGAGGTCCACGTGTCGCCTTCTCGCACCGGCATCTTCCTCGGCCTCGGCGCCTGGCTCGCAGTCGCGAGCGTCGCGCTCGTCGCGGCGTGCACGTCGCCCGAGCGCGCCTTCGGGACCGGCACGGGCGGCAGCGGGGGCGGCGGGGGCGGCGGGGCGAGCGCGACGGGAGGCGGCGGCACCGGGGGCGGCCCGGAGTGCGCGGTCCCGGCCGACTGCGAGGATCCGAATCCCTGCACCCTCGACGTGTGCAGCGTGGGCAGCTGCGTCCACGGCCCCGTCGCGGACGGCCCGGCCCCGGAGCAGGTCGTCGGCGACTGCCAGGCGGTCTCCTGCACCGGAGGCGTGCCTTCCTCGCAGGCCGACGACGGCGACGTGCCCGACGACAGCAACGACTGTACGGCCGACAGCTGCAGCGGCGGCACGGTCGTGCTGACGAACCTGCCCGCGAGCACACCGTGCGGCGACCCGGCCACGCTGTTCTGCGACGGCAACGGCAACTGCGCCGGCTGCGCCAACGCGAGCCAGTGCGGCGCCCCGCTCGCCTGTCAGGATCGCACGTGCACGTCCGGGCAGTGCGGGCTCGCCGACAAGCCGAACGGCACGGGCTGCGGCGACGGCGTGTACTGCAACGGCCTCGACTCGTGCGTGGCGGGCGCCTGCACGGCGCATTCCGGCGACCCCTGCGCCGCGAACCTCGGAGACGCCGACACCGACTGCAGCGAGTCGTGCGACGAGGGCGCGCAGAGCTGCACGGCGAACGACCCGACCGGCGCGGCGTGCGACGACGCCACCTACTGCAACGGCGCGGACTCGTGCAACGCGGGCAGCTGCGCGAGCCACCAGGGCAACCCCTGCCCGGGTCCGGACGGCGACGCGAACTGCGCCGAGTCGTGCAGCGAGCTCGCCGACTCCTGCTCGAGCGCCGACCCCAACGGCAGCGCGTGCGCGAACGGCGGCTCCTGCTCCGCGGGCGCCTGCAAGTACCCGATCGGTGCCGCGTGCACGACGGCCGCCGACTGCGCGAGCACCTTCTGCGCCGACGGCTTCTGCTGCAGCACGGCGTGCTCGGGCGTGTGCAACGCCTGCGACGGCTCGGGCCTCGATCCGGTCGGCACCTGCAGCCCGCTCGACTGCTCGACCATCTGCGCGCCCGGCAAGGTGTGCAACGGCAGCGGCTCGTGCGTGAACGGCAGTCCCTGCTGAGCGCGAAGGCGCGCCGCGACGCGCCCGGGTGCCGTAGCGTCACGCGGTGGATCCCTGCGCTCCCTTCGTGATTGCGGCCTTGCGGGCTATACTGGTCGGAAGGCGTACGTCTCGGCGGCTGTCCCCCCGGCCGGCGACCGTCCGCCCGGAGTGAGCCATGGCGCTCGTCGCAGGTCAGATCCTCGAGAACAAGTACCGCATCGAGCGACCGCTCGCGCAGGGCGCCATGGGCGCCGTGTACGTCGCCGAGAACACGCTCATCCAGCGGCGCGTCGCCATCAAGGTCCTGCACGGCGAGGTCGCCGCGAACGAGACCTGGGTCAAGCGCTTCATCAACGAGGCGCAGGCGGCCGGGCAGATCGGCTCCGAGCACATCGTCGAGATCCTCGACGTCGGCATGCTCGCCGACGGCTCGCGCTTCATGGTGATGGAGTACCTCGAGGGCGAGACGCTGCGCGAGCACCTGAAGGTGCGCACGCGCATGCGCCCCGAGGACATCGTCGTCGTGCTCCTCGAGCTGCTCGACGGGCTCGGCGAGGCGCACAGTAAGGGCATCGTCCACCGCGATCTGAAGCCCGCGAACGTGTTCCTCCAGCGGCGCCGAGGCAAGCCGCCGCGCGTGAAGATCCTCGACTTCGGCATCTCGAAGTTCAGTCAGATGACGGGCGACGAGGCCCAGATGACGCGCACGGGCACCATGATGGGCACGCCCTATTACATGAGCCCCGAGCAGGTGCGCGCCTCGGCCTCGGTCGACGGCCGCGCCGACGTGTACGCCGTCGGCGTCATCCTCTTCGAGGCGCTGCTCGGCACGGTCCCCATCAGCGCGCCGACCCTGCCCGAGCTGATGTTCAAGATCTGCTTCGACGCGCAGCCGCACCCGCGTGCCCTGTTGCCCGAGCTCGATCCGGCCCTCGCCGACGTCATCGTCAAGGCGATGGCGCGCGATCCCGCGGCCCGCTTCCAGACCGCGGGTGAGATGCACCAGGCGCTCTCGGGGTGGCTCGCCTCGCGCTCGCAGCCCGCGTGGGGCGCGATGTCGCCGCCGCACGCGCGCCCGTCGGCGCCGCAGGGGTTCGGCGCCTCGCCGGGTCCAGGCACGGGCGGCTGGCATGCCTCCTCGCCGTCCCTCGCGGGCTCGCATCCGGGCGCCCCGCAGCTCGGCGCCTCACCCGGCGCCATCTCCTACGGCGCGCCGCCCTTCCCCTCCGCGCCGTCCTCGCAGGGGGCCGACGTGACCCACGGCAGCCTGGGCGCCTTCGCCACGGGCGCCTTCGGCGACGCGCCGGGCGCCAAGCCGAAGAGCCGCATGCCCATCGTGCTCGCGGCCTGCGTCGCCCTCGGCATGGGCGGGGTCATCGCCGCCGTGTTCGTCGTCGGAAAATCGAGCGACGCCGCCACCGGACCGGCCGCGACCGCCGCCGCCGCGAGCCCCACGGCCTCGAGCGCCGCGGCGCCCGTGACCCCACGCACCGCGTCGGCGGACACCGCGAGCACCGCGGTCGCCGCCGCGACGAGCGAGCCGGCGGGGTCGGCCACGGCCGAGGCCTCGGCGGCACCGACGGGCAAGGCCGCCGTTGCGCCGTCGACCGTCGGCGCGAAGCCGACCGCGGTCGCCGCGACACCGCCGGCGACGGCGACCGCACCGACCCCGACCGCCGCGGCGACGCCGAAGACGACGGCCGGCAAGGCTCTGTCCGACTTCGGGTACTGAGCGACGGCTCCGCAGCGCGTCCCCCGCTCAGTCGTCCTCGTCGAGCGGCGGCAGGCCCCGCGCCTTCTGGGCGTTGCGGGCGTCGACCTCGGCCCGGAGCCGCGGCGGCAGCTCGTCGTACTGCCGGCCGCGCATCCAGCGCATGACCTGCGCGCCGAGGCCGGGCTGCTCGTCGACGCGCGCGAAGTCCCAGGAGCGCGTGAGCTCGACCTCCGACGGTAGGGCCTCCGTCCCGCACGCGAGCGGAAAGGAGCGCGGCACGTAGTCGTACGGCGTGTAGTCGGGCGTGGAGGTGAACATGTCGAGCGGCAGGCCCGCGTTCTTCACCGCGAGGTTGCCGTAGGGCAGGCCGAGGACGTGCGCGAAGAGCTTGTGCACCGAGGCGACGTCGATGTGCGTCTGCGACACGTAGCCGCGCTTCACCCACGGCGAGACGAGCACGAGCGGCGTCCGGTGGTAGTCGACGTGGTCGCCGCCCTGCTGCGGATCGTCCTCGGTGATGACGATGA
>JADLAB010000450.1 GCA_020848455.1 Polyangiaceae bacterium
ACCCTTCGCCCCGCGCAGCCCTTCTGCTACTCTGTCTCGAGCCCAGGTCGCGAGCGCGGGCGTTGGACGCGCCGCGCGAGCCGGACTAACGAACGATCCCAGCCGCGACGCGTCCGCGCCGACGGCGCCGGAAGGCGAGCATGGAATTCGGCGAGTACCTCAAGAGCATCTCCCGCGCCGCCACCACCATCTTCGAGGGCATGGCGGTCACGTTCTCGCACCTGTTCCGCGAGCCCATCACGGTGCAGTACCCGGACCGGATGCCGCGGCCGCTGCCGGAGACGCTGCCCGAGCGCTACCGCGGCTTTCTCGAGGTGCAGATGGACATCTGCACCGGCTGCCGCCGCTGCGAGCGCAGCTGCCCCATCGAGTGCATCGCCATCGACCTCACGAAGAACCCGGCGACGAAGAAGCAGGAGCTCACCCGCTTCGACATCGACATGGGTAAATGCATGTACTGCGGTCTGTGCGTCGAGGCGTGCAAGACCGAGTCGACGGGCGCCATCCGCCACACGAAGGAGTTCGAGGGCTCGACCGACACCCTCGACTCCCTCACCTTCCGCTTCATCCCCGAGGGCCAGAGCCACCCGCTCTACAAGGCGCCCAAGGACCCGCGCGAGATCCCGCTCGGCGCCTACGGCCCGTGCGCGCGCGAGGCGCGCGAGCGCGCCATGCGCGACAACCCGGCCGAGCTCGAAGAGCTGCGGGCGCTCTGGGTGAAGGAGCGCGACGCGAACAAGAAGGGCGGCGCCGCCGCCGAGCCCGCCGCCGCCAAGGCCTGAGCGCACCCCGTCGTCACGCGAGCCGTGAACGTCATCGGCTTCGACGACGGCCCCTTCGGGCACGCGCATCGCGGCGACGTGCTGCTCGTCGGCGCCGTGTGCTCGCGCACGCGCCTCGACGGCGTGGTGAGCGGCCGGGTGCGGCGCGACGGCCACGACGCGACCCGCCGGATGATCGAGCTCGTGACCGCGGGGCCGTTTCGCGCCCACGTGCGCGCGGTCTTCCTGCAGGGCATCGCGGTCGCGGGCTTCAACGTCGTCGACGTGCACGCGCTGTCGCGGGCCCTCGCGGTGCCCGTGCTCGTCATCGTACGGCGTCTCCCGGACCTGGCCGCCGTGCGCCGCGCGCTCTTCAGCACCGACCCGCCCGGACGCCCGCACGTCCGGGGTGCGCGCCGCAAGTGGCGTCTCATCGAGGCGGCCGGTGCCCTCGAGCCCATCGGCCCCTCGCGCCGCGCCGAGCGCCGCGCCGCCCCGAGCGGCCGACCGGCTCCGGGCCCGCGCCTGTGGATCCAGCGCGTGGGGGCGTCGGTCGAGGAGGCCCGCCGCCTGCTCGAGGCGACGACGCTCCACGGGCAGCTGCCCGAGCCGATCCGCCTCGCGCACATCATCGCGGGCGGCATCGCGGACGGTCACAGCCGCGGGCGGGCGTGAGCGCCACCGCGAAACTTGCGGCGCCCGCGCGCGCGGTGCTAGCCATCCACGTGGCCGAAGGCTCGCTCAGCGGCGCCATCGCGCGCTTCGTCAGCTACCTGGAGGGCGAGCGACGCGCCTCTGCGCACACCGTGGCCGCCTACGCGCGCGATCTGCGCACGCTCGAGCGCTTCGTCGGCGAGCGCGCCGGCGGCCCGGTGGCGCTCGCCGACGTCGACGCCGGGGCGCTCCGTGCCTGGCTCGCGGCCGTGAGCGCGCACTGCGTGGCCGCATCGCTGAGCCGCAAGCTCTCCGCGGCACGCGCCCTGTACCGCTACCTGCGCCGCGAACAGCTGTGCGACCACGATCCCTCGCGCGACCTCCGCATGCCGAAGGTGGTGCGCCGGCTGCCCGCCATGCTCGACGCCGAGGCCGCGGGCGAGCTCGTCACGACCGCCGTCGGTGACGAGGTGCTGGCCCTGCGCAACGCGGCGCTGCTCGAGACGCTCTACGGCTCGGGCGTGCGCCTGGCGGAGCTCTGCCGGCTCGATCGTGCGAGCATCACCCTCGCGGCCGGCGACGGGCTCGGCGAGGCGCGCGTGCTCGGCAAGGGGCGACGCGAGCGCACCGTCCCGCTCGGCGGGCGCGCCGTCGAGGCCCTGCAGGCCTACCTCGCCCGGCGCGGCGAGCTCGTGCGGCCCGACCGGCCCCCGACGGACGCGCTCTTCCTGTCGCGCCGCGGCGGGCGGCTCACACCCCGCATGGTCGAGGTCGTCGTGCAGCGCGCCGGCGCGCTCGCCACGGGGCGCGCCGATCTGCACCCGCACGCGCTGCGGCACAGCTGCGCCACGCATCTACTCGAGGGCGGGGCCGACCTCCGCAGCATCCAGGAGCTGCTCGGCCACCGCAGCCTGTCGACCACGCAGCGCTACACCCACACCTCGGTCGAGCAGCTCGCGCGCGTGTACGACGCGGCGCACCCGCTCGCGCGACGCGCGCCCGCGACGCCGCGTGACGACGCTCCCGGCCAGGCGCCGGGCAGGGCTCCGCGGGCCCGGGGGCGGCGACCGCGCCGCGAGGGGGCGCCGTGACCGAGCCCGTGGCCGCGACGACCGCGACCCGTCCCTCGCGCGTGCCACCCGCCCGCAGCCTGTGGCGTCGCAGCGAGGACGCGCGCCGACGCCTGGCGGTCGGGGCCGCGGCGGGCTCGCTCGGGTCGCTCGTCCTGGCCGCGGTCGACGCCGCCTGGTCGAAGGCGAGCGGCGAGGTCGGCTACGGTGCGCTCGTCCTCGGCGACGCCGGGCTGGTCGCGCCGCTGGGTCTCGGCGTCGGGCTCGGCGCGGCGGTCGCGAGCCTCGCGGCGCACGAGCGCGCGCCGACGCTCCGCGCGCTGGTCGCGAAGCTGCGCGACACGGGCGCGGGGCGTCAGGCAGATCGCGCGGCCTTCGTGGCACTCGCGGCGCTCGGGGCCTTCGCCTGGCTGCTCGTCGCGGCGCACCTGGCGCGCCACCTCTTGGCTAGCGACCTCGCCCCGCGCTTCGTCGGCCTGGGCATCGCGGCGGGCTCGCTCGGGCTGGCGGTGCTCGCGGCGTTCTTCGTGCTCGCGCTCACGCCGGGTTTGAAGCGCGCGCTCGCGCGGGTGCAGCCGCGCGTCCGGGCGGCGGTCGACCCCGCGGCGACGCTCGGCGTCGCCTTGGTCCTCGTCGGGGCCGGGCTCGCCTACGGCGTGTGGAGCGGGGGCCTGTCGGGCGAGGGCGGGCTCTTCGGCATCCTCGGCGTGTTCAAGCGCCAGGAGCTCGATCTGCGCGCGCCCGGCGCGCTCCTCCCGCTCGCCCTCGGGGCGTACCTCGCGCCGGCGTTGTTCTCGGGTCTGCGGCGGCCCTTCGTCGCCGCCCTGCTCGCGCTCGCGCCGCTCGGGCTCACGGTGCACGCGGCCACGAGCCTCAGCGCCGCGCCGGACGTGGCCCAGACGCTCGAGCGCGGGGCGCCCGTGGGCAAGCTCGTGCTGCCGCTCGCGCGCCGGCTCACCGACCGCGACCACGACGGCTACGCCGCGCTCTTCGGCGGCGGCGACTGCGACGACCACGACGGCGGCCGCTTTCCGGGCGCCGACGAGGTCGCCGGCAACGGCCTCGACGAGGACTGCTCGGGCGCCGATCTGCCCGTCGAGGCCCTCGCCGAGGCGCGCGCCGGCGCGAGCCACGGCCCGACGCCGACCCCCGAGGCCGTCGTGGCGCAGGTCCCCAAGGACGGGAACCTCGTCCTCATCACGGTCGACACCCTGCGCTGGGACCTCGGCTACGCAGGCTACGCCCGGCCCATCACCCCCGCCATCGACGCCTTCGCGGCGCACTCGGTCGTGTTCCAGCGCGCGTACGCGCTCGCCTCCTACACCGGCAAGAGCGTGGGCCCGATGCTCATCGGCAAGTACGGCAGCGAGACCCACCGGAACTGGGGGCACTTCAACCGTTTCGGCACCGAGGACACGCTCGTCGCCGAGCGTCTCAAGGCCGCGGGCGTGCGCACCGTGGCCGTCCACGGGCACCACTACTTCGGGAAGTTCAGCGCTCTCGATCGCGGCTTCGACGTGGTCGACCTCTCGGCGGCGGGCGTGGACACGGGCAAGTGGGCCGTGGACGCGACCATCACGAGCGACAAGATCACCGACGTCGCCATCGCGCGGGTCGGCGAAGCGGCCGCGAGCGGGCGCTTCTACGCCTGGGTCCACTACCTCGATCCGCACGCCGATTACCTGCCCCACCCGGAGGTGGCGAGCTTCGGCGCGGCGGCGCGCGACCTCTACGACGCCGAGGTGGCCTACACCGACAAGCACATCGGCCGGCTGCTGTCGTTCATCGCGGCGCAGCCCTGGGCTGCCAAGACCTCGATCGTGCTGACGAGCGACCACGGCGAGTCCTTCGGCGAGCGGGACTACTGGCGCCACGGTCGCGAGCTCTGGGAGCCGATCGTGCGCGTGCCGCTGGTCGTGCACGTGCCCGGGGCCGAGCCCCACGCGGTCGACGTGCGCCGGAGCCTCATCGACCTGTGCCCGACCATCGTCGAGCTCATGGGGGTCCCCGGCGCGAGCGGCCAGGGCGACGACTTCTTCTCCGGCACCTCGCTGCTCCCCGACCTCTTTCCGGCGCAGGGCCAGCCCTTCGCCGCGCGCGACGTGCTCATCGACATGCCGGCCGGCCCCTTCAACGAGTCGCGCCGCGCGCTCATCCACGGCGACCTCAAGCTCATCGTGTCGCGCGACGCCCAGAAGGAGCTCTTCGACCTCGCGACCGACCCCGAAGAGCGCCGCAACGTGTGGGCCAAGCGCAAGGACGAGATCGAGGCCGCGTACGCCGCCAAGAAGGCGAGTCTGCGCGAGGTCAAGGTCGGACCGGACGACAAGTGACAAGGGGCCGGTCGCGGCGCGAGTCGGCGCAGGGGAACGAGCGGGCAGGCCTGCTGCCCCTGGGCCGGCTCCTTCTGTGCCCGCTCGGCGCGGCGCTCGTGCTCGTCCTCGGCTGCGCGCGCGGCCCCGCGCCCGAGGCGGGCACCGGGCCCGACGGCAGCGCGAGCGCGAGCGCGGCGGCGAGGGCGCCCGGCCTCGCGAGCGCGCCGGCGCCGGCTCCCACGGTGCGCGGCAACCTGAAAGTGGCGAGCGTCCCCGAGGCGAAGCGCCACCTGCGCGCGCTCTACGCGGAGGCGCCCGGCGCGGTCGAGCTCTACGGCGGCTGCGCGCTCGAGGGAGGTCGCGGCGCGGACGCGGGCGCCGACGAGGACGACGAGGCCGGCAGGCCCGAGCCGCTCGGCATCGCGTCCGCGGGCTGCTGCTTCCGCGGCAAGGTCGAGCTCTCCTGGGAGCATGCCGTGCCCGCCTCCGCGTTCGGGCGCTCGTTCTCCGCCTGGCGCGACGGCGACCCCGCCTGCGTCGACGCCCGCGGCCGCCACTTCAAGGGCCGCAAGTGCGCGAGCAAGGTCTCGGCCGAGTTCCGCCGCCTCGAGGGCGACCTCTACAACCTGTACCCCGCGATCCGCGCGCTCAACGAGGCGCGCGGCGATCGGCCGCTCGGCGAGGTCGAGGGCGAGGAGCGGCGCTTCGGCGCGTGCGACTTCGAGCTCGGCCCCGACGCAGCCGAGCCGCGCCCCGCCGCGCGCGGCGAGCTGGCGCGCGCGTACCTCTACATGGATGCCGCGTACCCGGGCCTCGGCCTCGTCGGCGCGGAGCTCCGACCGCTCTTGCTGCGCTGGGACGCCGAGGACCCGCCCGACGCGTGGGAGCGCGAGCGCGCCCGGCGCATCGCGGCCATCCAGGGAAACGAGAACCCATTCGTGGCGCGCGCGCGCTGACGGACGTCGCAGCCCACGGGCGCGCGGGGTCGAGACGAACTATGGAGATGCCCCATGAAGCTCCGGCCCCACCTCCTCGTCGCGTGCTGGCTCGCCATCGGCTGCGGGCCTGCCGTCGGCGGCCCCGCGACTCCACCCGCGCCGACCGGCAGCGCCGCGGTCGTCGGCACGGCCGACCCGCCGCTGCCGCTCGACGCGCGCATCACCACGGGGACGCTGGCGAACGGCCTGCGCTACTACGTGCTCCCGCACCACAAGCCGCTCGCGCGCGCCGAGCTGTGGCTCGCGGTGAACGCCGGGTCGGTGCTCGAAGACGAGGATCAGCGCGGACTCGCGCACCTCGTCGAGCACATGGCATTCAACGGCACGAAGCGGTTTCCGAAGCAGAGCTTGGTCGACTACATCGAGCGCTCGGGCATGCGCTTCGGGGCCGACCTCAACGCCTACACGTCGTTCGATCAGACGGTCTACCAGCTCACCGTGCCCACGGACGACCCGAGCGCCGTCGAGACGGGGCTCGACATCCTGCGCGACTGGGCGGGGGACCTCAGCTTCGACGCGGACGAGGTCGAAAAGGAGCGCGGCGTCGTGCTCGAGGAGTGGCGCCTCGGCCGCGGGGCCGGCATGCGCCTGTTCGACAAGAAGGCTCCGGTGCTGCTCCACGACTCGCGCTACGCGACGCGCATCACGATCGGCCTGCCCGAGGTCATCGAGCACGCGCCCTACGACGCCGTGGTGCGCTTCTACCAGGACTGGTACCGCCCCGACCTCATGGCCGTCATCGCCGTGGGTGACCTCGGCGACCCGGCGGCGATCGTGCGCGGCATCGAGCGCCGCTTCGCGGAGCTCCCCGCCCCGGCGCAGGCGCGCCCGCGCACCGAGTTTCCCATCCCGCACGACCACGAGCTCCTGGTCGGCGTGGCGACCGACCCCGAGATGCCGACCACGCAGATCGAGGTGTACGACAAGCTCGAGCACCGGCCCGAGCGTTCCCTCGGCGACTACCGGCGCTCGATCGTCGAGCGGCTGTTCCACCAGATGCTGAACGAGCGGTTCCGGGAGATCGCGCGGCGCCCGGACGCGCCGTTCGTGAGCGCGGCCTCGTACTCCGACGAGCTCGGCCGCACCGCGGATGCGTTCGTGCGCCAGGCGCGGGCCGAGAGCGGTCGCGCCCGCGAGGCCCTCGACGCGCTGCTCGGCGAGATCGCGCGCGTCGAGCGCCACGGCTTCGCGGCGGGCGAGCTCGGACGCGCCAAGGACAGCCTGATGCGCTCGTTCGAGAAGAGCGCGCACGAGGCCGACAAGACCGCGTCGCGCTCGTTCGCCGACGAGCTCACGCGCCACTTCTTCACCGGCGAGGCGATGCCCGGGCGCGAGGCCGAGCTCGACATCGCGGCCAAGCTCGTGCCGACCATCACGCTCGACGAGGAGAACGCGCTCGCCAGGGGCGCGCACGAGCGCGGGCGCGTGGTGCTCGTCACCGGCCCCGACAAGGAGCCGCTGCCGGACGAGGCGCAGGTCCTCGCCGCCATCGGGCGCGTCGAAAGGAGCGACGTCGCGCCCTGGGTGGACACGCCGCCGCCCGCGCTCATGGCCGCGCTCCCGGCGCGCGGCACCGTCACGGCCACGCGCTCGATCGCGGAGCTAGGCGTCACCGAGTGGACCCTGTCGAACGGGGCGAAGGTGGTGGTCAAGCCCACCGACTTCCAGAACGACGAGGTCGGGCTCACCGGCTTCTCGCCCGGCGGCACCTCGCTCGTGCCCGACGCGGACTTCGCGAGTGCGCGCTTCGCCGCCGAGGTGGTGGGCGAGGGCGGGCTCGGGGCGCTCGGCCCGAGCGCGCTCGACAAGGCGCTGAGCGGCAAGCTCGTCCGGGCGCGCGCGTGGATCGGCGAGCTCGAGGAGGGCATCTCGGCGGGTGCGTCGCCGGCCGACCTCGAGACGATGTTCCAGCTCGTGCACCTGCGCTTCACGGCGCCGCGCAAGGACGCGGACGTGTTCACGGCCTGGCAGGCGAAGAGCCGCGACGCCGCGCGGAACCGCCGCCTGCGTCCCGAGGCGGCGTTCGGCGAGGACATGGCCGTGCTCGTCTCGGACCAGCACCCGCGCCGCGCGCCGGTGACCCCGGAGGTCGTCGCGGAGGTCGATCTCGATCGCGCGCTCGCCATCTACCGCGAGCGCTTCGCCGACGCGGGCGACTTCACCTTCGTCATCGTGGGCAACGTCGAGCTCGGCACGCTCCAGCCGCTGGTCGAGACCTACCTCGCGAGCCTGCCCACGATCCGACGCAAGGAGACGTGGAAGGACGTCGGCGTCCGCTTTCCCAAGGGCCACAGGGAGCTCACCGTCAGCGCGGGCAGCGAGCCGAAGAGCTTCGTCTTCTACGAGCGCCGCGCGCCGGAGAAGTGGAGCAAGGACGCCGCGCGCGACCTCGCCGTGCTCCAGATGCTGCTGTCGATGCGCCTGCGCGAGGTGCTGCGCGAGGACCTGAGCGGTGTGTACGGCGTGCGCGTGAGCGCCTCGCTCGAGCGCCGCCCGCGCGAGGAGCGCGACCTGTCGCTGTTCTTCGGCTGCGCACCCGGCAGCGTCACGAAGCTGCGCGATGCCGCGCTCGCCGTGGTGGCGGCGGTGCAGAAGGACGGCCTCGGCGAGGACTACCTCACGAAGGTGCGCGAGCAGCTGACGCGCACCCACGAGAGCGCCGTGCGCGAGAACGGCTTCTGGTTGTCGGCGCTCGCGGACGCCTGGCGCTTCGGCGACGACCCGAAGGACATCCCCGACCTCGCGCCCGTGCTCGCGCGCGTCACGGCGGCGAACGTGAAGCAGGCGGCGCAGAAGTACCTCGACGCCAGGGACAGCGCGCTCGGCGTGCTGCGACCGGCGCCCTGACGAGAGCGCTCGGCAACGGACCATCACGGAGCACCGTGGTGGCTCCGCTCGGCGCCCGCGACCCGAGCGATCCGGGCCACGCAGTTCCTGCGTGACGCCGACCCGCTCCTGCGCCTGCTCGGGCTCGCGCACTCGTGGCGCAGCGCCGCAACAGCGAGCTTCGGCGCGACCGAGGTCGCTGGCACGTGCCCTGCCGCCTCACGCTCGTACGACGCGTGTCGCAGCTCGAAGGAGGGTCCCGATGAGCATCATCAAGAATCGACACGGCATGAACATCGTCGGGCAAGGTGGCAAGATCATCGTCTTCACGCTGCCGTCCCTGGCGGCAGCGGTGCTGGTGCACGGGTATTTACCCGGGGTCGCAGCCCTGCCCGAGAACGCCCGTTTCGTCGCGCCCGTGGGGTGCTGCTGGTTCCCGGGCTCATCCTCTGGACAGCTGCCGTCATCCAGCTGCTCACGGGGTTCCCGAAGGGCAAGCTCGTCACGACCGGCGCCTACGGCGTCGTCCGCAATCCCATCTACGCGAGCGCGACGTTCTTCATCCTCCCCGCGGTCGCGCTCTTGACGACGACGTGGGTCTACCTCGTCCCCGCCCTGTTTCTGTACGCCGGTGTCTCGATCTTCATCGGCGCGGAAGAGGCGCAGCTCGCGAAGGCCTTCGGCCGCGAGTACGAAGACTACCGGGCGAGGGTCCACCGGCTGGTCCCGTTCGTGAAGCCTCGCCCGCACCCGCCCTCGTCCGCCGGTCGGGGCGAGGACGAGCATCACTCCGTGTCCTTCGGCCCAGGGCATGCGCCCTGGGCTCGGCCCTGAGCACGGCTGCTCTGCAACGTGCTCGGAAGGAGACGACCACGGAGCTCGTCAGCGCTGGCGCTCGGTCGCCACGGTGACGACGATGTTGCGTCCCTTGATGTCGGCGCCATTGAGGGCGGCGATGGCCTTGGGCGCGTCGCGTCGATCGGCCATGGTGACGAAGCCGAAGCCGCGCGGCGCCCGCGTGTTGCGGTCGACCATGACGACGGCGTCCGCGACCGGCCCGAACTGCCCGAAGGCCTCGCGCAGGTCGGCCTCGGTCGTCTCCTCGCTGAGCGAGCCGACGAACAGGCGCGCCACGATGCTCGCCGCGGAGCGCGGCACGGCGCTCGGGTTCTCGATGTTGCGCATCGCCTCCTCGATGGAGGGCATGTTGCCCTGCACGTCGTCGGCGCTGACGAACTCGGGCTGTCCGGGCGGACGGTCGCGGCGCTGCGCGCGCTTCTGCGCCTTGTCCTGCGCCTTCTTGGCGAGGTCCATCTCACGCTTGCGCTTGCCGGGCGAGTAGTTGCTGCTCATGCGGCACCTCCGGGGAGGGTGCTGGGGAAAACGGTGGAATGATCTGCGTGGAGCAGGAGGGGCCTCGATTCTGATGGGCGCCGGCCCAACGTTGGCGCGCGCTGGCGCCGCCGCTTGCCGACGTGCTCGGGGTGAACCTTAGCTCACATTCTCCCGGCGCCGCTACCCGGGGCCGTCGTTTGCCGGGCGAGCGCCGATGCTGGCGCCCGCTCCGGGGCGCGCGGGCGGCGGAGATCGAGCACTTCCGCGGGGCCGATGCGCGCGCCCGCGCTCGGCAGCAGGCGATCTTTCCGGCACGGAGCTTGACGTCCCGCGCGTAGCTGCGGCACGTAGGATCCCGTGGGCGCGCGTTCCTTCCCTGGCCGGCTCGTCGCCGTGGCCGTGCTCGGCGCAGCCGGGTGCGCGGCGCCGACCCTGCCGCGCCCCACGGCCGAGCTCGCGGCGGGCGACTACACGCTCGGGGTCGGGCTCGAGCCCCTCGCGCTGACCCTCCACCGCCGCGGCGACCCGCTCTTGACCTTCGAGGCCGACGGCTTCGGGCTCGGCGTCGTCGAGGCGCTCGACGACGGCGCCAACTACGACCCGTACCGTGTCTGGGTGCCCGACGCGCTCTACGCGCCGCCCGCCGGGCTCGCGTGGCTCGCGCCCGAGCGCGCGAGCTTCGCCGCGAGCGAGCCCGGCACGGTGGCGCTCGCGCTCGTCTACCCCGACGGCGAGGAGGCGACGCTCACGGCCCGCGCCACGGCGGAGGGGAGCTTCGAGCTCCTGTTCGCGCCCTCGGGCGAGCGCACCGCCTTCGTCGCGCTCGCCGCACACGCGGACGCGAGCGAGGGCTTCTACGGCCTCGGCGAGCAGTGGGACTCGGTCGATCAGCGCGGCCGGGTGCGCGCCATGCAGCTCGCCGCCGGCGGCGGGACCGAGAGCGGCACCAACGACGCCCACGCGCCCGTGCCCCTGCTCGTGGGGACGCGTGGCTGGGGCCTCTTCGTCGCCAGCCGCCACCCCGGCGCCTTCGACGTCGCGACGAGCGACTCGACCCTCGTCCGGGCGGCCTTCGGCACGGGGCTCGCCTCGCGGGCCGGCCTGCGCTTTCACCTGTTCGGCGCCGAGCACCCGCTCGACGTGACACGCCACTACTACGACGTGACGGGCTACCCGCGCCTGCCCGCGCGCTCCGGGCTCGGGCCCTGGGTCTGGCGCGACGAGATCGCGGACCAGGCCGCGGTCGAGGCCGATCTCGACGCCCTGCGCGATCTCGACCTCGCGACGACGGGCTACTGGATCGACCGGCCCTACGCCACCGAGGTGAACACCTTCGATTTCGCCGCGCCGGCCTACCCCGACCCGGCGGCGATGCTCGACAAGGCGCGAGGGCTCGGGCTCCTGACCGCCCTGTGGCACGTGCCCTACCTCGACGAGAGCCCGGGACTCGCGACGGCGCCGCTCGTCGCCGAGGCCGAGAGCGCCGGCTACTACCCGCCCGTCACGAGCCTGCCCCTCAACAAGTGGGGCCGCCCCATCGACCCGACCAACCCGGCGGCGGTCGCGTGGTGGCGGCAGAAGCTCGGCGCCTACACCGCGCTCGGCATCTCGGGCTTCAAGCTCGACTACGGCGAGGACGTCGTGCCGGGCCTCACGCAGGCGCGCAACACGTGGGTGTTCGCGGACGGCTCGGACGAGCGCACCATGCAGTCGCTGTTCACGCTCGGCTACCACGACGTGTACGCGCCCCTCTTGCCCACCGAGGGGGGCTTCCTGCTCTGCCGCTCGGGCCGCTGGGGCGACCAGGCGAACGGCCCGATCCTCTGGCCGGGCGATCTCGACGCCACCTTCGCGCGCCGCGGCGATCCGGCCGACGACGGGGGCCCGTACGTCTCGACCGGTGGCCTGCCGGCGTCGATCATCGCGGGCCTGTCGCTCGGGCCGTCGGGCTTTCCGTTCTACGGCGCCGACACGGGCGGCTACCGCCACGCCCCGCCCGACAAGGAGCTGTTCGTGCGCTGGTTCGAGCAGACCGCCCTGTCGACGGTGATGCAGGTCGGCACCGGCTCGAGCGACGTCGCGTGGGAGCCTACGGCCGACAACGGCTTCGACGCCGAGACCCTCGAGCTCTACCGCCGCTACGCGCGCCTGCACCTGCGGCTCTGGCCGTATCTCTGGACGCACGCCGAGCGGCTGCGCGACGACGGCCGCCCGATCGCGCGTGCCCTCGGCCTCGCCTACCCCGAGCTCGGCGTGCACCCGGACGACGAGTACCTGCTCGGCGACGCGCTGCTCGTGGCGCCGGTCGTCGAGCGCGGCGCGACGGAGCGGACGCTGCACCTGCCGCCCGGCCGCTGGCTCGACTGGTGGAGCGGCGCGAGCCACGACGGACCGGGCGAGCTCACGGTCCCCGCCCCGCTCGGCGTCCTGCCGCTGTTCCTGCGCGCCGGCGAGATCGTGCCGATGTTGCGGCCGACCATCGATGCGCTCGAGCCCGTGGCGGACCCGGCGCGCGTCGACTCGTACGCGAGCGCGCCCGGCCTCGTGTACGCCCGCGCCGTGGCGCGCGTGCCGGCGCACTTCGTGCTGTTCGACGGCGCCCGCCTCGGGCTCGACGTCGGCGGCGCGACGACCACGCTCGGCTTCGAGGCCGGAAGCGAGCTCGTGCTCGGCGCCGTGCTCGAGCTCCTGGCCGCAACCGCGCCTCAGCTCGTGAGCGCCGCGGGCGTGGCGCTCTCGGCCGCGTCCGACGTCGGCGCGCTCGAGGCCGCCCCCGGGCCGGGCTTCTTCTTCGACGCCGCTGCGTCGACCCTCTGGGTGAAGGTCGCACCGGGTGTGCCGGTGGAGGTGAGCGACTCGTGAACGACTGGATGATCTACGGAGCGAACGGCTACTCGGGGCGGCTCTGCGCCGAGCTCGCGGTGTCTCGGGGCCTGCGCCCCATCCTCGCGGGTCGCAGGCCCGAGCGCATCGAGCCCCTGGCCAAGCGCCTCGGCCTGCCGTGGCGGAGCTTCGCGCTCGACGAGCCGCGTGGCGTCGAGGACGGCCTCGCGGGCGTGCGCGTCGTGCTCCACACCGCGGGGCCGTTCTCGGGCACCTCGCAGCCCATGGTCGACGGCTGCCTCGCCGCGCGTTGCCACTACCTCGACATCGCGGGCGAGATCCCGGTGCTCGAGGCCCTGCACGCACGCGACGCCGAGGCGGCCGCCGCGGGCGTGTGCCTGGTCTCGGGCATGGGCTTCGACGTCGTGCCGAGCGACTGCCTGGCGGCGATGCTCGCCACGGCGCTGCCCGACGCGACGACGCTCGAGCTCGCCTTCTACTTCGGCGGCGGGCAGAGCCAGGGCACGCTGAAGACGGTCGTCGAGGCGCTGCCCGCGGGCGGCACGGCGCGCATCGACGGCGAGATCCGCGACGTGCCCACCGGCTGGAAGGCGCGCGACGTCGCCTTCGGCGACCGCACCCGGAGCTGCGTGTCGCTGCCCTGGGGGGACGTCGCGACGGCCTTCTGGTCGACGAACATCCCCAACGTGACGGTGTACATGGCGGTGCCGCGCGCCATGCTCCGCGCCTTCCGGCTCGTCGAGCCGGTGCGCGGCGCCCTCGCCTACGAGCCGGTGCAGCGCGCGCTGAAGGGCCTCATCGAGCGCGCCGTGCGCAACCCCGACGAGTCGGCGCGCGAGGGCAGCCGCGCCGAGGTGTGGGGCGAGGTGACGAACGCCGCGGGCGAGCGCCGGAGCGGGCTCATCACGACGCCGAACGGCTACAGCCTCACCGCCGACGCGGCCGTGCAGGGCGTCGCGCGTCTGCTGGCCGGCGGGATGGCGCGCACCGGCGCCTTGACGCCGTCGCGCGCGTTCGGCGCGGACTTCGTGCGCACGCTTTCGGGGGTCGCCGTCAAGCTCGGCGGCTGAGCGCCTGCGCCGGCCCTTTACGCCCGCGCGCGGGCCGGGCTACAACGCAGCGGGGAGACGGAGAGTCGCATGGACCAGAAGAAAGACGACGCCGACCTCGACCGCGAGCCCGGTGCGCTCGAGACCGACGCCGTGGCCGTGCGCGTCCTGCGCCCCGACGATCTCGACGCCATGGTCCGCATGGACCGGCTCATCATCGGGCGCGCGCGCCGCGAGTACCTGAGCCGCAAGCTCGAGACCGCCCTCAAGGAGTCGATGCCCGTCGTGTCGCTCGCCGCCGAGGTGGACCGCACGTTCGCGGGCTTCCTCATGGGCACCCTCTACTACGGCGAGTTCGGAGTGCCCGAGCCGGTCGCCATCCTCGACACCCTCGCGGTCGATCCCGAGATGCAGCGGCGCAAGGTCGCCTCGGCCCTGCTGCGCCAGTTCCTCGCGAACCTGAGCGGCCTGCGCATCGAGCGCGTCGAGACCCAGGTCGGCTGGACGCAGGTCGATCTCATCGGCTTCTTCGCCCGCGCCGGCTTCGTCCCCGCCCCGCGCCTGTGCCTCGAGCTCAAGGTCGACGCGACCCGGGTGTAGGCGGAGGCGCCCCGCCCGGGGGCGCGCGACGCTTCCCGTCCCATCCAGGCGCGGGACCGGGTTATGCTGCGCGGATGCGTCTCCTCGTCGCCCTCGCTCCGCTCGCCGTCCTCGCTCCGCTCGTCGTGCTCGCGTGCAAGTCGGCAGCGGACCCCGTGACGCCCGGCCCCGGCACGGGCCCAGCGACCGCCACGGCGGCGGCGAGCGCGGCGCCACCGCCCCTGTCGCCCGAGGAGGAGCTGGCGCAGAAGGCCGCGCGCGCCAAGCAGAAGCGACAGCAGTGCCTGGCGCTCGCGCGCGTGCTCGGGGAGCACCAGGAGCGCGAGCGCATCGTGAACGCGGCCGACCCGAAGACGCTCGTCGCGTTCGCCGAGGAGCTCGAGCGCACCGTGCAGGAGCTCGACGCCGCCGGCGTCACCGACCCCGACGTCGCGCCCGGCCGACAGGCCTACGGCCAGCTCTTGGCGCGCATCGCCGCGTCGTCCCGCGAGGCGGCCGCCGCCAAGACGACGACGGAGGCGCAGAAGACCGTCGACGCGATCCGCAGCGACACCGCCAAGGAGAGCTCGCTCGTCTCCGGCATCCAGGCGGCCTGCAACAAGCCCCTGCCCGACTGACGCCGCGGCGCGCGGCAGGGGCGGAGCGGGCCGCCGGGGCGTGATAACCTCTGGCGGGTGAAGCACCTCCACGCGCTCCTGCTGACGCTCGTCACCTTCAACGCGGGCGCCTCCAACGGCGTGCAACCCGGCCACGGTTACGTGCAGATCAGCTGGTGATAGGCTCGCAGCGAGGGTCATGAGCGGCGGAGCACCACCCACGGGTAACGGCGACGGCGGGCACCGGCAGGGCGGCCCCGAAAGGCCAGCGCCGCGCGAGACCGTGGTGCCGACCCTGGGCTCGGTCGGCGACGTCATCGTGACCGACGCGTCCTCGATCGAGGTGCAGCTGCGCGGACCGGAGCCTGCCCCGGGGCGACGCGAGCCCCGGCCCGCGCCCCCGTCGTCGCCGGGCGAGCCGTCGGGCGACCCGAGCGCCACGACACCGGCGGAGAGCCCGCAGCCCTACCCGCCCGCGCCGAGCGACCGCGGCGCGGCGACGCCTGCGCTCGCGCCACCGCTACCCGATGGGCCCGCACCCGTGCTCGCCGGGCCGCCGCTCGAGCCGGCGTTCCCGCCACCGCGGCCGTACCCGCCCCCGCAGCCGACCACCCCGCAGCCGCCGACCCCGCCGGGCGTCGCGCTCGGGGCCGTGTGGACCCAGCGCGTCCGCCTGCTCGGGGCCACCGCGCCGCTCGGGCCGCTCGCTGCGGCCGTCACGCTCGTCGCCGTGCTCGCGGCGTTCTTCGTCGGGCGCGCCTGCAGCGGCGCCGCTCCGGGCGCCACGGCGAGCACGGCGGCGTCGACCTCGGCCTCGGCAGCCGGGCCGAGCTCGCTCGTCGAGCGGGCCGCACAGGGCGAGGCCGCGGCCACCGCCGAGCTCGAGGCGCGGCCCGAGGGCTCGCGCTCCGCCCCCGAGGTGGTCGCCCTGTCGCTCGGCGCCGTCGCCCGCAAGCGCGCCGAGATCGCCGACCTCGAGCAGAAGCTCGCGGCGCAGCCCGAGCTCACGCGCGACCCCAAGGTCCTCACGACGCTGCGCACCTACGCGCTCGACCCCGACGTCTTCCGCGAGGCGCTGCGCCAGATCGCCCAGCTGAGGGGCGACGTGGGGCCCGATCTGCTGTTCCAGCTCGCGTCGGGCCCGAAGAGCGCGACGAGCGCGCTCGCCCAGGCGCTGCTCGCCGCGAGCGACGTCCGCGGCAAGGCGACGCCGGCCCTGGCGCTCGTCTTCGATCTCCGCGACGCCGCGAGCTGCGAGGCCAAGAAGGAGCTCCTCGGCCGCGCCCTCGAGAGCGCCGACGCGCGCAGCCTGCAGTCGCTCGCGCAGCTGCGCATCAAGTCGGGCTGCGGCCCGCAGAAGCGCGACGACTGCAACGCCTGCCTGCGCGACGACTCGCGCCTCGAGGACGCCATCACCGCCGCGACGCGCCGCCCCGCACCGAAGCTCTAGCAACAAGCTCGGCCCGAGCAGCGGCGCGCACGTACGCCGCCGGGGTTGAGTCGCGCGCGCCGCGCCGGCATCATCGACGCATGACACGACGAGCGCATGTCGGGAGCGGTTCGCCACGTCGCTTCTTCGGGATCGCGCTCGCGCTTCTCGGTGCGGCGTGCGGCCAGGCCGAGTCGGACAGGGAGCGCGGTGGCGACACCGTCGCGTGCCAGCCGGTCGCGATCTCGACCCTGCCGGGCGTGAGCATCCATTTCCTCGCGTCCGACTGCGCCTTCACGCTCGCCGAGGCGGCCGCGGGCATCACGGTCGACTACGAGGTGGTGATCGAGAGCGACGTGCCGGGGGTGGTGCCGGAGCCGCAAGACGCGGGCGGCTGCGAGACACCCGGGCCCTCGGGGCTCATCCTCCACGAGGTGCTCACCGGGGGCGCGCAGCAGTACTGCCTGTGCGACGTCGGCCTGTGCGCGGTCAATCCGCTTCCGCCGGTGACGCTGGGCGCGGGCACGAGTCCGGGCGCGTTCGTGTGGCACGGCGAGAACTGGACCGGACCGTCCGACTACGGTGCTCCGAAGGGCGCGCAGTTCCCCGCGGGCAGCTACGAGCTGACGGTGAGCGCGACGGGGACGGTCACGACGGCGGGCGGCCCACCGCAGAGCTTCGACGCGAGCGGCAGGCTGCCGCTCACGCTCACGCCCTGACGGGTACCGGGGCGTGCGAGGGGACCGCCAGCCGCGCTCGCGCGGGCGGGCTCCCCGCGCGGCTACGCGCCGCCGCGCGGCTCCTCGCTCGCGAGCAGCGGCCCGAGCCAGTGCTCCAGCACGGCCGGCGTAGTGCCCTTGCGCGCGGCGTAGTCGGCGAGCTGGTCGCGCCCGATGCGCCCGATCGTGAAGTAGCGCGCGTCGGGATGCGCGAAGTAAAAGCCGCTCACGCTCGCCGCCGGCGTCATCATGCAGCTCTCGGTGAGCTCGATGCCGATCTTCTCGGGCTCGAGCAGCTTGAAGAGCTTCTGCTTCTCGCTGTGGTCCGGGCACGCCGGGTAGCCCACGGCCGGCCGGATGCCGCGGAAATTGCCGGCCAAGAGCTCGTCGAGCTCGAGCGGGCTCGCCTCGCCGTGCTCCCACTCGCGGCGCACGCGCTCGTGCAGCATCTCGGCGAAGGCCTCGGCGAGCCGGTCCGCCAGGGCCTTGACCATGATGGCGTCGTAGTCGTCGAGCTCGCGCTCGAAGCGCGCCGCCAGGCTCTCGGCCCCGATGCCCGCCGTCACGGCGAAGCCGCCGATGTGGTCGCGCACGCCGCTCGGGCGCGGGGCCACGAAGTCGGCCAGCGACAGGCACGGTTCGTTCGCGCCGCCGGGCTGCTGCTGGCGCAGGCAGCACAGCCGCTCGAGCTCGCGCTCGGGGTGCTCCGGGTCGAAGACCACGATGTCGTCGCCGTCGCTCACCGCCGGCCAGATACCGTAGACGGCGCGCGCCTCGAGCAGCTCCTCGTGCGCGATGCGGTCGAGGAGCCGCTCGCCGTGGGCGAAGAGGTCCCGCGCCGCGGCGCCGTACTCCGGGTGCTCGAGGATGCGCGGGTACTTGCCGGGCAGCTCCCAGGCCGTGAAGAAGAACGTCCAGTCGATGTAGCGCCGCAGGGCTGCGATGGGGACGCGCTCGACGACGCGTCGCCCCACGAAGTCCGGCCGCGCCACCGTGGCGGGCGAGAATTCGAGCGCCGGGTGGCGCGCGCGCGCCGCCTGGATGGGCACGAGCGGCCGCGAGCTCTTCTGCGCGTGGAGCTGGCGCTGCCGCTCCTGCTCGGTGCGGTTCTTGTCCACGAAGCCGGGCCGCTCGGCGGGGTCGAGCAGGCTCGAGACGACGCCCGCCGCCCGCGACGCGTCGAGCACGTGCACCGTGGGCGTGCGGTACTCGGGCGCGATCTTCACCGCCGTGTGCGCCTTGCTCGTGGTCGCCCCGCCGATGAGCAGCGGCAGGTCGAGGCCCTGGCGCTGCATCTCGCGCGCCACGATCACCATCTCGTCGAGGCTCGGTGTGATGAGCCCCGACAGGCCGACGAGATCGGCCCGCTCGGCGCGGGCCGCGTCGAGGATCTTGGCCGCCGGCACCATGACGCCGAGATCGACCACCTTGTAGTCGTTGCAGGCGAGCACGACGCCGACGATGTTCTTGCCGATGTCGTGCACGTCGCCCTTCACCGTCGCGAGCACGATGGTGCCGCGCGCCCGGCGCTCCTCGACGGCGCCCCCGCCCGCCGCGGCGGCGGCCGCGACCTGCGCCTGGTCCATGAAGGGCGTGAGGTAGGCGACGCCACGCTTCA
Source organism: Polyangiaceae bacterium (assembly GCA_020848455.1). Taxonomy (GTDB): domain Bacteria; phylum Myxococcota_A; class Polyangia; order Polyangiales; family Polyangiaceae; genus JACRDA01. The sequence continues at coordinate 18,815 of JADLAB010000450.1, forward strand.
TGACGCGCGCGCTCTTGACCACCTGGGGCAGGAACATCTTGCCGGCGCCGAAGAGATCGCCGACCTCGCGCATGCCGTCCATCATCGGCCCCTCGATGACCGCGAGCGGCCGCCCGAGGGCCACGCGCGCCTCCTCGACGTCGGCCTCGATGAAGTCGACGACGCCGTGTACGAGCGCGTGGTGGATGCGCGCCGCGACGGGCGCCGTGCGCCAGGCGAGCACCGCCTTCTCGGCGGTGGCGGCGCCGTCCTTGAGCTCGCCCGCGAGCTCCACCATGCGCTCGGTGGCGTCCGGGCGCCGGTTGAAGAGCACGTCCTCCACGCGCTCGCACAGCTCGGGCGGCAGATCGGCGTACACCCCTAGCTGGCCCGCGTTCACGATGCCCATGTCCATCCCGGCCGCGATGGCGTGGTAGAGAAAGGCCGTGTGGAAGGCCTCGCGCACGCGCTCGTTGCCGCGGAACGCGAAGGACAGGTTCGACACGCCGCCGCTCACGAGCGCGCCCGGCAGGCGCGCCTTGATGAGGCGCGTGGCCTCGAGGTACGCCTTGGCGAACTCGTTGTGCTCCTCGAGGCCCGTGGCCACGGCGAGGATGGCGGGGTCGAAGACGATGTCGCGCGGGCTCATGCCGACCTCTTCGACGAGCAGCCGGTAGGCGCGCTCGCAGATCTCGAGCTTGCGCGCCGTCGTGTCGGCCTGACCCCGCTCGTCGAAGGCCATCACGACGACGCCCGCGCCGTAGCCGCGCACGCGGCGTGCCTTGTCCAGAAAATCGGCCTCGCCCTCCTTCAGCGACAAGGAGTTCACGATGCCCTTGCCCTGCACGCACTTGAGGCCCGCCTCGAGCACGCTCCAGCGCGACGAGTCGATCATGATGGGCACGCGCGCGATCTCGGGCTCGCTCGCCACGAGGCGCAGGAAGGTCGTCATGGCGCGCTCCGAGTCGAGCATGGCCTCGTCCATGTTGACGTCGATGATGTTGGCGCCGCTGCGCACCTGCTCGACCGCGACCGCCAGCGCCTCGTCGAGCTTGCCCTCCTTCACGAGGCGCGCGAAGCGCCGCGAGCCGGTGACGTTGGTGCGCTCGCCCACCATGAGGAAGCGCGAGCCCGCACCGCGCGCCTCGGCCAGCACGGGCTGCGAGCGACGCGCGGCAGGCACGCCGCCCCCGCGCTGCGAGCGCGGCGGCTCGCCCGCTCCCGGGCTCGAGCGCGCCGGCTCGGGCACGCTCGGGTGCACGAAGAGTGGCTCGAGCCCCGCGAAGGCGCTGTAGTCGGGCGGCGCCAGCGGACGGCGCGGCCGGCGCCCCGCCACCCGCGCGGCGATGGCGCGGATGTGGTCGGGGCGCGTGCCGCAGCAGCCGCCGACCAGGTTCACGAGCCCGCTCTCGGCGAACTCGCCCACGATGGCCGACGTCTCGGCCGGCTCTTCCTCGTAGGCGCCGAAGGCGTTCGGCAGACCGGCGTTCGGGTAGCAGCTGACGAGCGTGTCGGCGATGCCCGCGAGCTCGGCGAGGTAGGGCCGCAGCTGGCGCGCGCCGAGCGCGCAGTTGAGGCCGACCGAGAACGGCCGGGCGTGCGCCACCGAGATCCAGAAGGCCTCGACCGTCTGGCCGCTCAGCGTGCGACCGCTCTGGTCGGTGATGGTGACGCTGAGCATCACCGGGAGGCGCTCCTTGCGCTCGCGGAACACCTCCTCCATGGCGACGATGGCGGCCTTCAGGTTCAACGTGTCGAACACCGTCTCGGCGAGCAGGAGGTCCACCCCGCCGTCGCACAGCCCGCGAATCTGCTCGGCGTAGGCCGCCGCCAGGGTGTCGAAGTCGATGGCGCGGAAGGCCGGGTCGTTCACGTCGGGCGACAGCGAGAGCGTGCGGTTCGTGGGGCCGACCGAGCCCGCGACGAAGCGCGGCTTTCCGGGCGTCGCCCGGGTCGCGGCGCGAGCCTCCTCGACCGCGAGGCGCGCCGCGGCGACGTTCATGTCGTACACGGCGCTCTCGAGCCCGTAGTCGGCCTGCGCCACGCGCGTCGCCGTGAAGGTGTTGGTCTCGATGATGTCGGCGCCCGCCTCGAGGTAGGCGCGGTGCACGTGGCGCACGACGTCGGGGCGGCTGAGCGACAGGACGTCGATGTCGCCGCGCAGCTCGTGCCCGTGCGTCGCGAAGCGGCTGCCGCGGTAGTCGTGCTCGCCGAGCTCGATCCCCTGCATCATCGTGCCGGTGGCGCCGTCGAGCACCAGGATGCGTTCGGAGCACAGCTTCTCGAGCACGGCGTAGACAGGGGTTCGTTCCATGGCGCGGGTTCTCGCTCAGGCAGTTCGGGCGGCTCGGGCGCGCACCGTGCGCGCCGCGAACGCGGTGATGACCTCGAAGTGGGGCTTGCGCGACTCGCGCGAGCTCACGGCGCAGTGCGACACCACGAGCCCCGCCCCCTCGAGCAGGCGCCGCAGCGCCGCGGGCGTGAAGCCCGCGTTCACGTGGCCGTAGCGCGCCGCGAGCTCGGCGTGGCGGTGGGCGCGGAGCGCGATGACCGCGAGCACGCCGGCGGGCCTCAGCACGCGCGCCGCCTCGCGCACCACCGTGTCGGGCGCGGTCGCGTACGCCAGGCTGTTGAAGCACAGGACGGCGTCGAAGCACGGCGACTCGAACGGCAGGGCGTGCATGTCCGCCACCGCGTAGGCCACGTGCGGGTGGCGCCCGAGCCGGCGCCGCGCCTCGGCGATCATCCGCTCGCTCCGGTCGAGGCAGGTGATGCTCCGCACGCGCGGTGCGAAGAGCTCGGCGATGGCCCCGTCGCCCGAGCCGACGTCGAGCACGTCGCCCAGCGACACGAAGCCGAGCAGGCCGCGCGCCGTCGCCTCCCAGGTGCGCCCGGGCGAGTAGTGCCGCTCGAGCTGCCCGGCCACCGAGTCGGGCCAGCTCTGCGCGCCGGCGCGCGCGCGGATGAGCGCCGCCGCGCGCTTCCGGTCCTCGGCGAGCACGGCGTCGGCGAGCTCGCCCGCCACCGCCCCCCACAGCCGCTGCGCGGCAGGCGGCATCGCGCCGTCGTTGAGCCCGTAGTAGGTCGAGCTCCCGCTCGGCCGGTCGCGCACCAGGCCCGCCTCCTTGAGCTTGCCGAGGTGCGTCGAGACGCGCGACTGGCCGAGCTCCGTGATCTCGGTGAGCTCGGCCACCGTGTGCGGCGCGTGGGCCACGAGCGCCAGCAGCCGCACGCGGGTGGGGTCCGCGAACAGCTGCGCGAGGTCGACCGTGGCTTCGAGGCTCGTCATCCGGCGTCGCCAGTCATCCGCTCATCATGATGTACGGATACCAAGCCCGAGCCGACCGGTCAAGGAGCCGGGACACGAACGGCGGCGACCGCGATAGGCTGTCGGCCATGAGCCACGACGCCCCGACCCCGGTCTTCGAGGACGAGTACGACGCGAGCCACCCCGAGGCCCTGGCGCTCTACTGCTCCGACGGGCGCTTCACGCGCGGCGTCGAGCGTCTGATGCAGCACCTCGGGCACGACCGGCTCGACACGCTCACGATGCCGGGCGGTCCGGCCTTGCTCGAGACGAAGAGCGCCGCCCTCGTCGAGGTGGGCGCCGTGCGCAGCGCGCTGTCCTTCCTCGTCGACGGTCACCACATCAAGGAGCTGCTGCTGGTGGCGCACGCGGGCTGTGGCTACTACCGGCGGCGCTACCCCATCCACGAGCCGGCGCAGATCCACGCGCAGCAGCTCGCCGATCTGCGCGCCGCGGCGGCGTGGGCCCGGCGGGCGCTCACCGTCGCGTCCATCGACCTCTTCTACGCCACGACCGAGCACGGTCGCGTCGCCTTCCACGCGGTGCCGGCCGACTGAGACCGGCGGCGCCGCGCGCGCCCCCGCGCGAGCTGCTAGCCTTGGGTGCAGGCTTCGACCTTCGCCGTTCGAGGTGCCCCCCATGCACACTTCCTCTCGCCGGCTCGCGGTGTGCGCGCTCGTGCTCGCCGGTGTCGCCGTGTCCGTGCCCGCCCTCGGTGCCGACCCCGAGGCGCCCCCGGCGCCCGACTGTCCGCCGGGCGCGGTGTGCGAGGCGGTCGACGTCGGCCCGACCGCGGAGCCGAAGGAGCCCGCGGAGCCCGAGCTCGCGCCCGACGCGGGCCCCCTCGATGCACCCCCGGTGGTCCCACCGGTCGACGACGCGTATCGCTCGCCGGGCTACGATGAGCCGAGCTTCGCCCTCCCACCGGACGCGCCCGCCCGGCTCGACTACGCCGCCGGCGATCCCGTGCCGCCCGGGTACCACCTGTCGGACAGCCCGAACGATGTGCTGCTCGTCCTCGGGTGCACGCTCGTCACGGTGAGCTACCTGCCGCCGCTCCTCATCGCGGTGACGGCCGCCGCCACCGAGAACCCCGATCTGGCGCCGTACATGGTCCTCGGGGTGCCGCTCATCGGCCCGCCGCTCTTCAGCGAGCTCGTCGACGCCAGCCGCCCCGTGCGGATCCTCAACGTCACGGCCGGCGTGACCCAGGGCGTCGGCCTCGCGTTCATGGGTCTCGCCTTTGCGGCGAGCGAGACGACTCTCTTCCGCGACGATCTCGCGCTCGACCCGAGCCCGCTCGCGCCGCGCGTCGCGGTCGCGCCCTTCGCGTCCCCGACGGCGGCCGGTCTCGTGGTCGGCGGCACGCTGTGACGGCGCGAGCGCGCCGCGCGCCGCACACCGGCGCCGTCAGCCCTTGCGCACGTTGAGGGAGATCTTGTCGATCGCGTCGACGCCATCGCCCGGCTGGGCGGTGACCCGCAGCACGACCTCGCCACTCTCGGCGAGCCCGGGCAGCTGGCAGTTCATCTTCATCTCGCAGTCGCCGGAGTGCGCGCCGCCGATGTTCGAGGTCGTGCCGCACACCGACACCGAGACGTCGTTCGTGCTGCAGGACACGTGGCCGATGGTCTTGCCCTCCTGGAGCACGTCGATCTCGTAGCGGACCAACAGGTGCTTCGAGCCGTGCCACTTGCCGTCGGTGTCCGCCCACAGGGCGAGCCTCTGCGAGGTCACGGGCAGGCGCACCTCGACGGTCCCCGGCCCGTGGAGCTCGGCCGTCACGACGATGTCCCCGCGGCAGGCGACGAGGCCGAGCGCACACGCGGCGAGCACGAGAGCGGGCTTGTGCATGCCGGGGAGTCGAGCGCGGCCCCGCCGGGAGGTCAAGGCGCCCCGCGCCTCAGCCCGCCTCGAGCTCGGCCAGGCTCGTCTCGAAGAAGCTCCGCACCTCGGCCATGAGCTCCTCGATGCCGCGCCCCGCGACCTCGATGGGCGCGCCATAGCGCACCGAGACGGGCACGCCGTGGCGCATGCTGCGGCCGGCGGCGGGCAGCACGCGGCGCGTGCCGCTGATGGCGATGGGCACGATGGGCGTCCCGGTCGCGAGCGCGAGGTGGAAGCCGCCCTTCTTCAGCGGGCCGATGGCCCCGGTGCGCGAGCGCGTGCCCTCTGGCGCGATCCACACCGACACGCCGCTCCGGATCTGCTCGCCGGCACGCTCGAGCGCCTGGACGGCGGCCGAGCGGTTGCCGCGATCGACCTCGACCATGCCGGCGGCGCGCATCGCTCGGCCCCACACGGGCACGCGGAAGAGCTCCTTCTTCGCGACCATACGCAGGCGCGTCGCCGGCACGGTCGCGAAGACGACCGGGATGTCGACGTGGCTCTGGTGGTTCGACATGTAGACGAAGGCCCGGCCGGCGGGCACGCGCTCGGTACCCTCCACCGTCAGGGTCACACGGGCGCGCGCCAGCACCCGCTCGCCGAGCGCACGAGTCCGGCCGTCGATCACCGCCGGATCGATGCGTCCCGTGACGCCCTCGAGAAAGGTCGGCACGGTGACGCGCGCGAGCTCGAAGACCGAGAGCAGACTGAGACCGATGCCCATGGGGTCGGCGCCGATTAGAGCACGGCGCGCCGGCCCCGGGTCAACGAGCTCCGCCGCCGCTCAGGGTCCGACCGGCGGGGTCAGGCGCGCCATGTCCTCGACGAGGGTGTCGCGCACGTAGCGGATGGTGCGGCCGCGCAGGCTCTGCTTCGTCTTGGCGAAGGCATCGCGCGCCAGCGTGGCGAGCCGGCTCGCGTGCGCGAGCGCGCGCGGGAGGAGCGCCGCCTCGTCGGCGAGCTCGTCGAGCCAGCCGATGCGCGCCGCCTCGTCGGGGTCGACGACCTTGGCGAAGAGCGTCGCCGCCGTGAGCTCGCGCGGCTCGAGCCGGTCGCGCGCGAGCTCCATCGCGAGGATCGGCACGGGCATGCCGATCTGCACCTCGTTGAGCCCGATGCGGTACGCGCCCCGCGCGCCCACGCGCAGATCGCCCGTGAGGACGACGAGCGCCCCGCCGGCGAGGGCGTGACCGCCGCACGCGACGACGAGCGGCAGCGGCAGGCCGTAGAGGCGCAGGAGCAGCTCGCCCCCGTGGGCCACGAGCGCGCGGGCCGCGTCGACGCCGGTCATCATGGTGCGGAGATCGAAGCCGGCGCAGAAGCGCCCGACGCGACCCGTGAGCACCACCGCCTTCGCCTCGCGCTCGGCGCGGTCGAGGGCGGCGCCGAGGGAGTCGATCATCGCGTGGCCGAGCGCGTTGGCCTTGCCGTCGTCCATGCGGATGACGGCGGTCCCGTCCGTGAGCTCGTAGGTCGTGAGTTCCATCGCTCCTCCTGCCCGAGCGCCGGCGGCACGCGCCGCGCTCCCGGCCGAACCGAGGTACACCGGCCCGCGCGCGCGGGCACGCGGGAAGCGCCGGATGCGCGCCATCGGCAGGGGCACCGCCACGGGGTATGCTCGGGGCCCATGAGCCGCGACACGGACGACTACGCCAAGAAGTTCATGGCCGGCGAGAGCGCGCTCGGGAGCTCGCGCGTGCGCATGCCCGGCTGGTTCTTCGGCCTGATGGGCGGCTTGGCCCTGCTCACCCTCGTGGCGGGCATCGCCACCCTGGCGACGGCGGGCCTGGCGGGCCTGGTCCCGATCCTGTTCTCGCTGCCGCTGCTCGTCGTCGTGACACTGCTCTTCTCGCACGTGCGGGTCACCGTGTCGGCGGCGCAGCTCGTCGTGCAGTACGGGCTCTTCGGCCCGAAGGTCCCGCTCGAGCGCATCACGCACGTGTCGGCCGAGGCCTACGACTGGAAGAAGTTCGGCGGCTGGGGCATCAAGTGGAGCCGCGACGGCACGACGGCGTACAGCGTCCCGGGCGGCAACGGGCGCGTCGTGCGCGTCCACTACCTCGACCCCAAGGGCAAGGAGAAGAAGGTGGTCGTGAGCGTCGACGACGCCGACGGCATGGCGGCCGCCATCCAGCTCGCGCGCGCGGGCCGGACGGCGGGGACCGGGGTGCGCGTCGCGGCGGAGCCCCCGGCCGAGGTCGACGACGCCGTCGATGCGGACGCGGCGGACGAGCGCCTCCGGCGGCAGCGCTGACGGGCCTACTTCTTCGGCTTCTTGCCCTTGGGCTTCTTCGGCGCCGCGCCCTTCGGAGCGTGCTTCGTCTCCTTGGCGTGGCCGAGGACACGCGTCGCGTCGGTGCCGTCGACCGCGGCCGGGCCGAGCAGCGTGCCGCAGAGCGTGTGGCAGCGCACGTCACCCGCCTTGCAGGTGCACTGCCCCTTGTCCTTCAGATCGAGCTTCTGCCGCGCGTCGGCGACGTCGAAGCCCGCCAGGCGCTCCACCATGTCCCACTTGTCGCCCTTCCTGATCTGCCCGGGCGTGCGCGGATCGTTCGCGGCGCCGTCGGGCGCGGAGCAGCAGCGAAAGGACAGGTAGTAGTAGTAGAAGCCCTCGTCGTGCGTGTAGATCTTGGGCCGGCACTGGTTGCGCACGCCCTTGTACCAGGGGCCTCCGGTGTTGACGCTCTCGAACTTCGCGTGCGGCGACTCGGCCGCGACGACCTCGTCGGCGTTGGCCGGCAAGTCCGCCACGCCGAAGGGGCTCACGCATTGCGGCTGGCTGCCGCTCGGCACGCCGCGCCACAGCCGCGCGAGCTCGGCCGGGTCGCGCTTGCCGACCTTCTTCATGTTGGGGCCGTCCCACTTGTGATCGCCGTTGCATTTGCGCGCGTCGCGCTCGTAGCCGTACGGGAAGGGGAGCATGTCGGGCCCCTCGCAGGCGAAGTTCCACTCGCTCTCGGTGCACATGCGCTTGCCGACCGCCGCGCACTTCACCTGCGCCTGGTAGAAGGCGTTCATCACCTCCGGGCGCACGCCCTTCTTGTTCGGCCACTCGTAGGTGTCGATGCAGTAGCGCTTCTTGACCTTCTGCCCGAGGCAGCGGCTCGTCGGCGCGAAGCGCTCGCACACGCGCTTCTTGTTCGACTCGTCCCACCACTCCTCGAGGCAGGTGTGCTCGACCTCGGTGCAGTAGTCTCCCTCGACGAGCTGCATGCCGTCGGGGCACGACGCCGGTCCCGCCACGGGCGCGGGCGCGGGCGGCTCGACCGCGGCGAGGGCGGTCGGCGGCGGCGAAGGAGCGCTCGCGACCGCCGGCGCCGCGCTCGCGACCGGGCTCGTGCCCACCCCGAGACCGGGCGCGAGCGCCGCCTGGTCCTGCCCGGCGGGCACGGCGAGAGGCGGCGTCTCGCTCGTCGGGAGCTGGGCGGTGCACGCCGCGAGGCCGAGCACGAGGGATGGGAGCACGAGTCGCTTCATGGGGGGATCCGGGGCGAAGAACGCCGCTCGGGGAGTTCATAGTTCACGGCGCCCGAAATATCGAATTCCGGGCTCCCTGCGGCGGCGCACCTCGGCTCAGCGCGCCGCGCCCCGGATGCGCGCGAGCACGGCCCGGGCCGTCGTCGTGAGCCCCTCGGGGTCGAGCGCCGCCTCGAGCGTGCGGAGCTCGCGCGTCGCCGCGAAGGCCTCGCGGCGGCCGTCGACGTCGAGATCGTGCCAGGCGGGGTGGGCGCACACCCGTCCCCCGGGGTCGCGCGCCCGGTGGGCGCTCGTCACCTCCGCGACGAGCCGGCTCTGGTCGTCGGCGGTCACGACCACACCTCGGCGAGGCGCACGCCGGCGCGCTCGAGGCAGGCGGCGAGGAGCTTGCGCGCCCGCGCCACGTTCTGGAGGAAGGTGTTGAGCGTCATCCCCACGCCCGCCGCGAGCTCGCGGTCGTGCTCGAGCCCGCCCGAGCCGAGCCGCGCCCCGAGGGCCCGTGCGGGGCTGCCGCCGAGCTCGCCGTGACAGCGCCGGATGCGCTCGCGCAGCCACGGATCGGCCGGCCCCGCCTCGAGCGCGCGCTCGGCCGCGGCGGGGTCGCCGGGATCGCCGGGCTCGCCGCCCCCGAGCGCGACCTCGGGCACGACGCGCCCCGCCGCGAGCCGCCGCCACTCGCTCACGGCGGCGTTGCGCGCCACGCGCACGGCGAAGCGCACGAGGGCGTTCGGCCGCCCGTCCGGCACCAGGCGCGGCGCCGTGTTCCACACGCGGAGCAAGCTCTCCTGCAGCACCGCCTCGACGTCCACCTCGGCCGCGAAGGAGGCGAGGCTCGCGCGTAGCCGCCCCTCGGCCCCGGCGAGCCAGCGCGCGAAGGCGTCGGCGTCGCCGGTGGCGATGGCGGGCAGGTGCTCGTCGAGGTCGATCATGGAAGAAGCGCGATCACCACTTGTCGCCCGGCGCTCCGGAGCTCGAGGCTCTCCGGGCGCACGATCCCGTCGGTGCCGCCCTCGAGCCGGGAGCGCGCCCGAAGCGCGAGCCGGACCGTCACGCCCGCGGCGAGCGCGCCCGCCCGGGTCGTCCGCTCCACCACCACTTCGGCCGCCACGCGCGTCCCGTCCGCGAGCACGACGACCACCGCCTCGGGCGCCCACTCGAGCGCCTCGGGCAGCTCGAGCTCGACCACGAAGCGCGCGTCGTCGTGGACGACCACGCGCCCCGCCACCGCGAGCGGCGCCGCCTCGCCCGCCGACAAGACCCGGCGGAGGCCGTCAGCGACGCGCCCGAAGAGGCCGCCCTTCGCCTTCGGCTTCTGCGGCTCCGCGGCCGCCGGCTCGGCCGGGGTCGGGCGCGCGCGCGGCCGACCTGCGGCCCGCGCGGGACGCGGCGGCTCGAGCTCCTCCCGCATCTCGCGCTCCTCCTCGAGCTCGGCGAGCTCGAGGAGCGAGAAGAGCGCGTCGGCGTGGGGCGCCTCGCTTGGCGCGGGTGGCGCGTAGCCCTGCGCCGGGGCCGCGCCGGGCGCGAACACCGCCTGCGCGGGCCCACCGGCGAGCGCGTACCCGGCGAGCGCAGGTCGCGCGGCGCGCAGGCCGAGCCCCTCGGCGCTCATGCCGTGCGGCAGCTCCTGCGGGATGGTCGTGCGCCGGGTCGGGTCGCGCGGATCGACCGTGCGCTCCGTGCTGACGGCCACCCACGAGGTCATGCGCGTCGCGAGCTGGAACGCGAGGCCGAGCTCCTCGATCGCCCGCTCGACGCCGCGCTCGCCCGCGGCAGCCTGCATCTCGAGATCCTCGACCGCCTCGCGCCCGTAGAGCGCCGCGATGCCGCGCGCCCCGTCACCGGCGCCGACGGGCGCGACGACGAGCCGCTGCTCGAAGCGCCCGCTCGCGGTGCGGCCGCTCACGCGCAGCTCGCCGCCCTCGGGCTCGAGCTCGAGCGACACGAGCGCCGGCGCCCCCGCATGGAGGTCGGGCAGCTGCCGCGGAGCGTGCGCCCGGAGCGCCGAGCCCGCGACCTCGAGCTCGACGACGAGCGGTGCGGCCGTGTGCGCGCAGAGGCGCAGGGCCGCGCGCTCCGGATCCTCGCCGAGCCCGATGACGGTCTCGACGCCGCGGCCGGCGCGCGCCGCGCCGAGCGTGAGGGTGCGGTTCACGGCCGAGCCGACGCCGACCGAGTGCACGCGCGAGCGCCCCTGAGAGCCCGCCAAGCGCTCGAGCACGGTGCGCACGATCTCCTGCTCGAAGCCGATGAGCCCGTCGGTGAAGAGCACGATCTGCCGCTGCGCGTCCGCGCGCAGCGGCTCGAGCGCGGCGAGGATGCCCGCCTTCATCTCGGTCCCGCCCTCGGCGCGGAGCGCGCGGAGCCACTTCTCGGCCTCCAGGCGCAGGGACGCGGTGACACGCTCGGCGCGCGGGCGGAAGCGGCGGGGCGCGTTGCCGAAGGCGATCATCTCGAGCGAGTCGTCGGCGTCGAGGGTCGCGAGCAGGGCGAGCCCCACGCGCCGCACCTGCTCGAGCGGCTCGCCGTGCATCGAGCCCGAGGCGTCGACGAGCAGCGTGAGATCGCGCGCCACGCGCGCGCCGACGGTGTCCGCCGCGGGCGGCACGAGCGTGAGCAGGCCGTAGGCGTGGCCGTCCATGGGCGCCCCGGCGGCCGGGCGCGCCGTGACGAGCCGCGCCCCGACCTCGTCCGTCGCGACGGGCCAGCGCACCACGACGTCGCGGTCGAGGCGCGCGCCGCGCTCGTCCGCGAACGCGACCTCGAAGGCCCCATCGCGCCCCGTGACCGCGAGCGCGTGCGAGGGCGAGGCCACGCGCGCGTCGGCCGCGACGGCCGTGTGACTCGCTCGCGCGCCGTCCGCGCGCGCCCGCACCGGCCGGCCGAGCGCATCGCCGACCCGCAGGCAGAGGGTCGCCCGCACCGGCAGGGGCCCGTCCGCGACGTCGACCGTCACGCGCGCGCCGTCCGCGACCCGGCCGCCGGCGCCGAGGTAGCGCGGCGCGACCACGGTCGGGAAGCGCCACTCCCATTCGCCCTCGGCGAGCCAGCGGAGCTTCTGATCGACGACGATCGCGGCGACGATGTCGCTCCCGGGCGGCACGTTGCCGATCTCCTGGCGGAACAGGCTCGACCGGTCCTGCTCGAGCAGGGCCGCGCTCTGCCCGGCGAGCACCGCCTCCTCGAAGCGCTCGCGCGCGCGCCGCTTCTTGTCGACCTCGCCGACGATGCGGCGGCCGTCGAGCTCGAACGAGAACCCCGAGACGGCGCCCTCGGCCGGCAGTGGCAGCTCGTAGCTCACCGACAGCGGCTCGGTGAACGGGTTGTGGAAGTGCTGCGTCACGACGACGCGGGCGATGCCGGCGGCAGCCTCGACCTCGAGGCCGACCGCGCGGAGCGGTAGCTCGCGGCCGTCGGCCGTGACGAGGCGCCCGCCGTTCGAGGCGTGGGGCGAGTGCGGGGCGGCAAGATGGGTCGCGGGCAGGGTCATGGCGTCACGTCCTCCGTGGTGGGCGGGCCGGCGGCCCGCGCTCTCGGGCGACCAACGCGAGGCACCCCTCGGTGGTGACGGAAAAAGCGACCGGCGGATTCGTGCCGTCCTCCCGCGGGCTCGCACCCCCGCCGGGGCGCAGGCGCGCGCCGCACGCTACGCGATGCCGAGCGCCGCGAGCACGGCCTCGCCGGCGGCGATGCCCTCGGAGGCCGCGCCCTCCATGAAGCCGAGGTTCTCGATGGACGTATGCTCGCCGCAGAAGAACACGTTGCCCTGCGGCTCGCGCTCGTAGCCGCAGATGTCCTGCGTCTGGCCGACCCGGTAGTAGGAGTACGAGCAGTTGAAGCGCCGGTCGATGTGCGCCTTGGTCTCGGCGCACTTGCCGTTCCACAGGGCCGTGAGCCCCGGGAACACGGGCTCGATCTGCGCGAGGAAGGCCTGCGCGTCGGCGACGACGTCCGGATCGCCGCTGTTGCCATACGGGTGCGCGAGCGCCGTGGCGCCCGCCGCGTCGCCGCCGTTGTAGCCGACCAGGATGCCGCTCGTGCCCGCCTGACCGCGCGTGGGGTCCCACGAGAGCTGGTAGCCGGTGTCCGAGTAGCTCGAGCCGTTGCCGATGCCCCAGGCGCCCGCCTGGTTCCAGAGCCGCGCCGTGAATTGCAGCTGGAGCTTGCAGTTGCGCCCCTGCCCCTGCTCCATGATCGCCTGCTCCTTCAGCGCGTCGAAGCCCGCGGCCGAAAAGTCGCGCGTGCGGAGCGCGCCGAACGGAATGGCGAGCACGACGTAGTCGGCGCGCACCTCCTCGGTGCCTCCGTCCGTGTCGAAGGAGAGCGTGTAGCTGCCGTCCGCCTCCATGCGCAGCGCCTGGAACTCGAAGCCGAGCTTCACGACGTCGCCGATGCCGAGGTGGTCGCCGATGGCGCGCGGCAGCTGATCGATGCCGCCCGCGAGCCGGTACTGCTCGTCCGACTCGCCGAGCACCGACAGGGTGGCCGACGAGCCCGACAGCATGCTGATGAGGTTGAGCGAGCTCTGATCGGTCGTCTCGGCGCCGTACTCCATGCAGTAGGCGGCATCGAGCAGGCGGCCGAGCCGCGAGGTGTGGCCGCCGGGAACGCGGCTCTCGATCCAGTCGTAGATGCTGAGGTCGTCGAGGACGCGCCCCGCCGGCGTCACCGTGTCGAAGGTGACGGGCCAGCCCGCCGCATCCGCGTCGGCCATCAAGGCGTCGTAGATCGCCGCGAAGTCGGTGTCGGCGTCGGCCTGCGTGTAGTAGCCGCCGTTGAAGTACCAGGTCTCGGTCGAGCCCACCGGCTGCGCCGCCAGGGCGTCGGTGAGCGCGAGCCCGAAGCGCTGCGCGAGCGCGTGGATCGTCGTGTGTCCCGAGTCGATGAGCTCGCCGTAGATGTCGGTCACCTGGCCGTCGCTCCACGACATCGAAGGCGCGGTACCCGGCGCGACGTGGCAGCTGTTGCAGCCCGTGGGCTCGCTGCCGCGCTCGGTCACCATGCGCCCCCCCACGCGGTGCGTGAACATGTCGTACACGGTCGCCGCGACGCCCTTGTCGCGCAGCGTGAGCGCCGCCGAGAGCCCGGCGATGCCCGCGCCGACGATCGCGATGCGCGGCGCGCCCGGCGTCGGCGCCGGCGTCGTCTCGTCCTTCTTGCAGGCCGCGAGCGTCGCGACCGCCGCCGACCCGAGGAGCAGATCGCGGCGCGTCGTGCCCCGCTTCACGGCGGCCTCGGCGCGCTCGTGGCGCACCACGTCGACGGGCACCCTGCGGTGCAGCGCGAGGCGGTGCTCGGCGGCGAGCCGGCGGATCTGGCTGAGGAGCGGGGTACGAGGCATGCGGGCTCCCTTTCGGCGCGGGCCCCTCCGGCGACCGCGCGGCAATGCAAAGGCTTATCGGGCACTTACCCGACACGCCACTTTACCGACGCGCGCCTCGGCTCGGCAAGGACAAGTCGCGCCGTCGGAGCCGCTCGGCTCGGCTGCGACTCCTGCGGGGGGCGGGTCGCGCCGTCGGGGCCGCTCAGCCGGCCGGCGGCTCCTTCAGCTGCTTTCGGATCTCGCGCACGGTGTCGATCTCGTGTCGCACGAAGGGCAGGCCGTTCTTGAGGAGGCCCGCGGCCTTGTTCTTGATGAGGTAGCCGATGCGGCGCGCGTTCGAGGCGCTCGTCTTGGCGCTCTCGGGCAGGACGCCGAGCATCTTGCCGATCATGGCGAGCGCCTCGAGCGTGTAGCCCATCTCGTCCTTCGTGTGCGCCGCGGTCACGTTGCAGCGCAGCCGCTCCGTCCCGGGCGCGACGCCCGGCGACACGAACGGCATCATGATGACCTCGGCCGCGTGGAACAGGTACGCGCCGAACATGAGGGTCTTCATCTCGTCCTTGACGAAGATGGGCGAGATGTGGGTCGTGCTCTCGCCGAGGTCGAAGCCGAGCTCCTCGAGCCCGCCGCGGAAGAAGCGCGCGTTGTCCTCGAGCTTGCGGAACAGCGAGTGGTCGGTCGAGATGATGTCGAGCGCCGCGAGCGCGGCCTCGCACTGCGCGAGCGGCAGGGTCGCCGAGAACAGGAACGAGCGCGCCGTCAGCTTCAGGTAGTCGATGAGCGTCTGGTCGGCGCACACGAAGCCGCCGACCGTCCCGAACGACTTCGAGAAGGTACCGATCAAGAGATCGATCTCCCCGACGAGGCCCGACAGCTCACAGACCCCGAGCCCCGTCGGCCCGAGCGCCCCGAGCCCGTGCGCGTCGTCGAGCACCACGACCGCGCCGTGCTTCTTCGCGACCGCGACCATGTCCGCGAGCGGCGCCAGATCGCCGTCCACGCTGTACAGGCCCTCGATGACGACCATCTTCTTCGGGTGCGACGCGCTCGCGAGGATCGAGTCGAGGTGCTTGACGTTGTTGTGCTTGCAGAAGCGCACCTCGAGCTCGGGGCTCTTGCCCTGCGCCATCAGCACGCCGTCGATGATCGAGGCGTGGCTCAGCTTGTCGAGCACGACCGTGCACTCGTCGTCGAGGAAGGTCTGCAGGACGCCGACGAGGGCCTGGTAGCCGGTCGTGAAGACCGCGCAGCCCTGGTAGTGCGTCCACTTCGCCAGCCGCTCCTCGAGCAAGAGGTGCCGCACGCTCGTCGCCTGCGGCCGCGCGCTCCCGAGCCCCGTGCCGTAGCGGCGCGTGCCGGCGATCGCGGCCGCGATGAGCTTCGGGTGCTGCGACAGGCCGAGGTAGTCGTTCGAGGTGAAGTTGACGTAGCTCCCCGCCCCGACCTTCACGCGCGGCCCGACGTTCTCGAAGGGCCGGAAGAACGGGAAGGCCTTCTTCGCCTTCGCCTCCTCGATACGGCGGAGCATCTCGGTCGTCTGATCGTGGAGCCAGCTCATGGTCGAGTCCCGGGGGCCAGGGCGACCGGCCAACTCCGATCGCGCGAGCCGCCGCTACGCCCGCGTCCGGGTGCCGTCAAGATCGCGCATCGGGTCGGGTCGCCCGGGGCGAGGGGCGTGCGGCGCGACGCGGCGTGGGCCCCGCCCCCGACTCGCGCTGCGGCGCGGGCAAGTCGGCAGCTCGATGTGCGAGCTCCTCCGCCCGCGTCCTCGCGCTCGAC
>JADLAB010000451.1 GCA_020848455.1 Polyangiaceae bacterium
GTCGTTGTCGTCGTCCGGGTCGCAGGCGTCGCCGAGGGCGTCGCCGTCGTTGTTCTGCTGCAGCGCGTTCGCGACGAACTGGCAGTTGTCGGCCACGTCGAGGTCGCCGTCGTTGTCGTCGTCCGGGTCACAGGCATCGCCGAGGGCATCGCCGTCGTTGTTCTCCTGCAGCGCGTTCGCGGCGAGCGGGCAGTTGTCGACCCCGTCGATGACGCCGTCGCCGTCGTCGTCGGTGTCGCAGGCGTCCCCGATGCCGTTGCCGTTCGTGTCCGTCTGGCTGGTGTTCGCGACGAGCGCGCAGTTGTCGCAGGCGTCGCCCACCGTGTCCGCGTCGGAGTCGACCTGACTGTCGTTGACGAGGTTCACGCAGTTGTCGCAGACGTCGCCGAAGAGGTCGCCGTCGGCGTTCGCCTGGGAGGCGTTCGCCACGAGCACGCAGTTGTCGCTCACGTCGAGGACGCCGTCGTTGTCGTCGTCCGTGTCGCAGGCGTCGCCCTGCGCGTCGCCGTCGGTGTTCAGCTGCGTCGGATTCGGTGCGAAGTCGCAGTTGTCGCTCGCGTCGTTGACGCCGTCGTTGTCGTCGTCGGGGTCGCTCGCGTCGCACAGGATGTCGCCGTCGTTGTCGGGGCCGTCGTTCGCGGGCGTCTGGTCGCTCGCGGGCCCGAAGCCGTCGGTGCCGATCGAGCAGTCGTCGCAGGTGTCGCCGTCGCTGTTGCCGCAGCGCGTCGGGTCGAGGTCGAAGCTCTCGCTCGCGTCCGCGACGCCGTCGTTGTCGTCGTCGCTGTCGCAGGCGTTGCCGCTGCCGTCGCCGTCGGTGTCGAGCTGGGTCGGGTTGGCGAGCGCGATGCAGTTGTCGCAGGCGTCGCCGATGCCGTCGCCGTCCGTGTCGGTCTGCGAGTCGTTCTGGACGAGGTCGCAGTTGTCGCAGGCGTCACCGCGCTGGTCGTTGTCCGCGTTCTCCTGCAGGGCGTTGGCGTCGAACGGGCAGTTGTCGTCGCAGTTGACGGTGTTGCCCCCGATGCACGGGTTGTTCGCGGGCAGGCCGTCGCCGTTGTCGAGGATGCCGTCGTTGTCGTCGTCGGTGTCGCAGGCGTCGCCGGCCCCGTCGAGGTCGGTGTCGAGCTGGTTGTCGTTGGCGTCGAGCGGGCAGTTGTCGCACGCGTCGCCGAACTGGTCGCCGTCCGGGTTCTCCTGCCCGGGGTTCTGGACGAAGTCGCAGTTGTCGCTGACGTCGGAGACCGTGTCGGCGTCGTCGTCGCTGTCGCAGTCGTTGCCGATGCCGTCGCTGTCCGTGTCGAGCTGGGTCGGGTTCGGCGTGCTCGAGCAGTTGTCGCAGACGTCGCCGATCCCGTCGTTGTCGCCGTCGTTCTGGTTGCTGTTCGCCTTCGTGCGGCAGTTGTCGGCGGTGTCGAGGTCGTTGTCGCCGGGGTTGCCGTCGTCGTTCGTGTCCGCCCCGTCGAGCGTGCCGTCGTTGTCGTCGTCCGGGTCGCAGGCGTCGCCGCAGGTGCACGAGCCGCTGCACGAGTAGGGCCAGGCGCCGCAGTCGCCGTCGCCGTCGTGCTGGTCCGGGTTGGGGGTGCCGACGCAGTTGTCGAAGACGTCGAGGACCTGATCGCCGTCGAGGTCGTACGGCGGGGCCGCGCCGGCGTCGAGGGAGCAGAGCCCGAGGAGGGCGAGCGCGCCGAAGGGGAGCATCGCGCGCCAGCTGGGCCGCCGGGGGCTTCGGGCGCGGCCGAGCGGGGACGAGGACCTGGGGCGGGAAGGATGGGTCATCTTGGGCGCTCCTACAGCGGCGACGGGACGTCGACCCCTCCCGTCAACGCGCGGAGCGCATCGACGGAGCGGTTGCGGTCGAGGAGGAAGTGGACAGCAGGTTACGCTACGGGAGTCTACCGCCCCCGGCCGACCCCGTGGGGCGAATTTTCCGCCGCGCTCGGGACCCCGCCGAAACGCCGCCGGGCGGGGCCCGCTTTCCGTGTCGCTACGGTTGCGCCGGCGGTTCTGGTAGTCTCGTCCGGCCTCACCCGTCCTCGTCGAGGAGTAACGTGCTCGCTCATCGCAAACCGAACCTTTCGTTGCGGCACGGGCTCGGCCTGTCGCTGCTGACCGTCACGACGCTCCTCGGGGCCTGCGCAGAGGGCGACGCCCGTGGGCGGGACTCGAGCCCACGGGCGGAGGATGCCGCGGCGGTGCTCGACCGCGTCCGGTCCCTCGCCGGCGTGCGCGAGCAGCTCGCGGCAGCGCCATCCGCACGCGTCGTCTTCGGGGCTCGAGCGGACTCGGCCGCCCGCGTGGTGGATCTCGCCACGGGTCTCGCGCTCACCTTCGAGCTCGAGGGCGCGGACGACGTGTCGGCCGTGGTGCTCGGCGACGCGGCCGTGTTCGCGGCGGGTGGGCCGGACGGCGCCGACGTCGTGCAGCTGCGCTCGCCGGCCGGACTCGAGGACTTCCTCTTCTACGAGCGCGAGCCGGCCGAGCGCGCGGTGCGCTACCGCGTCGACGTGGCGGCGTTCGCCGGGCTCCGCCTCCTCGGCGACTCGCTCGAGCTGCTCGACCGCGGCGGGGCCCCCCGCCTGCGCGTCGCGGCGCCGTACGTCGTCGACGCGCGGGGCGTGCGGCACGAGGCCGCGCTCGGCCTCGAGGGCTGCGCCTACGACGCGAGCCCGGTCGCTCCGTGGGGACGACCCGTCACCCCCGCCGGCGCCTCGAGCTGCACCCTGCGCGTGAGCTGGGCAGGCGACCTCGCCTACCCGCTCGTCGTCGATCCGCAGTGGGCCTCGACCAGCAACAACCTCGGTGTGGCGCGGTCGCGGCCGGTCGTGACCGAGCTCGAGCCGGGCTCGCCGACGACGCGCCTGCTCGTCACCGGTGGCTTCAACACGGCGGGCGCGGCTCTCGCGAGCAGCGAGATCTACGAGCCCCTGAGCCGCACCTTCGCGCTCACCGGCGCCATGGCGACCGCGCGCGGCGGCCACGCGGCTGCGACGCTCGGCGATCCGGCGGCGCCGACCGGCCTGCCCGTGCCCACGATGGTCTCGGGCGGCACGGACACCGAGGGAGCCGGCACACCGATCGCCAGCATCGAGGTCTACAACCCCGACACCGGCACCTTCGTGACCGATCCGACGCCCCTCACGCTCGGGCGCTTCAACCACACCGCCACGCTCTACGAGAACCACCGCGTGCTCATCGTGGGTGGCACGGCACCGCCGCTCAACCAGCCGACGAACAGCGGCGTCGTCTACGACTTCGGCGGCTTCGACACGAACGGGCTCCCGGTGAGCACGGTGCCCGTGACCCCCACGCTGAGCCAGTCGCGCACCGGGCACACGGCGACGCGCCTGCCGAGCGGGCACGTGCTCGTCGCGGGCGGCTTCGTGCTCGCGGGCAGCGCGCTCTCGTCGGCGGAGATCTTCGACGGCTCGCTCGCGAGCTTCGGCGCGGTGCAGACCGCCGGCGGTGGGCTGCCCCAGATGACGGCGCTGCGCGCCTTCCACACGGCGACCCTGGTCGAGGAGGGGCCGCAGAAGGGCACCGTCGTCTTCGCGGGCGGCATGACGGCGACCGTGGCCGGCGTCGTGAACAACACCCTCGATCTCTTCCGCGAGACGGGTGTGCAGCGCGGCTTCGAGCCGCTCGGCACGCCCCTCACCATGGCCGCCGCCCGGACGGGGCACACGGCGACCTTGCTCGTCGATCCGAGCGCCGGCGACCAGGCGCTCGGCTCGGTCGTCATCGTGGGCGGCCAGAACTCGGGCGGCACGCTCGGGACGGCCGAGAGCTTCGATCCCGTGACCGACGCCTTCGGGTCGCTCCTGCCGGCCGGAGCACGGCGCGACCACGCGGCCGCGCTCGTGAGCGCCGGCGTGGCGAGTGGCGCCGGCCGCGCCGTGCTCATCGTCGGGGGCCGCGGCGCCGGCGGGCAGGCGCTCGCCACGGCGCAGCTTCTGCGGAAGCCGAACGGCGAGACGTGCACCCTCGACCAGGAGTGCGCCACGGGCTTCTGCACCGACGGCGTGTGCTGCAACGTGCGCTGCGACGGCGACTGCTACTCGTGCGCCGCGCTCCTGAAGGCGAGCCTGGCCGACGACGGCACCTGCGGACCCACGAAGATCGCCCTCGACCCCGTCACCGCCTGCGTGACCGAGGTCACGACCACGACCCACTGCGACGGCGCGGGCAACCGCGTGCTGTTCGAGTCGGAGGACTGCAAGCCGCAGATCTGCAACGCCACGAACACGGGCTGCTCCACCACCTGCGATCCCCCGGCCGAGCCGTGCACGGCCAAGGGCTGGTGCGACGTCGCCGGTGACGACTGCGCCGACGAGGCGGGCGGTGCCGCGCCGGTGGCCCACACCTGCGTGCTGAAGAAGGCCAACGGCCTCTGCTGCCACGCCGACGAGGAGTGCCTCAGCGACCACTGCACCGACGGCGTGTGCTGCGACCTCGCCTGCGGCGACCAGTGCCAGGCCTGTGACGTCGCCGGGTTCCCGGGCAAGTGCACGCTCGTGCCGAGCGGCGAGCAGCCCCACACGGCCCTCGGCGCGCGCAACGAGTGCGACGGCACCGGCGACTGTCAGGGGAGCTGCGACGGCGCGAACTCGGGCGCCTGCGAGTATCCGCTCGGCACCCAGACGGCGCCGTACTTGCCGCAGCAGCAGCCGCCCACCTGCAGCTGTGCGACGGGCGACTGCGACGTGCCCGTCGAGGAGACCCACTTCGTGTGCGACGGCGCGGGCTCCTTCGTGACGGTCGAGAACCCGGCCTGCCTCGGCTACCGCTGCGCCGACGCCGAGCTCTGCAAGACCGCGTGCTCCGCGGACGAGGACTGCATCCTCGACTACATCTGCGAGGCGAGCGGCTGCGTGGAGCTCACCGGCCCGAAGTGCGACCCGGACCACACGCTGCGCCTTCCCTCGACGCAGGGGCCCGACGAGGATTGCACGCCCTACAAGTGCCGCGGCACGGCGTGCCTTGCCGCGTGCCAGTCCGTCGACGACTGCGTTCCGCCCGCGGTGTGCAACGCCGCGGGACAGTGCGTGGGGCAACTCGACGCCCCGGCCGTGCCCTCGTGCACCTGCCGCTGGGTCGGCGGCGGCGCGGGCGACGGCGACGGGCGCGGCGGAGGCCTCGGCCTCGGGGCCTCGCTCCTCGCGGCGCTCGCGGCGCTCGCCCGCGCGCGGGGCCGGGCGCGGCGCGCGGCCTCGGGACGCACGCGCGGCTAGGGCGGCGGCTCGTCGATCACCCGGCCGGCGGCCCGTGGCGCGCCTGCCCGCCCGGGCACGGGCGGTCGCGGCGCGTGCTCGTTCGGCAGGACGGGCAGCCGGACGACGGGGCGGCGCGGCTCGCTCGCGGCCGCCTCGCGCGGGGCTGGCGCGACGGCGGGCGCAGCCCCGAGGCCGAGCGCCCGGCGGCCGAGCTCGCGCGCGCGGGATGCGTGGCGCCGCAGGGTCGTGAGGTAGGGCTCCCAGAAGCCGCCGGAGTCGAGCTCGCCGAGCAGCTCGTCGACGTCGCCGCGCATGCGCGCGCGCCATGCCGGATCGATGTGCACCGTGCGCTCGGCCCACTCGTGGCAGTAGCGGCACGCCTCGCAGTCGACGTCGAGGCAGCTCTTGTCCTTGAAGCGATCGAGGAAGCCGTCGAGCGCGCGGTTGTCGATCTGGACGGGGTTCGGGCCGCGCCGCGGGTATAGGACGCTCGCCGTCTTGCCGAAGTCGACGACCTTGCCGAACTTGAGCAGGTTCGCCGCGCGGGGCTTGCCGAAGTACTTCACCATGCGCCGCAGCGAGTAGGCGTCCTTGGCGCGGCCCTCGTAGGCCTCCTCCGGGTAGGCGTAGTTCTGCACGAGATCGAGCAGGTTGCCGTCGTAGCGGCGCCCGGCGTAGGCCGCGACGCGTCGCAGCAGGATGGGGGTAGGGGTGTTGCGCTCGACGATCTTGAAGTTGTGGTAGCCGAGCGCCTCGTAGACGTGCAGATCCTCCGGGCGGATCCAGTTGGCGCGCAGGTAGTTGACCGGCTCGCGCACGCGCAGCTCGTTGCAGACGAGCGAGCAGTAGTCGATGGGGAAGCCCTTCGAGCCCTCCTGCGAGGCGGCGTTCAGGGTCACCGCGTGGTTGCTCGCGATGGCGCAGTCCTGCCGGCACCAGTTGTTCACGATGAGCTGCAGCTCGACACCCGCGGCCGCCTCCTGCATCGCCGCGAGCACGGCGAGCTCGCGGTGGATGTTGGTCTCGGACACGACGACGTAGTCGGCGCCGTTGTCGACCCAGAAGCGCACCTTGCGCGGGTTGTCGGTGTGCATGTGCGAGCTCACCCGCACCTTGATGCGCGGGTGGCGGCGCTTGACGAGGCGCAGGAAGAAGATGTTCGCGACGGTGACCGAGTCGACGCCGATGCCGTCGAGCCAGGCGAGCAGCTCCTCGGCGTTGCGCTGGCCCTCGCGCGTGTACTCGCGGTTGCCCATCGCGAGCGCGTTGAGCAGGTAGTTGAACTCGATGCCCGCCGTGTGGGTCCGCTTCACGTAGCGCTCGAGCGCCGGGCGCCGCACCTCGGGCAGGTAGAAGGAAGGTCGCCCGCCGCCGAAGTAGTCGGAGGTGAGCTTGCCGTAGATCTCGTAGACCGGATGGCCCGCGAGCCCGGCGAGGAGGGCATCGTCGAAGTTGCACGCTACCGAGAGCTTCATGTCGTGTCCTTGGTTCGTGAGGAGGCGGCTGCCGAGGGGCCAGCGCGCCGGGCAAAGGCGAGGGGAACCGTCGCTTCCCTTCCGACCCTGGCGTCCAGGCGACTCGCTGCCTCGCGTCGCGCTCGCGCCGGTCGCCTGGGGGATCAGCTGCCGGCGGCTGCGGCGACGGGGCGCGGCGCCGGGTGCGGCCAGCCGACCTCGTCGAGGAAGCGGGCGAGCTCGGCGGGGGTGAGCTGCTGTTCGCTGTCGGAGCGCGCCACGGCCGGCCACGGGTGCACCTCGACCATGAGCCCGCTCGCGCCGGCGGCGAGCGCGGCGCGGCCGAGCGGCGCGAGGATGTCGCGGCGTCCGGCGGCGTGCGACACGTCGGCGATGACGGGCAGAAAGCTCATGCGCCGCAGCAGCGCGACGGCCGAGACGTCGAGGGTGTTGCGCGTCTGCCGCTCGAAGGTGCGGATGCCGCGCTCGCACAGGACGACCTCCGGGTTGCCCGCCGCGACGATGTACTCGGCGGCCCACAAGAGCTCGTCGATGGTCGCCGAGAGCCCGCGCTTCAGGATGACGGGCTTGCGCGCGCGCCCCACCTCGCGCAGCAGGTCGTAGTTGTACATGTTGCGCGCGCCGACCTGCAGCACGTCGGCGTGGCGCGCCACGAGCTCGACCGCGCGCGTGTCGGTCACCTCGGTGACGCTGACCATGCCGTGGCGGCGCGCGGCCTCCGCGAGCAGGCCGAGGCCGAGCTCGCCGAGCCCCTGGAACGCGTAGGGTGACGAGCGCGGCTTGAA
>JADLAB010000452.1 GCA_020848455.1 Polyangiaceae bacterium
ACGCTGCCCGGCATCGACAAGGTCGTGCCGGTCGACGTGTACGTGCCGGGCTGCCCGCCGCGGCCCGAGGGGATCATCGACGGCCTGCTCCTCATGCAAGACAAGGTGCAGCGCGGCGACCGCACCCCGGCGATCGTCAAGCCGCGCCTCGACCCGCTGGCGCGCGTCGGGGCCCGCGCCGACCAGCTCGTGGCCCTGCGCCGCAAAGGAGCCTCGCGCCCATGAGCCACAAGGTCCTCGAGGCCCTCGTCGAGCGCTTCGGCGCCGCGATCGAGGAGACGCACGCGCAGTTCGGCGACGACACCGCGGTCGTCGCCCCGGCGCGGTGGCACGAGGTCGCGCTCTTTCTGCGCGACGATCCGCGCTGCCGGATGGACATGTTCGTCGACCTCACATGCGTCGACTACCTCGGCCGGCAGGAGCCGCGCTTCGAGGTCGTGCTGCACGTGCGCTCCTGCGAAAAGGCCCACCGCGTGCGCCTGAAGACGCGGCTCGACGACGCGCCCGATGGCACCGCGCCCGCGATCCGGTCGGTCGTGGACGTGTGGGCCGGGGCCAACTGGTTCGAGCGCGAGACCTACGACATGTTCGGCGTGCGCTTCGAGGGGCACCCGGACCTCCGGCGCATCCTGCTCTACGAGGAGTTCGTCGGCCATCCGCTGCGCAAGGACTACGACGCGCAGAAGACGCAGCCGCTCGTGCCCTACCGCACCGGCAACGTCGAGAAGCTCCTGCCGTTCGCCGCGGACGAGGGCATGCCCTTCGGCCGCCAGACGCACCATCGCTGGCGCGACGTCGACGACCCCCGACCGACCCGCGCCGAGACCGAAGCCGAGGACTGACCGCCCTCCCCGCCCGCCCCCCCGGCGGGCGCCCCCCGCCCGCGCTGCGCAAGGAGACCCATGGAACCGCTCGACCAGGAGCTAGACGACGGCGAGATCGAGCTGCCGACCGAGCCGATGAGGCTGAACCTCGGCCCTTCGCACCCGGCCATGCACGGCACGGTGCGCATCGTGGTCGAGCTGTCCGGCGAGACGGTCACGAAGGCCGACGTGCAGGTGGGCTTCCTGCACCGTGGCTTCGAGAAGATGTGCGAGCGCGGCACCTGGACGCAGTGCTTCCCCTACGTCGACCGGCTGAACTACGCCTCGCCGATGCTCAACAACGTGGGCTTCGCGCTCGCGGTCGAGAAGATGCTCGGGGTCACGGTGCCGGCGCGCTGCCAGTACTACCGCATGATCCTCGGCGAGCTCGCGCGGATCTGCGACCACATGGTCTGCTCGGGCGCGATGTGCATGGAGCTCGGGGCCTTCACGCCCTTTCTGTATCTGTGCAAGGCGCGCGAGATGATCTGGGACATCTTCGAGGAGGAGACGGGCGCGCGCGTGACCCACACCTTCGGGCGCGTGGGCGGCATGGCCGCACCGCCGACCCCCGACTTCAAGCAGGCCGTGCGCGCCACCCTGCCCGCCGTCCTCGCGCTCGTCGACGACGCCGAGAAGCTCGTCGTCAAGAACCGCATCTTCCTCGACCGCGTCGACGGCGTGGGCATCATGAGCGCCGCCGAGGCGAAGGCGCTCGGCTGGACGGGCGTGTGCCTGCGCTCGACGGGCGTCGCCTACGACGTGCGCAAGTCGCACCCCTACTCCGGCTACGACACCGTCGAGTTCGACGTGCCGGTCGGCAGCCGGGGCGACTGCTACGACCGCTTCATGTGCCGCTCGGAGGAGGTGCGCCAGTCGATGCGCATCATCGAGCAGGCGCTCGCGCTCTTGCCCGACGACGGCCCCGTCCACGTCGACGACCCGCGCATCGTGCTGCCGCCGAAGGACGAGGTCTACACGACCATCGAGGGCACCATCCAGCACTTCAAGATCGTGATGGAGGGCATCAAGGTGCCGGCGGGCGAGTGCTACTCGTACACCGAGGCGGGCAACGGCGAGCTCGGCTTCTACATCGTGTCGGACGGCAGCGGCACGCCGTGGCGCGTGCGCATCCGCCCCCCATGCTTCGCCAACACCTCCGGCCTCGCCAAGCTCGTCACCGGGGCGATGATCCCCGACATCGTGCCGTGCTTCGGCTCGATCAACATGATCGGCGGCGAGTGCGACCACTGAAGCCAGCCCACGTGGCGGCCCGAATCCCCCATGCCTAGCATCAAGATCGACGGTCGAGACGTCCCCTTCGAGCCGGGTGACACGGTCATGCGTGCGGCGTACCGCGCCGGCATCGAGATCCCGCACTACTGCTGGCACCCCGGCCTGAGCTCGCCGGCCAACTGCCGCATGTGCCTGGTCGACATCCTGCCGCCCCCCGGGCGGCCGGCGCTGCGCCTCGACATCCTCGAGTGGAGCGCCGAGAAGAACGACTACGTCGTCGCCCAGAAGTCGAAGCTCCAGCCCGCCTGCTACATGCAGGCCACCGACGGCATGGAGGTGCTCTCGGACACGAGCGACGAGGTGGCGAAGGCGCGGGCGGCCATCCAGGAGCTCCTGCTCCTGAACCACCCGGTCGACTGCCCCATCTGCGACCAGGCCGGCGAGTGCAAGCTCCAGGATTACTGGCTCCTCCACCAGCGCAGCAAGAAGCGCATGTGCGACGAGCCGGTCCACAAGCCGAAGGCCGTCGTGTTCGGCCCCACCATCGTCTACGACGCCGAGCGCTGCGTCATGTGCACGCGCTGCATCCGCGTGTGCGACGAGGTCGCGCAAGATCCGGTGCTCGACATGCGCGAGCGCGGCAACCGGAACGAGATCACGGTCGCGCCGGGGCGCCAGCTCGACCACGGCTACAGCCTCATGACCGAGCACGTCTGCCCGGTGGGCGCGCTCACCTCGAGCCACTTCCGCTTCAAGGCGCGCGTCTGGTTCCTGCGCAGCGCCCGCACCGTGTGCCAGGAGTGCGCGACGGGCTGCAACGCGCACCTCGACTACGATCCGCGCGACAACCTGCCCTACCGCTACCGGCCGCGCGACAACGAGGCGGTCAACAAGTACTGGATGTGCGACGAGGGCATGCTGAGCTACGGGCGCGCCACCGCCGGCCGCATGCTCGGCGCGCACGTGGGCGGCGACGACGCGTCGATCGACGAGGCCCTGCGCGCCGCCAAGGACCACCTGCGCGGCTGCGACCCGGAGCGCGTGGCCATCGTGCTGTCGGCGCAGCACAGCCAGGAAGACAACTTCGCCCTGCTCACGCTCGGGCGCGAGTACCTGCGGGCGACCGACGTGTTCGTGGCACGGCGCCCCGACGGGCTCGGCGACAAGGTGCTGCGGCACGTCGACAAGAACCCGAACGGCGCGGGCGTGAAGGCGCTCGTCGGGGGCGACGGTCCGCGGCCGCTCGCGGAGCTCGTCGCGGCGGTGCAGAAGGGTCGTTACAGCCACGTGCTCGCCCTGGGCCACGACGTGGACGTCGACGTGGCGGCCATGAAGAGCGCCTTCGCGGGGCTCGCGGGCTCGGTCGTCATCGCGAGCCACGATGGCCCGCTCACGGCGGCGCTGCGCGTCGCGCTGCCCGCCTGCGCCTGGACCGAGACGGGCGGGACCTACGTCAACGCACAGGGGATGGCGCAGGCGACCGAGCAGGTGCTGCGCCCGCGCGGCGACGCCCGACCGGGCTGGGAGCTCGTGGCGCGGCTCGGCCGGGCGCTCGGCTTCGCGATTCCCTGGAAGACCCACAAGGAGCTCGCGCGCGCCATGCGCGGCGCGGCGGGCACCGAAACCACGCACGCCACGGCCGGGGCCGCGGCCGCCGAGGTGGCGCCATGACCGGTAGCTTCACCTGGGCCGACCTCGTGGTCGCCCTCATCAAGATCATCGTCGTCATCGGCTTCCTCATCACGCTCGCGGCCGTCGCCACCTGGGGCGACCGGCGGCAGAGCGCGATGGTGCAGGACCGCATCGGTCCGCAGCGCGCGGTCGTGTGGCTCCCCTCGCTGCTCGCGCGGGTGCTGCTCGCGCTGCCCGCCGTGGCGGTGGCGGGCCTCATCATCGTGCCGCTGATGGGCGCCCCCGGCGGCCCACCCGCGCAGCAACTGCAGGTGCTGTTCCAGCGCACCCTCACCGGGGTCGAGCTCGCGATCCTCGTCGGCTGGTTCAGCCTGCTCGTGCTCGCGGCCACGACGCGCGCGAGCGGCGAGGGCAACGGCTTCGACAGCGCCGTCGCGCGCCTCGACCCGCGGAGCTACTTCTACATCGGGCTCGCGCTCCACCTCGTGGCCATCCCGCTCGTGCAGATCATCCCGCCGTCCATCGCGCCCCACGCGGCGCAGGTCGCGGTGGTGCTCGCCGGCGTGGCCGTGCTCGCGGCGGGTCTCTACGCGGCCATCTTCCGGGTGCCGAGCGGCAAGGTGCCCCTGCGCCTCGCCGGCCTGCTCCACGCCATGGCGGACGGCGTGAAGCTCGCGTGGAAGGAAGACCTGCGCCCCAAGACGGCCGACAAGCTGCTCTTCGCGCTCGCGCCGCTCATCTCGATGTTCCCGGCGTTCGTGACCATCGGCGTCCTGCCGTTCGGCGGCAACCTGTGCTTCATCGACCGGGCCCACAACGGCGCGCTCGACTTCGGCGACCTCACCGCCATCGCCGCCAACGTCGAGCGCAGCGGCCTGTGCGGCAAGGGCTACGTCGCGGTGCCGCTGCAGATCGCCGACCTCAACATCGGGCTCTTGTACGTGTTCGCGATCGCGGGCACGGGCGTCGTCGGCGCCGCCATCGCCGGCTGGGCGAGCGACAACAAGTTCGCGCTCCTCGGGGCGCTGCGCGCCTCGAGCCAGATGGTGAGCTACGAGGTCGCGATGGGCCTCAGCATCGTGGGGCTCGTGGTCGTGTACGGCACGCTGCAGATGAGCGGCGTCGTCGGCTGGCAGGGCGACAACGCCTGGGGCATCTTCGTCCAGCCCTTCGGCTTTCTGCTGTTCTTCGCCGCGCTCATCGCCGAGACCAAGCGCGTGCCCTTCGACCAGCCGGAGGGCGAGAGCGAAATCGTGGCCGGGTACTTCATCGAGTACTCGGGCATGCGCTTCACCATGTTCTACCTGGGCGAGTACGCCGAGTTCGCGTTCTCGAGCGCGCTGCTCGTGACGCTGTTCTTCGGCGGCTTCAACCTGCCCTTCCTGCACCCGGACGGCATCGACGTGTCCTTCGGCGGCACGAGCCTGTTGAAGCTACAGCTGAGCCACTTCACCGTGACCCTGCTCCAGGTCGTCGCCTTCTTCGGCAAGACGGTGCTCGTCACCTGGCTGCAGATCTTCGTGCGCTGGACGCTGCCCCGCGTCCGCTACGACCAGCTCATGAAGCTCGGCTGGACGAAGCTCCTGCCGCTCGCGCTCGCCAACATCGTCGTCACGGCGGTGGTGGTGCTGGCGCTCCGCGAAGGCGGGGCGACCGTGAAGAGCGCGCTCCGCTGGGCGGCCGACCTGACGCAGGCCGTCGTCGCGGTCGGCGGCGTCGCGGCGGCGGTGGCGTTCATCGCCTGGCTGCTCGAGCCGCAGAAGACCGGGCGCTTCATCCACTCGACGGCGGCCCGCTTCGCGACCGCGCAGGGCGGCGTGAAGCCGCAGAAGCTCGGGGCATAGGGCAAGACACATGGCGACCACCCAGAGCTCGACTTGGACCAGGCCCGCGGCGCGCGACGTCGCGGGGAAGACGGTGCCGCGCCCGCTGCGCTCGGCCGAGGTGCAGAGCTACGTCCCGGCGTGGATCAAGGGCACCGGCATCACGATGCGCCACTTCTTCCGCAACACGAAGGAGATGCTCCTCGGCCAGCGGCAAGATCCGGTGCTCGGGTCGCTCGAGCCCGGCCTCAACACCATCATGTACCCCGAGGAGCAGCGCCCCTACCCGGAGCGCTTCCGCGGGCTGCACCGCCTCACGGCGCGCGAGGACGGCTCGCCACGCTGCGTCGCCTGCCTGTGCTGCTCGACCGCCTGCCCGGCGCAGTGCATCTCGATCGAGCCCGCCGAGTACCCCGAGGGCGACCCGCGCCGTGGCTACGAGCGCTACCCGAGCCGCTTCACCATCGACGAGCTGCGCTGCGTGTTCTGCGGCTTCTGCGTCGAGGCCTGCCCGTGCGACGCCATCCGCATGGACACGGGCATGCACCCGACCGCCTACGACTCGCGCGAGCAGTTCCTCTACCCGCGCGAGGTCTTGCTCGAGTTCACCGGGCGCGACGGCAGCCGCAAGACGCGCAACCCGCGCCACGAGCCGGGCGACCCGACCCACCCGGGCCTCACGCGCACGGGCGGGCACGGCTGAGCCACGGAGGCACGGAAACGCGGAGAGCTGCACGGAGGAGGCAGGGTTCAGAGACTCCTGCGTGTCACGCTCCGTGACTCGGTGCCTCCGTGGTGCTGCTCGTTCCGCTTCCGGGCGACTCCCCGGCGACCTCGCTCTTCGGTCGACTCACGTGGACGGTGATCTCCGGCGGCGCCGCGATCACGGCCTTCACCTTGCACTTCTCGGCCACGCGCCGCACGGCCTCGCGGTACTTGTCGGGGAAGCTCGGCGGCAGGTCGATGTCGATCGCGATCTGCGACGGCAGCTTGGTCTCGGGGTCGTAGGTCACGCGCTGCACCATCTCGACGCCCTCGAGCGAGATGCCGCGCGCCTGGCAGAAGCCGACCACGTAGATGCCGGCGCAGGTGCCGAGCGACGCCAGGAAGAGGTCGAAGGGCGCGGGCGCCGAGTCCTCTCCCCCGGCGGCCACCGGCTGGTCCGTGCGAACGACGTGCCCATCGAAGCTCGCGTCGACGCGCTTGCCACCCGGGAAGCTGATGCGGAGGTCCATGCCCGTGGGAGCCTCGAGACGCGGAAAGGATTCGAGGCGGGGGACCGGCGCCGGGCCGGGTTGCACGCGCCCCCCGGGCGTGCTCTCTCGTGGGCGTGGATGGATCCTCCCCTTCCGGCCCCCCCGCCGGGGACGCGAGCGCCGCCGTGATCGCCGGTCTGTCGGAGCGCCTGCGCGCCGACCCGGCCGACGCGGATGCCTGGCTCGAGCTCGGGCTCGCGTACGCGGGCATCGCGCACTGGGCCGAGGCCGCGGCCGCCCTCGCGCGCAGCGTGTCGTTCGCGAGCGAGCGCGCCCTCGGCCGCCTCGCGCTCGGTCGGGCGCTCGCCGAGCTCGGCCGGCACGAGGACGCCGAGAAGGAGCTCGAGCACGCCGTCAGGCTCGCCCCCGACGAGCCGCGCGCCCACAAGGAGCTCGGCCTCGCGCGCTACCGGCTCGGCCGCCACGACGAGGCCGCCGAGGCGCTCGGCCGAGCGACCCACCTCGCGCCGGCCGACGCGCGCGCACACTTCGCCCTCGGCCTGGTGCACGAGGCGCGCCGCGACATGGGCGCCGCGATCGCGTCCTACCGGGCGGCCGTCGCGGCCGAGCCGCGCTTCGGCGCGGCGAGGAAGACGCTGGCCGACGCGCTGGCGCAGGTGGGCGAGCTCGCCGCCGCGGGCGACGAGCTCCGCGCGGTGCTGCGCCTCGAGCGCACGAACGAAGAGGTGGCGCTGAACCTCGAGCTGTGCGAGCGCGCGCTCGCGGCCATGCAGAACGAGCGCCTGCTCGGCAAGCCGGAGGCGGCCACCGCGGCGAGCGTGCTCGTGACCGAGGGCGGCTTCGCGCGCCACGGGGTGATCGCGCTCGGCCCGCAGGAGGTCGCGCGCTGGACCACCAAGCTCGCGGAGCTGTGGCTCACGCTCGGTGCCGCGCCCGCGGGTGCACCGCCCGCCGCCCGGCCCGTCACGCGGTTGCTGCTCGTCCTCTCCGACCCCGCGCGCGCCGCCCGGCGCGACGACCGCTTCGGCGTCGTCGCCGTGTCGGCCGACGGCCGCCGCACGCCCGCGGACTACGCGACCGGCGCCGCGGTGACGTTCCTGCGCGTCGCGCTCGGCTGCCCGCTCACGCGCGCGAGCGAGCTCTACCAGGCGCTCTGCGCCGACCCGCGGCCCCGGCGCTGGGGCGACGCCGAGCTCGGGTTCGCGTCCGTGGCCCACCCGGACGACCCGCGCGAGCGCTGGCACGGCCTCTACGTGGCGGCAGGCGATCCTTGAGCACGGCGGGGCGAGCGGTGGGTCTGGCGGCCGCCGTCCTGCTCGGCGGGATCCTCGGAGCGGGCTGCCGCGAGACGCGGGGGGCGGGGGCGGGGGCGGGTGCGAGTGCGAGTGCGGGGGCGGGGGCGGGGGCGGGGGCGAGTGTGAGCGCGAGTGCGGGTGCGGGTGGGCCTCGGGAGATTGGGCCGTACGAGGTGCCGTTCGTCGGCACGCGCAACGTGTACTTCGTCGTTCCGTCGTCGCGCGACAGGCCGCAGCGGCTGCTCGCCATGTTGCACGGCCTCTGCAACCCACCCGCCTATGCGTGCGGGCTCTGGGCGCGGGCCGCGAGCGAGCGCGGCTTTCTCGTGTGCCCCTCCGGGGACGGCTCCTGTGGACCGGCGGCCTACGACGCGCCCACGTGGACCGAGCCCTTCGACAAGATGGCGGCCGATCTCGACCTCGCCGTGGCGACCGTAGAGGCCCGCTACCCCGGCGAGATCCGGCGCGAGGGCGGCATCCTCGCCGGCTTCTCCCGCGGCGCCTACGCGGCGCCCGAGGTGGTCGAGCGGAGCCCGGGCCGCTATCGCTACCTGCTCCTCGTCGAGGCGGACGTCCAGCTGTCGGCCGCGCGGCTGCGCGCAGCGGGCGTGCGGGCGGTGGCGCTGCTCGCCGGGGAGCTCGGCACGCAGCACCGGGGCGAGGCGCGCACCGCGGCGGCGCTCGCGGCGGGCGGGCTGCCGGCCCGCTTCTGGCCGATGCGGGGCGCCGGGCACTGGTACTCCGAGGACATCGACGCGCTCATGCGCGAGGCCACCGGCTGGCTGCTGTCGCACGAGGGCGAGGGGGACGAGCGGTGAGGAGCGACGAGGAGCTCATGGTCGCCTACGTGGGCGGCGACGAGCAGGCGTTCCGCGAGCTCTTCCTGCGCTACGCGCCGCGGCTGCTCGCCATGATGCGCAGACAGGTGCGCGGGGCCGACGACGCGGCCGAGCTCGTGCAGCAGACCTTCCTGCAGCTGCACCGCGCGCGCCTCGATTTCCAGCCCGGCCGCGCGCTCCGGCCGTGGCTGCTCACCATCGCCTTCAACCTGCGCCGCCAGCACTTCCGACGGCTGCGGCGCCGGCCCGAGGCGCCGCTCGAGGAGGAGCCGCCGGCCTCGCCGCCGCGCGATCGCGTCGCGGCGGCCCAGACCCGAGCGCGGCTGCGCGCCGCGCTCGCCGCCCTGCCGCAGGGGCAGCGCGAGGTCATCACCCTGCACTGGTTCGAGGAGCTGTCCTTCCCGGAGGTCGCCGAGGTGCTGGGGCTCGGCCTGAGCGCCGTGAAGGTGCGGGCACACCGCGGCTACCTGGCACTCCGGGAGCTGCTCGCGGACCTCCCGCCGCCGTCGGCGTGAGCATGGACCAGGGTAACCGGAGCAACCAGGCGGCATAGGTCAAGTGGCGAAGAGCGCGATCGACATGGACTGCACGGTGGTGCGTGACGGCCTGCGCGCGGGCTCGCTCGAGCGCGGGCCGGAGCTCGAGGCCCATCTGTCGACCTGTCGGGGCTGCGCGCTCCTGCTCGCCGGTGGCGCCGAGCTCGGCCGCGCGCTCGCCCTCTGCGCGGCCGCCGCAGACACCCGGACGGCGGCCGAGGGCGCACTGCCCGCGTCGCTCTCCGCGCTCGAGCGCCGTACCGTGAGCACCATCCGCGCCGAACGCGGCCCGAGCGGCTGGCTCCGGAGCCGCCCGACGCCGCTCCGCGTCGCGCTCGCGGTCGCGCTCGCAACCGGGCTCGTCGGAGCCTACGCGCTCTTCGCGGGGCGCGAGGA
>JADLAB010000453.1 GCA_020848455.1 Polyangiaceae bacterium
ACGAAGGCCATGCGCACGGCGCGCAGGGTCTCTTCGGGCAGGCTGTCGAGCGGGCTCGCCATGACTCGGCGCAGCATACGACGACGCGACGCGCGACGCGCGCCTACGCCGAGGTTCTCGTGAGCGCCCTCGGCTCCGCGCCCTCGAGGGACCGATTCGCTCCCTCGAGTCTCGTGCCCGAAGTCTGCGACCTGATCCCCGTGGCCGCGAGGCTTGCGCCCGAAAGGGCGAAGGTCGAGGGATCCTTGACGGGCGCCCGCGACCGGCAAAGAAGGGCGCACGATGAGCACGCTCGGGGCAGGGGACGTCACGGTGGTGCTGCTCGCCATCGCCGCGCTCCTCGGCACGGCGCGGCTGCTCGGCGAGCTCGCGCGCCGCCTGCACCAGCCCGCCGTGCTCGGGGAGCTGCTCGCGGGCGTGCTGCTCGGCCCCACCGTGCTCGGCGCGCTCGCGCCCGACGCCCAGAGCTACCTCTTCCCGGCCTCCGGGCCCGTGCCCATCGTGCTCAGTGGCTTCTCGACGGTCGCCATCGTCCTCTTCTTGCTCGTCGCGGGCATGGAGGTCGATCTGTCGACCGTGTGGAAGCAGGGCCGGTCGGCGCTCGGCGTGAGCCTGCTCGGGCTCGCGGTGCCCTTCGGGCTCGGCTTCGCGCTGGCGCGCCTCGCGCCCGGCGCGATGGGGATGGAGCCCGACGCCGACCCGACCATCTTCGCGCTCTTCTTCGCGACGGCGCTCGGCATCTCGGCCCTGCCGGTCATCGTCAAGACGCTGATGGACCTCAACCTCCTGCGCAGCGACCTCGGGATGGTGGTGGTGGCGGCCGCGATCGTGCAGGACCTGGCTGGCTGGATGATCTTCGCCATCGTGCTCGGCCTGATGGGCGGCAGCGGCGAGGCCCTGCCGGTCGGCTACACGGTGCTGCTCACGCTCGTCTTCGCCGTCGGCATGCTCACCGTCGGCCGCTGGGCCATCAACAAGGCGCTGCCGTGGCTGCAGGCGTTCGCCAGCTGGCCCGGCGGCGTGCTCGGCTTCACCGCCACGGTGGCCCTTCTGTGCGCGGCCTTCACCGAGCGCATCGGCATCCACGCCATCTTCGGGGCCTTCGTGTTCGGGGTCGCGCTCGGCGACAGCCGCCACCTGCGCGACCGCACGCGCGCGACCCTCGAGCAGTTCGTGTCCTTCGTGTTCGCGCCCGTCTTCTTCGCAAGCATCGGCCTGCACGTGAACTTCGTCCGGCACTTCGACGCCGCGCTCGTCTTCACGGTGCTCGGCGTCGCCAGCGTCGGCAAGGTGCTCGGCGCCGGTCTCGGCGCCCGCCTCGGCGGGATGCCGGCCCGCCAGGCCTGGGCGGTCGGCCTCGCGATGAACGCCCGCGGCGCGATGGAGATCATCCTCGGCGTCCTGGCGCTGCAGCTCGGGATCATCCGCGAGCGCATGTTCGTGGCGCTCGTCGTCTTGGCGCTCGCCACGTCGCTCGTGAGCGGCCCCGTCATGCAGCGCATCCTGCGCCTGCGAAAGGCACGGCGCTTCGTCGACTACCTGCACCCGAAGGCGTTCGTGCGCCGGCTGGCGGGCACGACCCCGGAGGCGGCCATCCGCGAGCTCTCCGCCGTGCTCGCGGGCGCGCTCGGCCGCGACGCCGACACCATCGCCGCGGCGGTGCTCGAGCGCGAGGCCATGATGCCGACCGGGCTCGAG
This sequence comes from Polyangiaceae bacterium, assembly GCA_020848455.1. Classification (GTDB taxonomy): domain Bacteria; phylum Myxococcota_A; class Polyangia; order Polyangiales; family Polyangiaceae; genus JACRDA01. Next base: position 1,699 of record JADLAB010000453.1, read on the forward strand.
CTCGGGCTCGCCGTGCCGCACGCGCGCCTCGCCGTGGTGAGCACCCCGGCGATCGCGGTGGGTCTGAGCGAGCAGGGCGTGTCCTTCGAGACGGTGGACGGCTCGCGCGTGACGGTCGTCATCCTCGTCGTGACCCCACCCGGCGCCGACGAGGCGCAGCTCGAGATCCTCGCCGACATCGCCCGGACGCTGCGCATCGAGTCGGTGCGTCGGAGCATCGCGACGGCCGGCACGCTGACCGAGTTCCTGGCGACGATCCGGACGGCGCCGCTCGTGCACCCGCCCGCCGCGCGCAGCTGAGCAGGCGCGCGCGACTCAGGCCAGGAACAGCATCTCCCGGTACTTCGGCAGCGGCCAGTGGTCGTCCGCCACGATGGCCTCGAGCCGGTCACAGCTCTCGCGCACCTCGAGCATGGCCGGCGCCACGGTGCGCGCGATGTGGTGCGCCCTGTCGATCTCGGTCGCGCCCTTGTCGAGCCCCCGCGTCGCCGCCTCGAGGCGCTCGCGCCGCGCCCGGAGCTCGCCCGCCAGCACGCACAGGCGCTCGAGCGCGTCGTGAGCCACGGGACCGGCCTGCTCGAGCACCGCCGCGTAGGCGTAGCTCGCGGGCAGGACCTGGGTGTCCACCATGGCGATCAGGGTGTCGACCTCGATGAGGAGGTTCTTGACGTAGCGCTCGGTGCGCACGTGGAAGCGCGACGTGAGCTCGCCCTCGCTGAAGATGCCGAGACGCGTGAGCATCTCCCGGGAGCGCTCGCAGACGAGCTGCTCCAGCGCCTCGGGGGTCTTCTTCAGGTTGGGCAGCCCGCGCCTCTCGGCCTCGCGCACCCAGTCCTCGGAGTAGTTGTTCCCCTCGAAGCGGATGGCACGGGTCTCCTGGATCGCGTCGCGGATCACCGCGAGGATCGCGTGGTCGCGGGTCTCGCCCGCCGCGATCTTCGCCGTGATGGCGCGCACGAGCGCGCCGAGCCCGTCCGCCACGGCGGCGTTGAGCAGCGTCACCGGGAAGGCCGGCGACGCCGAGGAGCCCACCGCACGGAACTCGAACCGGTTGCCGGTGAAGGCGAACGGCGAGGTGCGGTTCCGGTCCGTGTTGTCCTTCATGACCTCCGGGAGCTTGCCCACTCCGAGCCGGATCGCCACCTGCTCGGCTGCCTGGCCGTTGATGCTCCCCGTCTCGAGCTCCGTGAGGATGCGCGTCAGGAGGTCGCCGAGGAAGACGGAGATGATCGCGGGCGGGGCCTCGTTGGCGCCCAGACGATGATCGTTGCCGCTCGAGGCGACGCCCGCGCGCAACAGCCCGGCGTGCCGGTGGACGCCCTTCAGCACCGCCATGAGCACGAGGAGAAAGCGCAGGTTCTCGTGCGGCGTCTTGCCCGGCTCGAGCAGGTTCTCGGTCGCGGCCGACCCGCCCGAGCCCGTGAGGCACAAGGACCAGTTGCAGTGCTTGCCGCTGCCGTTGATGCCCGCGAAGGGCTTCTCGTGCAGCAGCGACGCGAAGGAGTGGCGCAGCGCCACCTTGCGCAGCACCTCCATCGTGAGCTGGTTGTGGTCGGTCGCGATGCTCGCCTCCTCGAAGATCGGCGCCGTCTCGAACTGACTCGGGGCGACCTCGTTGTGGCGCGTCTTGACCGGCACGCCGAGCTTGCAGAGCTCGTGCTCGGCCTCCGTCATGAAGGCGAGCACCCGGGCCGGAATGCTGCCGAAGTAATGGTCCTCGAGCTGCTGCCCCTTCGGCGGCTGCCCGCCGATCAGGGTACGCCCCGACATGAGCAGGTCGGGCCGGAGGCTGTGGAACGCGCGGTCGATGAGGAAGTACTCCTGCTCCACACCGAGCATCGCCACGACCTTGCGCGGCGCGTCGCCGAGCACCGTGAGGAGCTCGGCGGTGGCCGCCGACAGGGCGTCGATGCTCCGCAAGAGCGCGGTCTTCTCGTCGAGCGCGGCGCCGTGGTAGCTGATGAACACGCACGGGACGCAGAGCGTTTTCCCGTTGGTGTGCTCGACGATGAAGACGGGGCTCGAGGGGTCCCAGGCGGTGTAGCCGCGCGCCTCGAAGGTCGTGCGCATGCCGCCCGAGGGGAAGCTCGAGGCGTCCGGCTCGCTCTGGATGAGCTGCGAGCCCGAGAACTTCTCGACGGTGCGTCCCCGCTCGTCGAAGGACAGGAACGCATCGTGCTTCTCGGCCGTGCTCCCCGTCTGGGGCTGGAACCAGTGGCAGAAGTGCGTGACGCCGCAGCCGAGGGCCCACTCCTTGATGGCGCCGGCCACCGCGGCAGCGGTCTCGGGATCCAGTCGCTTGCCCTGCTCGATGGTCTGGACGAGCTTCGCGTAGGCGTCGCGGGGGAGCCGCGTCTCGAGCTTGGCCCGGTCGAGCACGTTGCTGCCGAAATACGCCGACATCCGGAGGTCTCGCCCGGTCTCGTCCTTCGGGGGCTCGTACTTTCTCGGGACGCGCGCGCCGAGCTCGCGAATCGCGCGAAAGCGCGCCTCCGCACTGCTTCGTGTGCTCATAGAAGTCCTTTCGAGTGATGCGCGGACGGGGCGAGGCGGTACGCCGTGCGACCCTGGCAATCGTGCTGTGGGTCGAAGGAGTCGGTGTCGTCCGCCTCGGGCACCTGGTCGTCGTCCGGAGGCGGCGGCACGGACTCGCCGAGGACCTCCATCGGTGGCGGGATCGTCAGCGCCTCGCGGCGCTCGGCCTCGCTGCCCACGACCTCGGCGAACGCCGCGCCGAGCTCGTGCGCGCTCTGGAACCGCGCGCCGGGGTCGCGCGCCAGCGCTCGCTCGAAGAAGGCGTCGATCCCGGGGGGCAGCTCCGGCACGACGGCCCGCGCCGAGGGAACGGGGTCGGTGCAAATGCGCAGCAGCACCTCGGTGACCGTGATGCCGCCGAAGGGCTTCGCGCCGGTGAGCATGCGGTAGATCAAGACGCCCAGCGACCAGAGATCGGTCCGATGGTCGAGCGGCCGGCCCCGCGCCTGCTCGGGGCTCATGTAGTGCGGTGAGCCGAGCAGCACGCCCTCGGCGTGCTCGCTCGCTTCGTCCGGATCGACGTCGAAGGCGAGGCCGAAGTCGAGGATCTTCACCACCTCGCGGTCGCCGACGCGGGCCAGGAAGACGTTGGCCGGCTTGAGGTCGCGGTGGACGATGCCGGCGCCATGGGCGAGCTCTAGCGCCGCGCAGGTCTGTGCCGTGATCTGGGCCGCAGCGGCGATGGTCAACCGACGCTTGCGCCGGAGCCGCGCGCGCAGATCCTCGCCCGTCAGGAGCTCCATGACGATGAACGGCACGTCCCCGTCGATGCCGTAGTCGAGCACCGCGACGACGTGCAGGCTGCGCAGGCGCATCGCCGCCTGCGCCTCACGGGCGAAGCGGCGCCGCGCGGGCAACGAGGCCGCCTGCGCCGGGGTCATCAGCTTGACCGCGACGAGCTGCCCGTCGTCGCGGCGGCGCGCCGCCCACACCGAGCCCATGCCGCCGCGCCCGAGCAGGTGTGCCAGGCCGTAGCGGCCCGCAATCCACCGCGGGTGTGCGATGTGGTCCAAGGGCTCTCCTGCCGAGGCTCGGGCGGACACCTGCGCCTGCCGCGGGCTGCTCGCCCATCGAAGTTCGTCATCGCGGGGGCGGCCCGCAACGGCCCCCGGGTGATCACCCGGGTCCGGCACCGGCGAGGTCCGAGGCCTCGACCGGAACACGCCCCATGGACGACCACGGCGCCCGGTCGCACGGTGAAGGGTAGCGAAATGACGACCACGTACCTAGACGCGGCGGGCGCGTGGCCCGACGCCGGCGCCCGCAGCCTCGAGGGTACCGCCGCGACGGCTCCTTCCGAGACCCTGCGCGAGCGCCTGGCGAGCACCGGTCCGCTCGGCCTGGCGGGCGCACGGGCGCTCGCCGCGGGACTCGCCCGTGCGCTCGGGCCCGCCCACGCGCGCGGCCGCTTTCACGGAGCGCTCGAGCCGGGGCTGGTGTGGCTGCAGGGCGACGGCGTCGTGCGCCTCGCACCCCGGCCGGACACCGAGCCCACGGGCCCGGGCGCCGCCCCACGCCTGCGTGGGCCCGTCGCGCCCGCGTACCGCAGCCCCGAGCAGCTGCTCGGCATCGAGGCGCACGGCGTGTACGCCGATCTCTGGACCGTGGCCGTGCTGCTCTACGAGGCGCTCACCGGCACGTCACCCTTCGCGGGCCCGAGCATCGTGCAGACGTGCCTGTCCGTGGTGCACGGGCGCTTCGCGCCGCCGAGCTCGCTCGAGCTCGGCCTGCCGGAGTCGCTCGACGCCTTCTTCGCCCGTGCCTTCCGCAAGAACCGCAAGGAACGCTTCAAGTCCATGCGCGAAATCGAGCTCGGTCTCGTCGAGGACCTCGACGCGGCGTAGCGCCGGCGCAAGGTCGAGGCCGCCCTCGGCGCGCGCGCGGGCCCCTCAGGCCTGCACGAGGCCGCGGCGGATCGCGTAGCGCACGAGGCTCGCCGTCTCGTGGATGCCGAGCTTCTTCATGAGGTGCGTGCGGTGGCTCTCGGCCGTCTTCACGCTCATGCCGAGCACCGAGGCCGCTTCCTTCGTCGATTTCCCCTCGGCGATGAGCTGCAGCACCTGTCGCTCGCGCGAGGTGAGCACGTCGTCGGTGGGTCCGGTCTTGTGGAGGTAGGCCTGCACGACGGTCTCGGAGATGCCGGGGCTGAGGTACGTGGCGCCCCCCGCGACCTCGCGGATCGCCTGCACGAGGTCGGCGGCGGCGCGCGACTTCAAGAGGTAACCGCGCACCCCGGCCTGCAGCGCCTCGAGCACGTAGCGACTCTCCTCGTACATCGTGAGGACGATGCATTGCGTGCGGCTCGAGGCCGCCGCGATCGCGCGTGCGGCGTCGATGCCGTTCATGACCGGCATGGCGAGGTCGAGCACGGCCACGTCCGGGCGCAGGGTCTTGGCGAGATCCACGGCCTCGCGACCGTTGGACGCCTCGCCGACGACCTCGAAGCCGTCGCGCTCGAGCAGCGAGCGCAGTCCCTGTCGCACGAGCTGGTGATCGTCCGCGAGCAGAATGCGCGTCATGGTCGTTCCTCCAAGGGAATGGTGACGCGGAGCTCCGTTCCACCGCCCGCGGAGCTCCGTATCGTGAACGTCCCGCTCAGCGCCTGGAGGCGCTCGCGGATGCTGAGCAGCCCGATGCCGCGGTCCAGACCCGACTGCACCAGCGTCGTGGTCTCGAAGCCGACACCGTTGTCGGCGACCATGCACGTCACCTCGCCCGCCGTGCGCGCGAGCTCCACCGTCGCGCGGCTGGCGCGGGCGTGCCGCACGACGTTGTTCAGAGCCTCCTGCACGATGCGGTACAGGGCGATCTCCACGTTCGGCGGCAGGCGCCCCTCGAGGTCGCTCGCGATGCGCACCTCGAGGTGGGCCCGGGCCGCCACGCCTTCGGCCAGGAACTCGAGCGCCGGCACGAGGCCGAGGTCGTCGAGCACCGGCGGGCGGATCTCGTGCGACAGCCGCCGCAGCTGCTCCTGGATGCCGCCGAGCATGTCGCGCAGCCGGTCGAAGCGCCCCGCCGCCACGGGACCCAGATCGCGCGCCACGGTCTCGAGCTCGAGGTACACCGAGACGAGCATTTGCGCGGCGTCGTCGTGGAGCGCGCGCGCGACGCGCCGCGCCTCGTCCTCGAGCACCTGGTTGAGGTGGCGCAGCGCCTCGGTGGTCTCGCCGAAGCCGCGATGGCTCATCTCGAAGGGGGACAGGCTCTCCATGAAGAAGCGGGCGGCCGCGTCGAGAGCGCCATCGGGCGCCTTGCCGCCGCCGCGGGCGGACAGCACCTTCGTCAGTGCCTCGTGGTGGATGTGCGCGAGGTCGATGATGCCGAGGTTGATGCCGAGCGCGGTGCGGCCGAGCTCGTAGGCGCGCTCGAGCAGGGCCTCGTCGATGCCGCCGAGGGCTCGCTCGAGGGCCGCTCGATAGTCGGTCTCGAGCGTCTGGGTGGCGTCGTGGAAGCGCGCCACGGCGCCCTGCACGGGGGCTCGCGGAGGCGCCATCATGGTCTCCCCGAGGCGCGGCCGCGGCAGAGGCCCGGCGCCCTCGACCGGTCGCACGCACGCTTCGTCTTTCGCTTCACGTCGATCCCCACGGCACGGGCGGGCGACTCGCCTACCGGCGCCACTTCTGCGTCGAGACGGTCGTCCCCCGCCCCGGCGCGGACTCGATCCGGAAATCGTCGACCAGCTGCCGCACGCCCGGCAGCCCGAGCCCGAGGCCCCCCGAGGTGGAGTAGCCGCGCTGCAGCGCGCGCTGCACGTTCTCGATGCCGGGACCGCGATCGGTGGCCACGACCGCGAGCCCCTGCTCCTGCCCGCTCTCGATCGCGGACACCTCGATCTCACCCTCGCCGGCGTACTGCAGGATGTTGCGCGCCAGCTCCGAGATCGCCGTGGCGATCAGCGTGACGTCGCGCGGCGAGAAGCCGAGCTCGCCGGCCATCGTGCGCCCGAGCTGGCGCGCGCGGACGATGTCCTCGCTCTTGGCGATGGGCACGCAGACCTTGCCCTCGCCGACCGGGACGGCACCCCGCTCGCTCGCGCGGCTCTCGAGCAAGAGCACGCCCTCGTACCGGTCGGCCACGGTGGCGATGCCGTCGAAGGAGAGGCCGAGCTGGTCCATCGCGAAGGCGACGTCGTGACGCATCCCGCACACGATGGTGTCGGCGCCGCACTCGCGCGCCATGCGGCCGATGTCGCGGACCGTGCGCGTGGCGCAGGAGTCCATGACGTCGACGGCGGTGACGTCGACGATGACGCCCCGGACGCGGTGCTGGACCACCTGCGCGACGAGCGCGTCGCACAGACCCCGGAGCTCGTCGTCGCTGAAGCTCGGCTGCAAAGTGGCAATGACGTAACGTCCTTGCTTGAGAATCGCCTCCATGGGGACCCCCGCTCAAGAACGCGCCGCGAACGACGCCGGAGCGCCGCCGGGCGGCGCGGGTCGGGTCGGCGCCCCGCGCACGTTGGAAGTCGTCCCGTGAGATTCGTGTGGTCGGTGCATCGGACTCCCTCCTGGGACGCTCCACGAACAGGCAACCGACGTGCCACCGCGCTCGGGCGCAGGCGTCACCGCGGGAGCAATCGCCCGGACGCGTGCGGATCGTCGCCCGCGACAGAGCCCGGCTCGACGGGCACCGGCTTCCAGCACACGGGCTGCCGATGGGTCGCGAAGCGGAAGAGACCCACCACCGCGGCGACCTGCAGCAGGCAGAAGGTGTAGGGCACCGAGAGCGGTCCGCCACGCCCAAGGCGCTGGGCGCCGAGGCCGAGCAGCGCCATGGCGAAGAAGGCGAGCTCGGCCGCGAACGCCACGCGGTAGAACGGCCCGGGGTGGACGGCGCTCGCCGCCACGAGGACCAGGATGAGCCACGGCCCGAGCAGGCGCAGCCCCTTGTGGGAAACGGTCTGCAGCCACACCCGGTTGCGCCACGGCGCGAAGAGCCAGCGCTCGCGCGCGAAGAGCTGACAGACCCCGGCGAGGGTGCGAACTTTGCGCGCAAACTCTTTTCTTGCGCTTCGGGGCGCCTCGTCCACCGCCCGCGCCCCGGCCTCGAGCACGACGCGGTAGCCGCCTCGCAGGACGCGGCAGGGCAGGACCAGATCGTCGGCCAAGGTGTCGACCGGAAGCGGCTCGAACAGCCGGCGCCGGACGGCGTAGAGCGCGCCCGTCGCCCCGAGCATGGAGTCGATGCGGCTCTCGCAGGCCCGCACGAAGGTCTCGTAGCGGGCGTACAGGCCGAGCCCGCGGCCCACGGCCGCCCCCGTGCGGCCGAGCACGATCGCACCGCTCACGACGCCCACCTCCGCGTCGGCGAACGGCGCCACGAGCAGGCGCAGCGCCTGGGGCTCGATGCGCTGCCGGGCGTCGCACAGGACCAGGATCTCGCCGCGCGCGACGCGGGCGGCGTCCGCCAGCGCCGCCGGCTTGCCGCGCCGCTCGGCGAAGTCGAGCACCTCGACGCCCGCGTGGGCGTAGGCCCGCGCCCGCGCCACGGTGTCGTCGCGCGAGCCGTCCGAGGCGATGACGAGCTGGAGCGCGTCGCGCGGGTAGTCGAGCTCGAGCAGGTTCAGGATGCGCCGCTCGACCTGCTCCGCCTCGTCCTGGACGACGGCGAGCACGGTCACCGACGGCAAGAGCGCGGGGTCACGACGCACGGCCCGAGTGCGCAAGCGCGCCCAGACCCAGAGCACCAAGGGGTAGCCGAGGTAGGTGTAGCCGAGCAGCGCGAGCGACGACCAGAAGGCGACGGCGAGCAGCGTCGCGCTCACGGCGCCGACTCCCCGCCGGCACCCGCGCGCGCGGCCGCGACGAGCGCCGCCGGGTCTGCGCCGAGATCCTTGCCGTCGGTGCCGACGCGCCGGAAGCCGTCGGCGACGAGGGCGACGGTCCCGTTCGCCTCGACGCGCACGACCGCGTCGAGCGACGCGGGGAAGAAGTTGTCGGCGGGGTAGTCCTCGGCGCGCCCGCCGGCCAGCACGTTGCGGCGCACGTCGGCCCCCGGGAAGAACGCGGCGAGCGCCGACGTGCCGGTCCCGGCGCCGCTGCCGAAGATGCCGTAGCGGTTGACCGCCACGACGTTGTCGCGGAAGGCGAAGCCCTCGTGCCGCGCTCCGTCGGCGGTGATCACGTTGCCGGCGTGGAACGCCGTGTTGTGCTCGATCACGACGTCGCGCGTGCCCTCGAGCAGCTGGAAGAGCGTGCCTCCGCCGCCCCAGCGGGCTCCCCCGATGTCGAGGAACAGGTTGTCGCGCACGAGGATGCGCTGCGCGCGACCGCTGTCGCCGCCGCGCGCGTCGTCGCGGCCGAGCACGTTCACCGCCGAGGCGGTGCCCCGCACGATGTTGCCGCGAAAGGTCACGTCCTCGACCGTCGACCACGGCGCGCCGCCCTCCTGGTTGCGCACGGTGAACAGGATGGCGAAGCCGTTCTGGGAGTCCGGCCAGTTGTGCTCGAGGAGGTTGTCGGCCACGAAGACGCGCCGCGCGGTCTTGAGCTCGAAGAGGTTCTTCACGCTCCAGCGCTCTCCGCCGTAGCCGGTCTCGCCGCGCTTCCAGGCGAGGGGCTTCGAGAAGTGGTTGCCCCGGACCACGATGTCGGCCGGGATGCGCGTCGCGTCGGGAGCGTCGGCGCCACCGAACATCACGTTCTCGCCGGCAGCCTCGAGGTAGTCGTTCTCGATGAGGAACGGTCCCGGTCCGGCCCAGCCTGCGATGGCCTGCGAGTCGGCCCCCTGCTCCTTGAAGTCGGCGAGGTAGGAGTCGATGACGGCGGTGTGGGCCGAGTTCATCGCCACGCCGCGGCGCGTGCCCGCCGCCGGATCCCCGTGGAGGTAGCAGCCCTCGAAGGACAGGTGGTGGGGCACGGCGTCCGCGGCCATGCGCGCGTCGCCGAGCACGACGAGGTTGTGGAGGAAGGCACCCGGGGTCGGTCGGATCTCGAGCCCGACGAAGCGGTAGTGGTGGGCGCCCGGCGCGGCGGACAGCACCGCCCCCGCGGCGGCCGAGAGCTTCGGCATCGCGCCCGCCTGCGCGGGTGCCACACGGACGCCGCGCGCGCGCTCGGTCGGTCCGGCGATGGTGATCCAGCCGTCGCCGACCTTCTGCGGCAGCACGAAGGGCCCGACGTAGCTCGCGCCCGACGCGAGGACGAGCACGTCGCCCGGCCGCGCGTCGTCGAGCGCGCGCTGCAGATCGGCGTCCTCGGCGAGGGTGCGCCGCGGACCGCTGCCGAGCCCCGGAGGCGGCAGCTCGACGCTCCGCACGTCGCTCGGAGCCGCCGCCGCGTAGCTCGGCGCGGCCATCGGCGGCGGCACGCCGGCCGCGGTCCCGGCATCCGTGGGTGCGAACGGCGCCACCGAGGAGCAGCCGAGGGCCGTGCCCAGGCAGAGCAGGCCGAGCAGCCGACGCATCACCGTGCCGCGCGCGCCGCCGTCGCCGCGCTTCGCCTCGACGTCCTCGACGGGGACCGGCGGCGTCCCGCGGGTCAGGTCGATGACCTCGCAGCCATGGCGCGCGAGCGATCGGGCCTGATCGGCATCGGGACCGTCGTGGCCGAGCACGAGCGTCCGGGCGTGGGCGGCGAGCTCGCGCACGTCGCTGCACAGGACCTTGCCGAAGTCGTGGATGTGCGTCTCGAGGAACTCGCGGTTGCGCCCGATGAGGTTCGCTTGCTTCAGCACGCGGTCGTAGACGCGCACCTCGCAGCCGGCCTCCTGCAGGCGCGTGACGAGCGTCACGAGCGGGCTCTCGCGCACGTCGTCCGTGCCCGGCTTGAAGGCCAGGCCGAGGACGCCCACCTTGCGCTCGCCCGTGCGCAGGATGGCCGCGACGGCGCGGTTCACGTGCGCGTCGTTCGAGGGCAGCATCGAGGTGATGATGGGCAGCACCACGCCGCCGGCCTCGGCCGCGTAGGCGAGCGCGCGCACGTCCTTGCCGAGGCACGAGCCGCCGAAGGCGAAGCCCGGGCGCAGGTACGCGTCCGAGACGTTGAGCTTGCGATCGAGACGGAAGATGCGCATCACCTCGTCGCCATCGACCCCGCGCGCGGCACACAGGGCGCCGATCTCGTTGGCGAAGCAGATCTTGAGCGCGTGATAGGCGTTGGCGGCGTACTTCACGGTCTCGGCCACGCGGATCGTCGCCGCCACGAACGGCGCGTCGACGTCGATGAACAGGCGCCGCAGCTTCTGGTCCGTCTCCGCGTCCGAGCAGCCGAGCAGCGAGAAGGGCGGGCTCGTGAAGTCCCGGAGCGCCGCGCCCTCGCGCATGAACTCCGGCACGAACGCGAGCGGGGCCCGGAAGTCGTGGTCCGGCGCGCCGGCCGCGAGCGCGGCCGCGAGCTCGCCCTCGGTCGTGCCCGGCAGCACGGTGCTGCGCAGCACGACCGCGCAGTCGCGTCGGTTGCCGAGCGCGGCGCCGATCTCGACGCCCACCCGCTCGAGCGCGCCGAGGTCCGGCCCGCCGGCGGCGCCCGTCGGCGTCCCGACGCAGATGAGCGCCAGCTCGGCACGCTCGAGCGCCGCCTTCACCGAGCTGGTGGCCCGCAGGCGCCCGGCCGCCCACGCCTTGAGCATCAGGTCGTCGAGGCCCGGCTCGGTCACCGGCGGGCGCCCGCGCTCGATGCTCGCGACCTTGCTCGGGTCGAGGTCGACGCCGATCACGTCGTGCCCGGAGGCAGCGAGCTTCGCGGCCGTCACGCTACCGACGTATCCCATTCCGAAGACTGCTACGTGCACGATGCACCTCCTCGAGCTCCCGCTCGAATGCACGGGCGACGGCCGCCCATCCGAATCGCGCTTCCACAAGGCGCCTGCCGGCCACGCCGAGCGCCGTGCGCCGCTCGCGGTCCCGCAGCAGCTCGACGACCAGGTCGGCGAAGGCGGCGGGCTCGTCGGCGCAGACGAAGTGCTCGCCCGTCTGGAGCGGCAGCCCCTCGGCCCCGATGGTGGTGGAGACGACCGCCTTCTGCATGGCGAGCGCCTCGAAGATCTTCAGGCGCGTGCCGCCGCCGACGCGCAGGGGCACGACGACGACGCTCGCCGCGCCGAGGTGTGGCCGGACGTCGTCCACCGGGCCGGTCACGCGCACGGCGGGGCCGAGCGCGCGCAGGCGCGCGCTCGGGTTGCGACCCACGACCGTCAGCGTCGCGTCGGGCACGGCCCGCTGCACGCGCGGCAGGATCTCGGCGGCGAAGTGGACGACGGCGTCCTCGTTCGGGTACCAGTCCATGGCCCCCACGAAGACGATCGAGCCCGGCGCCTCGGAGGCGCCCTCCGACCGGAAGTAGGACAGATCGACGCCGGTCGGCACGGCGCACACGCTCGCGCCGGGCACACGGCTGGCGAACATCGCCCGGTCCGCCTCGGACACCGCGATGGTGCGCGCCACCGAGCCGAGGATGCGGTCCTCGTAGCGGCGCATCTTGCGCCACTCGACCTCGAGCAGCGCGCGCCGCACCATGCGCGTCTCGACCTTGGCCAGGCGCCGCCAGATCTGGTGCTCGACGTTGTGGGAGAAGAGCACGAGCGGACGCGTCGAGCGGAGCGATACGTTGGGCGCCGCCGCGAGGAAGTCGACCACGCACACGTCGCACGCGCCGCGCCGCAGCCGTGCCGTCACCTCGCGGCGAAGCCCCGGCACCACGCAACGCCAGATGTCGACCGGCAGCTCCGACGCCCACGAGCGCCCGAGGGCGAGGGCGAACCCGGCCGAGCCGTGCTTCGGGATCTGCCACGGCCACGAGAGCACCTCGCTCCCGGGCAGGGCGCCGCGCAGACCGGCCACGTCGTCGTCGGCGACGTGCGTCGTGGCGACGGTCAGCTCGTGCCGCTCGCCGAGGGCGCGCACCGTCTCGAAGCTCCGCCGCCGCCCGCCGCGGTCGACCGGCCACAGGCCGCCTATCTTGATCCACAGGATTCGCATGGGTGTCGTCTCCGACCGGTGCGTGGGAGCGCAGCGCGGCGCGCAGGACACGCGGCGTCAGGCGGCCGCCGCGAAGGAGCGCTCGGCGACGAGCGCGGGCGCCTCCCCGTCCACGAACAGCCGGTGCCAGAGCTCGAGGCCCGAGAGCAGCCACAGCCGCGCGCTGTGATCGCGCCGTCCGCTCTCGTGCTCGGCGACGAGCGCCCGCAGGGCCGCGTCGTGGAACAGGCCGCGGGCACGCGCGCGCTGCGACAGCACGAGCTCGTGCACGAACGGTCGGAACGGCCCGCGCATCCAGCGCGCCAGCGGCACGGGAAAGCCCCACTTGGGGCGCGTGAGGATGGCGCGCGGCACGACGTCGGCGAGCGCGGCGCGCAGGACGGCCTTCGTGCGCAGCCCGCGCAGCTTGAGCCCGGACGGGAGCTGCATGGCGTGCTCGACGAGCTCGTGGTCGAGGAAGGGCACCCGGCTCTCGACCGACGCCGCCATGCTCATCTGGTCCTGCTTCATGAGCAGCTCGACGAGGTAGGTCTCCACGTCGGCACGGCTCATGGCGTCGAGCTCGTCACCGTCGGCGGCGGCGAAGGCTCCGAGCGACGCGGCGAACGGGTCGCGCGCCGCGAGCAGGCGCCCGTCGACGAGCAGCTCCCGTTGCTGCGCGGTCGGAAACACCGCGAAGTTCTCGCAGAAGAGGCTGCGCGGGCTCGGCTCGAGCGAGAGGAAGCTGCGCCGCCCCCAGTGCCGTCCCGGGCCGCTCAGGGCCGGAGCCGCGCGCGCGACGGCCTCGCGCAGCCAGGCTGGCGTGGCGCCCCAGTAGAGCGCGCCGAGGCGCCGATTCCACGCCGTCACGCGATAGCGGTTGTAGCCGAGGAAGAGCTCGTCGGCGCCCTCGCCCGTGAGCACGACCTTCACGTGGTCCCGCGCCAGCCGCGACACGAAGTAGAGCGGGACGCTCGAAGGAAAGGCGAGCGGCTCGTCCTCGTGCCACACGAGCCGCGGAAGCGTCGCCTTGAACTCGGCCGGGGACACGACGACCTCGCGGTGCTCGGTGCCGATGGCGTCGGCGGCGAGCCGCGCGAAGGACAGCTCGTTGCCCTCCGGCGCATCGAAGCCGACGGAGAAGGTGTTGAGCTTGCCCGGCACCTCGCGGGCCGCGAGCGCGGCGATACCCGTCGAGTCGAGGCCTCCCGAGAGGAACACCCCGAGCGGCACGTCGCTCATGAGGTGGCTCTTCACGCAGGCCGCGAGGCGCGCGCGGAGGTCGCGTGCCGCGACGGCGAGCGGCGGGGTCGGCCGGGCCTCGGCCCGCGTCGGTGGCCGCCAGTAGCGCTGCTCGTGGAGGCCATCGGCACGCGTCCAGGTGAGGATTCGTCCGGGCAGGAGCTTGTTCACGCCGCGGAACAGCGTCTGCTCGCCCGCCACGAAGCCGCTCGCGAGGAACTCCGGCAGGACCTCGTCGGCGAGCGCGACCCCGACCCCGGCGGCGACGAGGGCCTTGACCTCCGAGGCGAAGAGGAGCTCGTCGGCCGTGAGCGCGTAGTAGAGCGGCTTGATGCCGAGCCGGTCGCGCGCGAGCAGCAGCCGCTGTGCGGCACAGTCCCACAGGGCGAAGGCGAACATGCCCTGGAGTCGCTCCACGCAGCGGGGACCGTGCTCCTCGTAGAGGTGGACGATGGTCTCGGTGTCGCTCCTCGTGCGATAGCGGTGGCCGCGGCGCTCGAGCTCCGGGCGCAGCGCGGCGTGGTTGTAGATCTCGCCGTTGAACACGACCCACACGCGCCCGTCCTCGTTCGACATCGGCTGGGCGCCGGCTGCGACGTCGACGATGGCGAGGCGCCGGTGCGCGAGGCCGACGGGTCCCTCGAGCCACGTGCCGGCGCCGTCGGGTCCCCGGTGGGTGAGGACGTCGCGCATGCGCACCAGGCGCTCCCTGCTCGGTTGCGCCCGCGGATCGAGCTCGAGGATGCCGGCGATGCCGCACATGGCTCTCAGGTCCCTTCCCCCGCGGCATCGGCCGAGCGCCTGCGGGGCCGCAGCACGGTAAAGACGCGGAGCGGCAGCCGTGCCCGCGCCGAGTAGACGACGAGCGGCGCCGCGAGCCGCTGCCCGTAGTCGGGCGACACCCAGCCGAGCGGCGGCTCCTGCTCTGCCTCGTGGAGCGCGAGCGCGAGCGGGACCCGCGCGGCGGTCCTGAGCTCGACGCCGCGTCCGTCCGCGACCGCGATCCTGAGCCAGGGACCTCGACGCTCGACCCGCGCGCCCGCGGCGAGCTGGAAGCGCAGCTCGACGAGGTGCTCCGCGGCGCCCTCGAGGACGTCCTCGATGAGGAAGCGATCGGGGGCGACGAAGCGGACCGTGCGCCGGTGCTCCACCGGATCGGCGAGGCGCCGGTAGGCCCCGTGGGATGCCGAGACGAGCACCCGGCCGGGCGAGGACTCCCAGCGCTCGAGCCGCGCCCGGGGTCGCTCGCGCCACGCGAACGGGCCGGCCGGCTCGGCCTGCGACAGGCCGTCGACGGTCACGGTCGCGTGGAACTGGCTCGAGCGGAAGGCGTCGCGCCACGGCCCCCGGGCGTAGCCGTAGGTGCCGGCGTCGACGATGAGCGGCGCACCGAAGAAGGCACCCTGGATCGCGAGCAGGTCGGCGTGGCCGTGCCCGCTCGACACCGGACAGCCGAGCGGCCCCACGTCGAAGAGGAGCTGGTGCGCGTCGTCGCGCCAGCTGTCGCGCACGACGGCCACGCCGCCGTCGCGGAACACGCGCGTGGGGGAGGTCGCGGGCGGCGCCGGACGGAGCGCGCGGAAGCGCTCGGCGCCCTCCGGGCCGAGCAACCACAGCGTCTCGGGCTGCAGGCCCCGGGCCGCCCACGCGTAGTCGGGGCGCGCGAGCACGGCAGCCGCCGTGGCGAACACGCCCCGCAGATCGTCGCGCCCGCGGCGCGCGAGCGGCAGGAGCCAGCCGCCGTCGGCGTCGCCCATCGCCGGCATCGAGCCGTCGGGGAGCGCCACACCGAGCAGGAAGTCGAGCAGGCGCACGAGACCCGCGCGCACGCCGTCCGGCACCGGGTGCCCGAGCCGCTCGGCGAGCACCAGCCAGTGCAGGTACGTCTCGGCCGTGTAGCGCGCGTAGCTCGGCGACAGCTCGAAGTGCGCGCCGTCGGGCAGCACCTGCCGGTCGATCTCGCGCGCGAGGACGCGCTCCGCCTCCGCACGCCAGCGCCGCGCCCGCGGCAGCTCGTCGAGGCACGCCGCGCCGTAGTAGAGCCCGAGCGCCTCCCCGGTGATGTGGGTGTTCGGCGAGAAGTAGTGCGACGGGTAGCGCGCCACGTGCGTGGCTTGCGCCGCCATCAGGCGCACGATGCGCGCGCGGCGCGATCGCTCGAGGGCGGCCGAGTCTGCCAGGAGGTGGAGCACCCAGCTCCACGACACGAGGCGCAGCGCGACCTCGAGGCTGCTCGTCCAGTGGATGCCTCGACCGGGCGGGCTCGACTCGATCCAGGCGTCGAGGTGGTCGAGCGCCGCGCGGGCGTAGCGCTCGTCGTGCTCGAAGGCATAGGCCTGGGCGAGCGTGACGAGCCACTGGTGCCGACCGAGCTCCCAGATGACCTTGACGTCGCCCACCGCGGCCACGTCGAGCGGATCGAGCCGGGTGAAGTGCCGGCGCGGCGCGCGCCGGCCCGAGACCGCGTCGAGGTGCCAGTCGACGGGCCGGCCGAAGTCGAGGTCGCGGTACCCGAGCAGCGCGAAGCGACCGGCGAGGAGCTCCTCGGCGGCCTCGAGGATGGCCGCACGAGCCTCGGGCAGGAGCGCGGCGAGAACGCGCGGCGTCGCGGCGTCGGTCGCGCCGCGGAAGAAGCGCGTGGTCGGCCGAGCGGCCCGGCACCAGCGCGCGACGAAGGCGTCCGGCAGCGGGAGCGCGAGATCGGTGCCCGACACGCGCTCGAGCGCACCGAAGAGCGCCTGGCGCGAGCGTCCGGCGAGCTCGGCCGGACCCATCGTCATGAGCCTCTCGAGCCTCACCCCGCACCTCCGGCATAGACCGCTTCCCAGCGCTGCCGCACCGCGGGCCAGCGGTAGCGCTCGACCTCGGCGCGCGCACGCCGGGCGATGGCGCGCGCGCGGACCGGGTCGGCGAGCAGCGACTCGACGGCGCCGGCGAGCGCGCCCGGCTGCCGCGGCGGCACGAGCAAGCCCGTGTCGCCGTGCCGCACCATCGCCTCGATGTCGCCGGTGGCGGTCGTGACGACCGGCAGCCCCGCGGCGAAGGACTCGAGGATGGACAGCGGCTGGTTGTCGACCACCGAGGCGTTGACGAACACGTCGCACGAGTCGTAGAGGGCCGGCATGCGCTCGGGCTCCACGCGCCCGACGAAGCGCGCCGCGCCGGGTGGCAGGCTGCTCGCGAGGCTCGCCAGCCGCTCCCGCTCGCTGCCGGTGCCCGCGATGACGAGCTCGGCGTCGCGGTGGGCGCGGCACACGAGCGCGTGCGCCGCGACGATGTCCGCGACGCGGTAGTGCGGCTCGAGGTTGCGGTTCGACAGGCACACCGGCCGCAGGGTCGAGCGCTCGCGAAACCGGAAGCGCTCGACGTCGATGGCATTGGGAACGACCTCGGCCACGTGACCGTGGCGCGCGAAGACCCGCTCGAGGTACGCCGAGGGCACGACGATCGTGTCGGCGAGCCGGAGCCACGGGTGCACGAGCGGCCCGTAGCGGCGCAGGTGATCGTCGGCCTCGCCGCTGTGGTAGTTGAGGATCGTGCGCTTGCCGAAGCGCCGCGCCGCGAGCAACGCCGGCGCGGCGACGAGCAGGAACGAGAGGTACGAGGCCGTGAAGATGTGGACCACGTCGGCGCGACGAATGGCGCGGCACGCGGCCGCGTAGAGCGCCTCGTTGAGCACCGTCCGGGCGTAGGGGATGCGGCGCAGCCAGCCGAGCCCGCGCGGGAAGCGCGGATTGACCGGTACGAAGTCGACGCGCCAGCCGTCGGCGCGGAGCGCGCGGCAAAGGGTGGCCGCCTGCACCGACTGCCCTCCGAGGATGTCGGAGCTCGGCGCGAGGAGCGCGATCGTCGGTCGGTGGCTCATGCGCTCGCCGGGAGGGTGACGGCCGGGGTGGCCGCGTGGCTCGGCGCCCGACCCGCGCCGTCGAGGTACTGTCGGCACCAGAGCTCGAAGTCGAGCAACGTCCAGGTGTGCAGATCGAGGTCGCGCCCGCGCAGCGGTGCGTCGAGAACCTCGCGCACGGCGTCGGGCTCGAGGAAGCCGCGCTGCCGCGCGGTGTCGCACAGCAGCACGTCGCGCGCGACGTCGTGGAGCTTGCCGCGGAACCAGCGCCCGAGCGGGACCGCGAAGCCCTGCTTCGGGCGCCGCAGGATCGACTCGGGCAGGACGCCGCGCATGGCGCGCTTCAACAGGTACTTGCTGGTCGTGCCGCGCAGCTGCAGGGAAGGCGGAATGCGGGCGCAGAGCTCGACGAGCTCGTGGTCGAGCAGCGGCACGCGCGCCTCGATCGAGTGCGCCATGCTCATGCGGTCGACCTTGGTGAGGATGTCGAGGGGCAGGTAGGCGTGCAGATCGAACTCCTGCAGCGCGGACAGCCAGTGCGCCCCCGGCCGCATGAGGGCCGTCGCGAGGCGCGCGGGCTCGTCGGCGTCGAGCGTGGCGACGAGGTCGCTGCCGATCAGCCGCCGCCGCTCGCGGAGCGAGAACAGCGTCCCGGCGTCGAGGTAGCGCTCGCTGCCCACGAGGGCGTGGTGCCCGAGCAGGCGGCGTCCCCGCGCCCAGGACGGCAGCGCGGCCGAGACCTGCCCCGAGAGGCGATGCACCGCGCGCGGCAGCGGGTCGAAGCGGCGCTCGCGCTTCTCGACGAGGTAGCGCTCGTAGCCGGCGAAGAGCTCGTCGCCGCCATCGCCCGAGAGGACCACGCGCACCTCCGCGCCCGCCATCTTCGACACGAGGTAGGTCGGGATGGCCGACGAGTCCCCGAAGGGCTCGTCGAGGTGCCACACGAGGTCCTCGAGCGACGGCAACACGTCGGGCTCGAGCACCATCTCGTGATGCTCGGTGCCGAAGGCTCGCGCGACCAGGCGGGCGTAGCCGAGCTCGTCGAAGTCGGGCTCGGCGAAGCCCACGCTGAACGTCTTGACGGGCCGGCTGCTGGCGCGCGCCATCATGGCGACCACCGTGCTCGAGTCGATGCCGCCGCTGAGGAAGGCGCCCACGGGCACGTCGCTCACCATGTGCATGCGCGTCGCTTCCTCGAGCCGGTGCACGAGCTCGGCCTCGAGCTCCGCGGGCGAGGAGCGCGTGTCGGGCGCGAAGTGGACGTCCCAGTAGCGCTCGATGCGCGGCGCACGTCCGGGCTCGGCCACGAAGAGGTGGGCCGGCTCGAGCTTGCGGACGCCGGCCAGAATGCTGCGGTCGGCGGGCGTGGTGAGGAAGGCGAGCAGGTGGTTCAGCGCGGCGGGGTCGACACGGCGCGGGATGTCGCGGAGCGCACAGAGCGCCTTGAGCTCGGAGGCGAAGCACAGGCGCGCTCCGGTGGAGGCGAAGTAGAGGGGCTTGATGCCCAGCCGGTCGCGCGCGACGAGCAGCGTCCGCTTCGGCGCGTCCCACACGGCGAAGGCGAACATCCCGCGCAGGCGCTCCACGCAGCGACGGCCCTCGTCCTCGTAGAGGTGGACGATGGTCTCGGTGTCGCTGGCGGTGGCGAAGCGGTGGCCGCGGCGCTCGAGGTCCGCGCGTAGCTCGCGGTAGTTGTAGATCTCCCCGTTGAGCACGGCCCACACGCGGCCGTCCTCGTTGCAGATCGGCTGATGGCCGCCGGCGAGATCGATGATGCTGAGCCGGCGCATCCCGAGGCCGACCTCGCCGTCGACGTGGATGCCCTCGTCGTCGGGTCCGCGGTGCCGCATCGCGGCGCACATGGAGCCGAGGTCCGTGGCGGAGACGGGCGTCCCGTCGAGACTCATGATGCCAGCAATGCCGCACATCTCAGGCCCCTCGCCCGGACTCGGGCAGGCTTCGCCCCCGTCGCTCGCCGCGACGCCCGCGGTCCGGAACATCCGGGGCGCCCGCGCGAGGCGCTGGCGCGGGGATGCCGTCCGCCGCTACCCCCAAGGTACCCGCTCGCCACGCAGGGGGCATTCCGGCATACCCGGGTCGGCCAGCGAGGATGATCCTCTACGCGGGATC
The DNA here is from genome assembly GCA_020848455.1 of Polyangiaceae bacterium. Lineage (GTDB taxonomy): Bacteria > Myxococcota_A > Polyangia > Polyangiales > Polyangiaceae > JACRDA01. Next base: position 21,345 of record JADLAB010000453.1, read on the forward strand.
GGGTGTCGGCCCGACCCGCGAGCGTCGCCCCCGCGGCGACGGATGTCTCCCGCCGGGTGACAGCTGCGATTGCAAATATCCGTAATTATTAAATTTTAATGTCGGCATTGCGCTTGCTTTAGCGCTTGCCCATGACGCAACGGAAACTCGAGCAGGCTGGTTGGAGCAAGGGACGGTACGAGGCGGGGCGAAGCAGCGGGCTGCCGCGGCGAGCGCGGCGGGGCGCCCAGCTGGTGGCTCTGGGCGTGCTCGCGAGCGTCTTTTCCGCGGGCTGCTTCGACAGCGGTGCGGCCGACCAGAGCGACGTCGACCTGTCGCCGGAGAAGCGCAGCGGCCTTCCGAGCAGCCATCTCCACGGTCACGGCACGGGTGGCAGCGGCGGCACCACCACCACCTCGTCGACCTCGACCACCTCGTCGACCTCGACCACCTCGTCGACCTCGACCACCTCGTCGACCTCGACCACCTCGTCGACCTCGACGAGCACGAGCACGAGCACGAGCACGACCAGCAGCGGGACCGGCAGCGGTGGCAGCGCCGGGGTCTGCGACCCCGCGGCCCTGTCGCTCATCGAGGGCACCGCCATCTACGCGGAGCCCGCCTTGCCGGCGCTGCCTGCGGCCGGCGGCACCCTGTTCGACCCGACCTTCGGCACCGAGATCCTGCGCGTGACCGACTCCGCGGACGGCAGCAACTGCTCCATCGCCTACTCGTACTGGCCCTCGTTCAACGTCGACAGCACGCGCCTGCAGGCGACGTGCTCGTCCGGCGCCAAGCTCTTCGCCATCGATCCGGTCGACCTGGTGCTCGGCGCCTCCGAGCCCCTGTTCGCCTCCGCGCCCCCGGGCGGAGGCATGCCGAGCGCCGAGGACGCCATCTGGAGCGGCATCGACCCGAACGTGATCTACGCCCACGAGGGGCAGCGGATCTGGGCCTACAACGTGGCGACGCACGCCTGGACGCTCGTGAAGAGCTTCGCCGGCGTGCTGCCCCCCGGCTACCTCTGGCAGATGAGCCGCAGCATCGACGACAACGTGTTCGCCTTCACGGTCGAGGACACGTCCTGGGCCTTCGTCGGGTACGCCGCGTGGCAGCGCGACACGGACACGATGCTGATCCACGAGTCGAGCTCGCTCGACGAGGTGCAGATCGACAAGAGCGGCAACTTCCTCACCGTGCAGACCGGCCTGCAGGGCGCCGGCACCATCCAGGTGCGCGTGGCGGACCTCGTGCACGGCACCATGGTCGACCTCACCGACAACGGCCCCGACTACGCGCCGGCCCACGGCGACTCGGGCGTCGGCATCATGGTCGGCAACGACAACTGGCTGAACCGGGTCACGTACCGGAGCCTCGCCACGCCGCACGACGTGCAGACCCTGCTCTCGTACGGCAGCGACTGGTCCCAGGCCATGCACACCTCGCTCTTGGTCGACGGCGACGCCCACGCCTACGTGAGCCTCTACGGCTCGCACTCGACGGGCCTCTTCCACAACGAGATCATCGCCGTGGCGACGGACGGCAGCGGCAGCGTGTACCGCCTGGCGCATCATCGCTCGGTCATGAACAGCTACGAGGACGCGCCCCGCGCCAACGTCAGCCGCGACGGCTGCCGCGTCGCCTTCACCAGCAACTGGGGCGGCAGCGGGCGGCGCGACGTCTTCGTCCTGCA
>JADLAB010000454.1 GCA_020848455.1 Polyangiaceae bacterium
CGAGCTAGCGCCCCTCGCCGGGCAGCCACAGCCGCCCGAGCGGCAGCTCGATCGCTTCGAAGGGCTCGAGCGCGCATGGCTCGCCGCCGACCACCTCGCGCACGACCTTCCAGCTGCCCGCGACGAGTCCGGTGCCAGGCGCAGGGGCTCGCCCTCGGGCGGAGGCTCGGGCATGCGCTCGGCCGTCACGCCACGCGCACCGGTGGGGGCTACTCGCACGTGCGGTACGTGTAGTTCGGCACGGTCCGCTGATTGAAGCGCTCGACGAGGTGCGCGTGGAGCCAGAACGGGTCGAACCGATAGCGCGCGCTGAGGGCGTTCACCGACAGGAGATACGCGACGCCCGCGTGGTTCAGTGCCTGCCGCACCTGGACCTCGCCGAGGGCGGTGCCGTCTGCGTCGAACACCGGCTGCCGGTCCTCCGACGGGACCGAGAAGCCCCCGTCGTCGTCGACGTCGACGTAGCGCGCGGCGATGTCCTCGAGCAGCCGTAGGTACGCGGGGCCGAGCGCGTCGCCCGCCTCGGGCCGGCCGTGGCTGCTTCCGGCACGCTGCAAGACGTCGTCGAACAGCGCCGGCTTGAGGACCTGCTCGGAGGTGTCGGTGCCGGGTCGAGTGTGCTCGATCGCGACGTTGCCCACGGCCAGGTTCCCCATCGAGTACGTGAGGAAGGGGTTCTTCTCGACACCGTCGATGACGGCCTCGACATACGGCACGACCCCCCCGGTCGCCTCGAGGTCGGCGAGCTGGTTCGAGAAGTCGAGGTAGCCGCGCACGCGGAAGTCGAGGTCGCCGGCCGTTTGGTAGCGGGGCGCCGCGAGCGTGAACATGTCGAGGATGGCGTTGTTTTCCTCGGTTCGGTGGGGATCGGTCAGCCAATCCGAGAACCCCTCCGGGCGACCGACGACGAGGAAGTGGACGAATGCCCCCGCCCCCGGCGCTCCCGCGAGAATGAACTCGTCCACTCTCCGGAGGATCATGGTGGCGACCTCGTCGTGAACCTCGTCGAGGTCGTCGATGATCACGAGCGGCTCGAGCGTCGCGCCGGCGGCGCAGCCCGCAGCGTCGAACAGCTGACTCAGCTGCAGCGTCGCCGGATCGGCCATCGACGGCAGCTCATTGAACGCCAGTCCGTCGCCCGCCTCGAGGTCGTTCGCCGGCACGACCTCGAAATCGAGCAGCGCCGCGTCGCCATAGAAGAGATCCGAGAGCTTGATCTCGCATTGGTCCGCGGGGGCGAAACCGTCGAGGACGTTTCGGGTCGCGAACGACTTGCCCACGCCAGCCGCGCCCATCAAGTACGTCACCCTTCGGTGCGTCGTCGTACCTTGGGCGTTCTCCTCTGCGATGGCGGTCAAGTAGGAGATGAGGTCCACGTTGGCGAGCTCGTAATAAGTCTCCAGGTCGGGCTGCGCCGTGGTCGATCCCAGGTCGAGGGCAAAGACGAAGCGATCGCGTTCGATGGCGCACAAATGGCCCGAGCTCACGGGCTCGACCTCGGGCAGCAGCTGGTAGTCGCCCACGAAGGCCTCGCAGCCAGCCACGAGCAGCGCAGCCATGGCGAATGGTGATGCGCGCATCAGAACCTCCCCTCGAGACGAGCGCCCACGACCCCGGGCCCGACGGCGAGCCCCACGGTCGACCCGGCGTCGCCCGAGGCGCCCGAGTCGACGACCAACACCACCACGCCCGCGACGCCGAGCCCCGCCCCGACGACCAGGAGCGCGTCGGTGGCCGTCGTGAGGGCGTCGAGCCGGCGGAGGTCGTCTCCGCGGTCGAACGGGCACATGCCGTCCCCGCAGGCCTCGGCGAGCGTGCCGTCCAAAGACAGCGCCCACGCGCCCGTGGTCACGCCAGCGACGAGCAGCGCGGCGCCCGTCGCGGTGGCTGTCCACCCCAGCGCGGGCCAGACCGGAGGTGTCTCGGGAGGGGGGAGCGGCGCCGGTGGGGGGGACGGCGGCAGAACGACGACGGGCGGGGGTGGAGGTGGTGTCGGAGCGGGGGGCGGCGCCGCCACCTCCTCTCGTAGCGTGATGGTGCGCTCCGAGTGCTCGCGCGGCGCGAGCTCGAGCTCCAGCTCCGCGGTCTCGAAGCCCGAAAGCCGTGCGGTCACCACGTGGACCCCGGGGCTGAGGTACAGCTTCTCTGCCCGGGCTTCGACGCCGACGATCGCCCCATCGATCGACACGAGCGCGTCGGCCGGCACCACCTCCAGCGTCAGGTAGGCGGTGAGGTTCTGGAGCTCGTCGAGCTGCCGGTCGACGGCGGCGCGCATGTCGTCGTCGAGCACGTCGCCGAAGCCCGCTTCCAGCCGCTCCAGCGCCTTCATCGCCTCGCCGTAGCGGTGGATCGCGCGCAGGCAGTTGGCCAGGTTGAACAGCGCCCCCTTCGTCGGATACAGGCGCAGCGACGACTCGAACGCGGCGATGGCGGCGTCGAAGTCGTCCACCTTCTGCAGGGACACACCCGCCCGGAAGTGCCGCTCCGCCTCTTCCTTGTCGTCAGCCAGGGCGCCGCTGGCGATGAGACTCACGCAAGCGAAGACGGTCAGCGCCCACCTGCGCGGGCGCGGCGCGAGCGTCGAGCGGAGGAGCCGTTGCGTCCGAGGGGCCATCTGAGCTGCTCGCAGGTCGCGGTGTTCGCGCTTGCGAAAGACGATAGAGTGTCAGAGCCGCTCGGTCGCCACAAGGCGAGCGAGGGCGTCGCCCGGACGGTGGGCGAGCCGCGGTGCAGCCGCTTCAGTCGAACTCCTCCGTGTAGAGCGTGTTGCGCCCCCCCTTCTTGAGCTCTCCGCCGGGCTGCGGAGAAGCGCTCCCGGGGACCGGCGAGCTCGTGCGACTGGCGCTCGGGGGAGCCTCGACCGGCGTGGTGGAGGACGCAGGGGAGCTCGCCGTGGCGGGCGCAGGCTTGGCGACGGGGATCATGCGCACGGTGACGGTGGTGTCGGCGGAGGGCACCACGGTCGTCGTGAAAGACTGGAAGCCCGCCATCTCGACGCGGATGGTCGCCGGCTCGTCGCCCGCCTCGATCCGGAGTGGATTCGCTGCGACCAGCACCTCGTCGCAGTAGACGGCGGCCCCCACGGGCGTCCCTTCGAGGGTGATCCGCACGCTGGTCGGGGACGCCGCCCGCGCGGACGGCTCTTCGGAGGGCGCCGCTGGGCTGCTCGACGCGGCCCAGCCCACCCAACCCGCCACGGCCGCCACCGCGATCGCGGCGGCGGCCCACGCCACCACGGGTCGACGCCCGTCGTGGCTCGTGGATCGGTGGGCCGGGCGCACGCCCTCGACGCGGGTCGCCTGGTCCTCGGCGTCGAACATCGTGTCGACCAACGGCGACTTTCCCCTGTCGACACCGGCGCTCGCGGTGGTCCGAGCGGAGTCCGCCGGGCTCCAGCTGGCGAGGGGCGCTCCTTCGACGCTCACGCCGAGCGCCTCGAGCGCCTCCGTGCGCTCGCACCACGCCTCCAGCGCGCGAATGTCCTGCAGCAGCGCCGACGCCGTCTGGTAGCGGTCGGCGGGGTCCTTGGACATGGCCCGCTCCACCAGCGGCCGGGCCTCGTCGAGCAGCGCCGCCGCGTCGTCGGGCACCGCAGGCGGATCGTGGATGATCTTGTAGATGAGGTCGTTGTAATTGGCGCCTTGGAACGGCAACGTGCCGGTGAGGATCTGAAAGAACATCACCCCCACGGCATACAGATCGCTGCGTTGGTCGACGTGCTGGTCGCCTCGCGCCTGCTCGGGGGACATGTAGGCGGGCGTGCCCAGCACGGCGCCGGTGACGGTGATCCGGTCGTGATCGGGCCCGACGAACTTCGAGATCCCGAAGTCGATCAGCTTCACCGTCGTGGGGCTGTCCGGGCGTCGCACCAGGAAGATGTTCGATGGCTTCAGATCGCGATGGACGATGCCTTTCTTGTGAGCCGCCTGGAGCGCCGACACGATGGGATCGAACACCGCGCACGCGGCCGCCAGCGACAGCGGCCCCACGCGCTTCAGCAACGTCGCCAGATCCTCGCCCTCCAGGTGCTCCATCACCAGGTAGGGGTCGCCCCGCGGCGTGACGCCGACATCCTGGACGTCGATGATGTGGGGGTGGCCGGTGGCCGCCGCCGCCTGCGCTTCGCGGAACAGCCGGTTGGTCCCGTCGCGCTCCGTCACGTGCGAGGAGTCGACGACCTTCACCGCGACCAGCTTGCCCATCACCGCGTGCCGACCGAGGAACACCCACCCCATGCCCCCGTGCCCGAGCAGTCGAAGGATCTGGTAGCGCCCGCCGATGGTCTGGCCCACGTAGAAGTCGAGCGCGCCCTTGGGGCCCTCGCTCGTCGACGGCGCGAGCTCCGTGAGCGTCGAGGAGCCGGGGACTGAAGGACGAGGGAGCGACATCGTGCCGGGTGAGCCGTGCCAGCGTCGTGGCGCCCGCCGTCGAACGCCGCCCCGAGGCACGACTCGCGAGTCTCGCACGTGGCGTCGCCGCGGGCCACCGCGTGCGCCGTGTCGGCCCGTCGGCCCCGAACGCCGGCGCCGGTCGCTTCTACGATGCCGGCGGGCCCGTCTGGTCGAGCATCGTCGTGGCCGGCTTCTCCCAGGGCGCCATGATGGCGGGCTACATCGGATCGCGGGAGTCGCTGGCGCGCAACGTCCTGTTCGCGGGCGGCTGCGACTTCTACGACTCCAACGGCCAGCCGCCCTCGGTCCGATGGATGCCACCGCTCTTGGCGAATTTCGTCGAATTGCGCCAACTAGCCTGGCACGTGCTAGGGTCGGGGCGTGACGTTCCTGCCGCGCGCGCTCGACCTCCGCACGCTCGTCGCCAAGCGCTCGTGCTTCCTCTTCGGCCCGCGCCAAACCGGCAAGACCTCGTGGCTCGCCGCTCAGTTCCCCGACGCGCTGCGCATCGACCTGCTCGACGAGGAGCAGTACCTCGCTCTCACGGTTCGACCGGGGCGGCTCGCCGAGCGCTTGCCTGCGCGCGGCGTGGTCGTGATCGACGAGATTCAGCGCGTGCCAGCGCTCCTCAACGAGGTGCACCGGGCGATCGAAGCGCGGCGCGACCTGCGCTTCGTCCTCACGGGCTCGAGCGCGCGCAAGCTGCGGCGGGGCGGGACGAACCTGCTCGGCGGGCGCGCGCGCTCCCGGCGCCTGCACCCCTTCGTGAGGGCCGAGCTCGGCGTGCGCTTCGAGCTCGCGCGCGCGCTCACGGTCGGTTCGCTCCCGTCGATCTACCTCTCCGACGAGCCGCGCGAGGATTTGAAGGCCTACGTCGGTGACTACCTGCGCGAGGAGATCGCGGCGGAGGCGGTGACGCGCAGCATCCCGAGCTTCGGCCGCTTCCTCGAGACCGCCGCCGCCTCGAACGGCCGCGTGCTGAACTACCAGAACATCGCCAACGACGCCGAGGTCAAGCGCAGCACCGTGCAGAACTACTACCAGATCCTGCGCGACACGCTGCTCGGCTCGGACCTCGAGCCCTTTCGCCGCACGCGCTCGCGCAAGGCCGTGGCGAGCGCGAAGTTCTTCTTCTTCGACCTCGGCGTGGTGAACCTGCTGCGCGGCGTCCGCGAGATCCCCGAGCGAACGCCGCTCTTCGGGGAGGCGTTCGAAGCCTACATCCACCACGAGCTCGCGACGTTCCTCGACTACCGCGGTGACGGCGAGCTCCGCTACTGGCGCTCGACGAGCGGCTTCGAGGTCGACTTCGTCGTCGACGGCGAGGTCGGCATCGAGTGCAAGACCACCCGCTCGGTCGCACCGGCCGACCTCAAGGGGCTGCGGGCGCTCGACGAGGAGGTCCGTCTGGCGAAGAAGATCGTCGTGTGCTTCGAGCCGGCGGCGCGCACCGTCGACGGCATCGACATCCTGCCCTGGCGGGACATGCTCGATCGCCTGTGGCGCGGCGAGATCGTCGGCGCTGCGCGCTGATACGAGCGCACGGCCCTGTCGGGGAACAAGGCTGCCGTGAGCGTAGCGCTCGAGCCAGGCCGATGCCGGGTTCGAGCGCTCGCGTCTGCGACCTTGCGGCGCCGGGGCGCGCTGTGACAGCCTGGGCGGATGCATCGAGCCGTTCTCCCCTCGCTGTCGCTCCTGCTCGCCGCCTGCGGCGGGTCGGACTCCTCCGGCGCCGGCGCGCAGACCACGACGAGCTCGACCACCACGACGAGCTCCACCACCACGACGAGCTCGACCACCACGACGAGCTGCGACCCCACGATCCGCACGTTCGAAGTGCCCGACTACACGCAGCCCTTCGACGTGATCCACGTCGAGTTGGCGCCGAGCGCCATCGACCCGGCGTCGGACGCCTACCCACAATCGCTGCACCAGCTCTACTTGCCGAACGACCCGGCGGTCGTCCCCCGCGACGAGCTGTTCGTCATGCTGCCCGGCACGGACAACCTGGCCCAGGGCTTCGACCTCGTCGCGCGGCTCGCGGCGCGGGCCGGCTACCCGGTCGTGACGCTCGCCTATGAGTCGGCCACCCACCCGACGCTGTGCCAGGCGGTCGCGACCACGGAGCAGGAGCTCGTGGCCTGCCGCCAAGGCGTCGTCCACGAGAAGGTGTACGGCGAGGACGTGACGGCCGCCTACCCTGGCGACGAGCCGAACTCGATCGCCGGTCGCCTCGTGCGCCTGCTGCAGTACGCGGACGCACACTACCCGAATGCCGGCGCCGATCGCTTCTACGATGCCGGCGGGCCCGTCTGGTCGAGCATCGTCGTGGCCGGCTTCTCCCAGGGCGCCATCATGGCGGGCTACATCGGCTCGCGGGAGTCGCTGGCGCGCAACGTCCTGTTCGCGGGCGGCTGCGACTTCTACGACTCCAACGGCCAGTCGCTGATGATGCCCTGGTGCACCGAGCCGCGCGCCACGCCCGCCGCGCGCACCTGGGGCGTGATGCACCTGCTCGACGAGCCCGCGGAGGACACGCTCACGCTCGAGACCTACGGGCTCGTGGCGTTCGGCGGCTACGCCGACGCGGCGCACGCCTCGCCGAGCTACTGCACGGGCTCGCACGCCCTGCAGTCGGATCTCCCGTCCCAGGGCGGCGGCACGAAGTACCACCTGTCGATGGCCCACGACGCCGAGATCCCCGTCGACGCGAACGGCGTCCCGCTGCTGGCCGAGGACTACCACTACCTCATGACCGCGGAGTGAGATCCGCGCGTGACACGCCCGATGGCGCTTGCTGCCATACCGACACACATCTGAGGAGCCGGCGGGCGCCGGCAGCGAGGTCGAGCGTCGGGGGAGCTTCAGTGGCCAGAGATCAGATGCACCCCCCCGCGACGCAGAGGTGGAGCACGCCGCGGCCGGAGCAGTGGCTGTCGTTCGTGCAGTCCACGCAGGCGCCGCCCGAGCAGTGCCGCCCCTGCGGGCAGTGGCTGTCGCTGGTGCAGTCGCAGGCGCTGAAGAGCAGCGGCCCGGCGCAGAGGCCGCTCGCGCACTGCAGGGACGAGTCGTACACGTTGCAGGCCTCGTCGTAGCTCTTGCGGAGGCCGCAGCCGCTGGCGTCGGGGGGGAAGGTCGCGGGCGGGCTGTTGCCGGTCACACCCCACTCGTAGTCGTAGTTGTAGGCGCGGCAGGCGTAGCCGGGGTGACCGATGTCGCAGTGGTCGCTCGGTCTGCCGTTGGTCCCGAGTTGGTTGACCCAGTCGCTGATGTTGCAGGGCCAGCAGCGGTTGCCGCAATAGCCCTGGACGGTACACGCCTCGTCGATGCGCTCGCCACAGAGGCCGCTCTCGCACTGCTCGGCGAATTCGCAAGAAGACATGATCTTGCGCTGCGGAAAGCAGAACGAGTCGTACAGGCTGGTCGTGAGGGGGTCGCCGTCGGTGCCGCTTCCGATGTCGTGGCAGAACTGCCCCCCGGGGCACGGGTTCGTGAGGCCGAGGGGCCCGCCCGACTCGCACTGCACGCAGCGCGTCTGGTTGTCGAAGGGGTCCACTCGACAGAGCCCCTGCGTAGGGTTGACGTTGAGGGGGACGCCGGGAACCACGACGTAGCCGAGTGCGCACTCCCCGTCGCGCGCACACAGCGTGCCCGCCCCCTTCAGCGGTGCGCAGAGGTGTGTGCCGCCGTCGCAGTACGTCCCCGCCGCGCACTGCGCGTCGCCGTCACACTCCCAGCAGACGCCAGCGTTACAGGTGCCGTTGCAGACCTGCCCGCAGCCGCCGCAGTTGCCGAGATCCGTCTGGGGGTCGACGCAGCTCGGCGTGCCGTAGGGGTCGCCGCAGTCGATCATGCCGAGCGAGCCGCAGCTCGAGCAGCCAGTCGCGCCGTGGCAACGGTTCCCCGGGCCACAGACGTTCGTGCACGAGCCCGCCTGCCAGTCGAAGCCGCAGTGGTTGTCGTCGTAGGCCGAGACGCACACGCCGCCGCAGACGTGGTAGTTGCCGCCGCAGGTGCCGCACACGCCGTCGATGCACGTCTGGCCCGCGGGGCAGAAGGTGTTGCAGCTGCCGCAGCCGTACTGGCCCTGGCCGTCGAACAGGGTGTCGCCGCCCATGAGCGCGTAGCGACCGGTCTCGAGCTCGACGCACCGGCCGGCGCCCTGACAGTAGACGAGGCTCGCGCCGTTCACCGGATCGCCCCAGAAGGTCTGGGTGACGCCGAGGCCCGTCTGGTAGCAGGTCGTGCATCCCAGCTGGCCGAAGCACTCGTCGCCGGGGTCGCAGGCGTTGCCGCAGGCGGCGTAGCCGGCGCCGACCCAGCCGCAGTTCTCGACGTCCGTCCCGAAGGTGCTCTGCGAGTGGCACACGCCGTCGCCGCAGTCGATCAGCGGGTAGTCGAAGCAGCCGTATTGGCCGCAGATCGTCTCCATCTGCGTGGCGCACCCCGAGCAGTTGCCGTCGATGCAGCTGTCGCCGCGCCACTCGGTGCCGAAGTAGGCGCCCACGCAGGCGTTGCCGCACGCCCCGCAGTTCAGTACGTCGTTCGACGACACGTCGAGGCAGGTGCCGTCGCAGTCGTCGAGGCCCTGGAGCGAGCACTGGCTGCAGACGCCGGCGTGGCAGAAGTCGCCGCCGCCGCAGGGCGTGCCGTCGGGGACGGGCACGAAGCCGCAGAGACCGTACTGGTCGCAGGTGCCCCCGGTCGTGCACGGGTCGGCGAAGCTCACCTCGTCGATGAACGTCCACTCGTTGGGGTTGTTCTGCAGCCGGACGCGCACGGCGAGGCCCTCGTGGCCCTGGATGTCGGCCACGAAGTTGCCGCGCGTGCCGACGGGGACCTTCGCGGCCGGCCCGCTCGGACCGTCGAAGACCGCGGCGGACCCGAAGCTCTTGCCGCCGGTGCTGAACGCGACCTCCATACGCGGCGGCGCGCCGATGCCGCCGGCCTGCGCGTTGTTGATCCCGACGGTGAGCTTCGTGAAGGTCCGCGTGCTGGGGAAGCGGAAGACGACCTCGACGTCGCGGTAGCGGAAGCCCGACCAGACGCCATTGCACTGCGGGTCGCCGCTGCAATCCGCCACGAAGTCGCCCGTGCCCGTGACGCCGTCGGTGAGGGTGCCGAGGGCGAAGTCGTCGAAGGGACCGTGGGCCACGTCGGCGTAGCACCACGACCCGCAATCCCACGACGCGTCGTAGGCGTAGGCGCTCGGGTCGCAGTCGGTCCCGGGCTCGCAGCCGCAGAGGTTCGGCTCGCCCTGGCAAGCGCCCGCGACGCACGCGTCGAACGACGTGCAGGGGTCGCCGTCGGCGCAGAGGACCGAACCGTCGGGGACGGGGGGATCCGAGCAGCCCGTCACCGGGTCACAGACACCGGGCGCGTGGCAGAGGTCGCTCGCGGTGCAGACGACGGGCGCGCCCGCGGCGCAGCTGCCGGCCTGGCACTGGTCGCCGGTCGTGCAGACGTTCGCGTCGTCGCAGGGCGTGCCGTTGGGCTGCGGGGGCATGACGCAGCCGAGGACCGGGTCGCACGCCGGCGGCGCCTCGCACGGGCCGGGCGTACCGCTGCAG